>JAILJC010000120.1 GCA_024694965.1 Lachnospiraceae bacterium
GTGTGTCGTGTTGACCAGAACCCAGCAGTGCCCCGGAATCTCTTCATCCGGAACGTTGCCGATATAGAATGCATTTTCATTCTTGTCCCATTTTGTGTCCTGCCCGAGTGTTTTCATCAGTGATTCGGCAGGGAGATATACTGTTCCGTCCTTGATGATCGGCTTCAGGGCGCTTCCCTTGTCATCCGTCAGGGGTATCTTCTTTCCGTTGTAATACACACTGAGGTCGGACACCGGGAATCCGTCACCGCCGGAGGAAGAACTGTCCGGCGCCGGGTCCAGACCGTATAATTCAAACATTCCGCAGTTCCCGGAGGTTTCATTCCAGCTCCAGCTTTTATGATCAGAGACTTTCACAGTGTATGTATGATCCGGATAGAGAACGACATTGGTCTTCGCATCCCAGTGTACATTATTAACACCGCTGCCGGATCTCCCTGTTGCTTTCCAGGAACCTATTTGTTTGTCCCCTTCATAAAGATAGATCGTCCCAGGTTCTGCACCTTTGCCACTGTTCCAGTGGTAAGTTGAAATCCTGGTCAAAAGAATTGCGTTATCCCTGAGAGTAAGCTCTTTTTCTTTAGGCGGATCGTTCTTCACAGCCCCGTTATTCATGTTTGACCAAAGCATTTCTTCAGAGCCTTGTTCCGCGAAGACAGTGTTTGTGGGAAGTATAATTAATGAAAACATTATTGCTGCAAAAACGGCCAAAAGTGGTATTACTTTTTTCATAGCTCACTCCTTTGAAAATGCTGTTCATCATCATTAGCTCCAACAATTATCACTTAGAAGCTATTTTGAATTCACAAATACCTGTTGCAGGATCATAAGGACCTTTTCCGAATTTTACCCCATATAGATCAAGCCTGATCGTATTCTCATCTACAGCGGTAATATCAAAGGTAACCGTAACATCTTCGGATCCGATCTCCCTCCAGGCTTCATCCTCATCCTTGCCCTTCATATTCACTGTGAGTACGGACACAGTGGTATATGCACCTTTTATTTCCTTCGCCGGAAGTCCGGCTGCGGTTTCGGCAGTGGCTGTTGTTTCTGCCTTCTCCTGAGATTCAGACTCAGATTCAGATTAGTCTTCGCTGTCTGAAGAATTCTTCAGGACACTTACCTTTATTCCTGTATAAAAACCAAATTGATCTTTTTCAAGCGGTGTTAAATCATACTTGATTTTTTCATCTTGTTCATGTTCTCCGGACATCTCCAACCGCAGATCAAGACAATGAATGGAATGGAAAAAGACTCAGGCTCAATCTCTTTTTTGCTCCATTTTTTCTGTACCTTTTTGGCACAGTCGCGAGCAACCCGAGCCTCGGCTTCCCTGCGATTATCTATGACCGAGGGGTATTCATCTTCCGGAGCCCAGGGAAAATCTACCGATCCCATAGCCATGCAGGCAAAAAGAATGATCACAAGACATGTCAGGATAACTCTTGGTGAATTATTGATCCTCTTCAACAGAATATATTATATCCGTCTAGGCGAACAAAGTCAATTCTAACGTGATGTAAAAAACTGACAGTTATCGGGGTTTTATGGCTAATCAATAATGGTTATGATTATCTGGTTTTCATTGTAGGGTTTCTAGGTTTCTTCCTTGCCCTGTTTATAATTGTTCTACGAAATACATAAAGTGTATGTAAATTATCCTGCTACATTATCAGAATAAATCTCTAAGTGTGCGATAAAAAGAACTCTATGAATAAATAGCGTAAAATCAATGTTTTACAGCACTTTTTTACATTCATTTCTGTAATTCTTCAGAGCTAAGAATCCCATATTTTCGCACTTTATCAGTCTTTCCGGCAAAATCCCCATATTGAAATGTAAAAACTCAGAGAAACAAAAAAAGCCGGACCTTTATGATCCGGCTTCCAGACTGTAGACAAAGCGGGAGTGGAACTTCAGGTTTCGCTCCCATTTTTCTGTTTTGAAGAGATTTTATCATACAGCCAGCGGACAACCGAATAATCTATCATATGAAGGTCCTATTATCCCCTTTCTTTGAAGCATTCTTGCTAACTTTTTCAGATTCAGGCATGCATAAGTTAGCCCGACCTTCATTTCCATCCGTGCCCTCCCGTACATTTGTGTGTATCTGAAACCGTGATTTTCCTTTGCTGTTCCAAACAGTCGCTCTATTGTTTCTTTCCGGAGCTTATACAATTCGCTCATTCCAATTGTATGCCGGATATCTTCGCATTGCTCCATGTAGTTTTCCCACACATGTCTGGTTATGAGTTTTTGATGATCTCTGCTACCGGTGCATTGACTCAGATATTGACAGTCAGCACATATGTGTTTGCAGCTTTTATATTCCCGGTAACCGTCCCGGTTGGTTGTGCTGTATTTCAGAACCTGATCATTGGGACATATGTAGCAGTCATAATACTCATCGTATACATACTCATGTTTTCCGAAGAAACCATCCTTGGTCATCGGGCGTTTATAAGGGAACAACGGTCTGATGCCGTCATCTATGAGCAGTTTGGCTATCGCTGGTGTTTTGTATCCGGCATCCGCAATCAGTGTCTCGATCCCGATGTCTTTTATCTTGTCATAGAGTCCTTTGAAGGTACGGCTGTCATGCAAGTTCCCCGGGCTAACTGTGTATCCTAACACCCACCCGTTCTTATCGCAGGCCGTCTCCACTGAATATGCGAAAACTTGCTTGTGTTCGCCCTTATGGAACCATCCGCTTTCGGGATCGCTTGTGCTCTCTTTGATTTCCATTCCTCCTGAAGGGCTGTCCGGTGGTGGATTGTCATGATCATCATGATCTTTCAGCGGTTTTTTATTATGTTCGGTCCTGTCCCGGTTGATCTCTTTTTTCAGCATGTCCTCGTAAAACAAAGCTTCCTGCTTGGCAATGCGTTTCCGGAGTTTCTTGTTGTTGGCTCGTGCCTTTATGTGAGTTGAGTCGACAAAGACCTCCGACGGATCCACAAGATTCCATTTATAACAATCCTCAAGTATCTTGGAAAATATCTGTTCAAAAAGATCCGTGTCCTTGAATCGCCTTGTGTAATTCTTTCCAAAGGTTGAAAAGTGTGGAACAGAATCATTCATTTCCAGTCCCAGAAACCATCGGTATGCGACGTTGACTTCTATTTCCTTTATAGTCTGTCGCATACTCCTTATTCCATACAGGTATTGAATGAAGGGAATTTTGATAAGGACAACCGGATCAATGCTTGGACGGCCGTTATCAGAACAATACTTTTCTTCGACCAGGTCATAAATAAAAGACCAGTCTATTGCTTTATCGATAAGGCGCAACAGGTGGTCTTTCGGAACGAGATCATCCATACAGAACATCTGGATCTGTTCTCTTTTCTTGTCGGTATTCTGTGTCATCATAACCCCAAACCCCTCATTGAAATGATATAAAAATTATACCATAAAAACACTAAGAAATCCAGTGTTTATGCGGGTTTGAAGCGATTTATCGCAAGAAAAATCAGGGGCTATGCCCCTGACTTTGTCTACAGTCTGAAAGGAGTCCGTAAGGACTCCTTTTAAAATGGGAAAAGGTATTTTCAAATTAAGCAAAAGTCTTGTAATAAGCCTCAAGCATTTCTTCTAAATGTGATAAGAATTTCTTCATAATGATCGCCTCCTTTGATCAAGTGCTTTAAGTTGAGTTATCTGTTATTTTCGGATCCGATTCATTTCTTTTTCTCTTTCTGATGTAAGTATAGCACCCGGTTAAGCTATTGTGAAATACATATATTAGCTGTAGTAATATACCTAAAAGGTATAACAAATAATAACCTGCCGGGTAACAAGTTATTAGAAGAATTTCCTTATATACTGCTATAATATGTTATAAGGAACTTTTTACTTTTTATCGTTATGATATTCAGGAAATTCGGACTGACAGGAGGAAAAGATAATGAACGAAACATTAAGGGTTTTGGAAACGCGCAGGAGCTGCAGGAATTTTAAATCCGATATGATAAAGGATGAGGAGCTTAAAGCAATTATCAAAGCAGGTACATATGCAGCGACAGGCATGGGCAAGCAGAGTCCTGTGATCATTGCCGTAACCGATAAGGCATTAAGGGATGAGATATCCGAAGAAAACCGTAAGATCGGCGGATGGGGTGAGGGTTTTGATCCGTTTTACGGTGCGCCGGTTATCCTGATCGTGCTTGCCGATAAAGCTGTGCCTACTCATGTATACGACGGTTCGCTTGTAATGGGAAATCTTATGAATGCCGCGGAAAGCCTCGGAGTGGCAAGTATCTGGATCCACAGGGCAAAGGAGGAGTTTGATTCTGATTTCGGCAAGGGTATCCTTAAGAAGCTCGGTATTGAAGGCGATTATGAAGGCATAGGGCATTGCGCGCTGGGTTACGCCGCCGAGCCTGCAAAGGAAGCAGCTCCCAGAAAGAACAATTATGTTTATTCCATCTAGATACCATTTATAAAGGAGAACAGGGTGAAAAACGGAGAATTACCATACAGGCAGATACATCTGGATTTTCATACATCTCCGTACATTGACGGCATCGGAGAAAAGTTTGACAGCAGGGAGTTTACAGAAACCCTGAAGAAAGCGCATGTCAATTCCATTAACCTTTTTGCCAAATGTCACCATGGTATGTATTATTATCCGACAAAGATCGGGACCATGCATCCTAATCTTAAATTCGATCTCTTTGGTGAACAGATAAAAGCGTGTAAGGAAAATAATATACGGGCGCTGGCCTATACATGCGTTTCATGGAACGAAGACTGGGCCGACAGACATCCGGAATGGCTCACGGTCGATGCAGACGGAGTTGTCGGAGTTAAAAAGCCGTTTGATTCTTCGTTTTATTCATGGCGCCATATCTGTCATAACAACAGGGATTATCAGGATATCCTGAAGCAGGAATTTAAGGAGATATATGAGCTGTATCATCCGGACGGTTTCTGGATAGATATCATACAGGGAAAGAAATGTATATGCGGCACATGCTCGGCTGATATGAAGGAACTGGGGCTTGATCCTAGGTGCAGTGATGATGTTAACCGGTTTGACAGGATCAGCGAGATGCGATTCTGCAGGACCATGTACCTGTATATAAAATCGCTTGATGAGAACCTTGAGATCTATTTTAATTCTTTGCCGTACCGTCTTGATGACGGCGAGGATAAAGAAGCATCATCAGTAGAAAAGAGAAAGTATTTTGATTTTATTGACATAGAATCACTTCCGAGCGAACAGTGGGGATACACACATTTTCCGGTAGCGGTTAATTATCTTAATAAGTATGACAAAGACCTGTGCATGATGAACGGCAAGTTTCATACGGCATGGGGTGATTTTGGTTCTCTTCGTCATAAAAACGCATTGGAATACGAGTGCTTCCGTGCGATAGCAAACGGGGCAAAGGTCTGTATCGGCGACCAACTGCATCCGGCGGGAAAGCTTGATGAAGCGGTATATGAGAGGATAGGAGAAGTATACGATAAGATAGAATCATTAGAGCCCCGGCTTCATAATACGAAAAAGGTAAGTGAGATAGGCGTTCTTATCCCGGCAAAGGCAGGATATGATGAAGAACCCGCATATGTACAGATCATGGAAGGTGTTTACCGTATCCTTTCGGAATTACACCTCTTGTTTGATTTTGTTAACGTAGAAGATCCCATTGACGGATATAAGCTTCTTATCCTTCCCGATCAGGTTGTATTAAGCGATGCGACCGCTGCAAAGATCGAAAGTTATATAAAGAAGGGCGGAAAGGTCCTTATGACGGGAAGCTCGGGACTTAAGGACGGAAAGTCACAGGTTTCGTCCATCGATCTTACCCATAAAGGAAAAAGTGAGCATGCCCAGCAATATCTGAGGTTGGATGAGAGCTTTTTTGATGATATCCCCCATATCGATCATGTCCTGTACGAAGGCGGAGAAAGAGTCACAGGCAATGGAACGGTACTTGCTCATATAGTAAAACCATATTTTGAAAGAACATATGATAAATTCTGTTCTCACAGACAAACACCGCCTTGTCTTTCGGTCAGTGAAGATGCAGGCATAATCCGCTGTGACGGAGGGATATATGTCAGTTTTCCGGTATTTAAATTATACAGTGAATATGCATATACAATTTACCGGGATATCCTGGAAAAATGTTTAAGGGATCTGATCGACACACCATATATAATGACCGATCTTCCGGCGATAACCGAATTGACTTTAAGGAGCTGCGATAAAGGATATGTGCTGCATATGCTTAATTACACAGTCGTAAGAAAAGCCAAGGTTATGGATACCGTGGAAGAAAAGTTTATCGTATGTGATAAGGCTATAAGGATTTACACAGGCAAAAGTCCTGCGAAAGTCGTAAAAATCCCGGAAGATGACGAGATCCCGTATGATTTTGCGGATGGTTATACCTGTTTCAAAATAGACAGGGAAGAAGGTTACAGCGGGTATTCGATAGAATTCTGACAGATGATTTTGGATAAGGAGAAGGGCAATGCTTATAGGAAACGCGTCATGGATAAGAAAAAAAGAGACAGGGTGCACTTGATTCTGTTCCGATGCTTGATGAGGTTGTAAAATGACTGATTACAGAAAAACAAAACTTGCCTGTTATCTCGGATTTATAACACAGGCGATAGCCGCAAATTTTGCGCCGCTTCTTTTTCTTAAGTTTCATAATGATTTTGGGATCTCACTTGGAAATATAGCCCTTATATCCACGGTTTATTTCTTTATGCAGCTTCTTATAGATCTCTTCTGTGCAAAGTTTGTGGACAGGATAGGTTACCGGGTTTCGATCGTGGTATCGGAGGTATGCTCTTCCCTAGGACTTATAGCGCTTGCTTTTTTGCCTTATATACTGCCGAATGCATTTGCGGGGATACTTATCAGTGTAACCGTATATGCTGTTGGATGCGGACTCATTGAGGTTTTGGGAAGTCCCATAATTGAGGCGTGCCCGTTCGATAATAAAGAAGCGACCATGAGTCTTTTACATTCCTTCTATTGCTGGGGTGCTGTAGGGACTATAGTGATATCAACCCTGTTTTTCAAGTTATTTGGCATGGACAGCTGGAGATGGCTTTCCGTCCTCTGGGCTCTTATACCTGCCTATAATATTTACAACTTTGCCACATGCCCCATAGTGCCGATCGTTGAAGACGGTAAGGGTATGGGTATAAGGCAATTGGGGAAAAGACCTCTTTTCTGGGTTTCGATATGTCTTATGGTCTGTGCGGGAGCATCGGAACTTGCCATGGCTCAGTGGGCATCGGCCTATGCGGAAGCGGCTTTGGGACTGTCCAAAACACTCGGTGATCTTATGGGACCGTGTATGTTTGCGGTAACAATGGGCATAAGCCGTATCATATATGGAAAGTATGGAGAAAAGCTTGCCTTGTCGAAATTCATGCTGGGCTCCGGTGCTTTATGTGTTATCTGTTATCTTATGGCATCACTTTCGGCTAATCCCTTTATAGGACTGATCGGATGTACATTATGCGGTTTTTCCGTAGGTATCATGTGGCCCGGGACCATAAGTATTTCATCCAAAAGATTTCCGACCGGAGGAACGGCAATGTTTGCGCTCCTTGCGATGGCGGGAGATCTGGGAGGAAGTATAGGACCTGCCATTGTCGGAAGGGTTACACAGTATGCAGGTGACAATATCAGGGCCGGGATGGGAGTAGGACTTGTTTTTCCGATAGTGCTTATAATAATGCTGATCATAATGAGTAAGGCAAAACAAAAGGATCTTTAATGGAAAAGAACAGAACAACGGTTATAGATGAAAAAACACCGCTCATGGTATTGGCAGGGCCCATGTTTTTAGAGCTCCTGCTTAATACGATGCTGCAGAATGTCGATACCGTTATGCTGAGCCACTACGACGAATATGCAGTCGGAGCGGTAGGTAATGCAAATACCATCATGTTCATGATGATCATACTTTTCAATATTATTGCCACAGCTACAAGTGTAGTTGTGGCACAGTATCTTGGCGCCAAAATGTATGACCGAATGAACATGATCTATACGCTGTCGATCGTAGTCAATCTTACATTTGGAATTATACTCAGTGCTGTTTTTTGTGCGGCAAATCCGTTTATCATGAACTTCCTTCATGTGTCACCCGAGATGCGCTCATTTTCAATGACATATATTTATATCGTCGGAGGCGGTGGCTTTCTGATGGCGGTGTCAAATGTCATGCTCCAGATACTTAGATGCAACGGATATACCAAAATAGGCATGAGGGTCACATTCAGCATCAATATCATCAATATCATCGGGAATTATCTTTTCCTGTACGGTCCGTTAAAATATCTGAATATGGGTGTTGCGGGTGTGGCGATATCGACAGTGGTTGCAAGATTTCTGGCAGTGATCTCGCTTATTGTTTTTTTCTATATAACAAAGACAGGAAGGATTTCCCTGCGCTATTTAAATCCGTTTCCGTTTAAGCTTCTTATGAAAATGATAAAGATCGGTCTTCCTTCTGCCGGTGAAAATCTTACATATAACCTTTATCAGACAACACTTCTTTCTTTTGTCAATGCCATGGGAAATGATGCGGTTAACGCAAGGGCATACTGCAATACCCTTATCTCTTTTGCGATGATATTCTCAAACGCTGCCGCAATGTCCACACAGATAATCACAGGACATCTTGTTGGAGCAGGAAAGAATGAAGAGGCTTACAAGAGGGTATTCAGGACGCTTAGGACTTCCATGCCGATAACGATAACCTTAGCATGTATAAATGCAATTCTTTGCCGCTATACTCTGCATATTTTTACGGATAATCCCAATATCATATCGCTCGGTCAGATGATAATGATAGCGGATATCTTTGTCGAGACAGGGCGGTGTCTTAACATGACTTTTGTCAGCAGTCTCAAGGCAGCAGGCGCATATATATTTCCGTTCATTGCAGGCGTCCTGTGTAACTGGGGGCTTGGGCTTACGACAGGGTATTTTGTCGGAGTCGTGCTTTCGGTAGGTGTTGCCGGTATCTTTATGGGAACAGCAACGGATGAATGTATCAGGGGCCTTATCGTAATGTACTATTGGTACAGGAAGAAATGGCTTGGAAAGTCCGTAATCGACCGGTCGGATGTTCTTATGTAGGATCATGTTACTAGGAGAATCAGCTATATCCTGCTATAATATGATATCATCGGCAATGAACGGGAGATTTAGATATGGGCGAATTGATAATATGGCTTATCATAATGGTACCTGTCAGTGCGCTGATCTCAGGGATCGGTATCTATGCCATGAAAAGGAAAAAACCCATGTGGTTCTGGTCCGGATCAACGGTATCGGAAGAAGAGATCAGGGATATTCCCTCATATAACCGCGCAAACGGAATAATGTGGATCGTATTTTCCCTTATTTTCTGGATTTCGACAATCGCAGGGATTTTTAACATGTCATTTGCGGGGGTGATCATGATCGTCGGAAGTATCATAGGTACCCCGTTTCTTGTAATTGCTTACAACAGGATCTATAAAAAATATAAGGCCTGACAGGTTCAGGATATCGTCAGAGGAATACATTATGGAACATTGGATGCAGAAGCTGACCGACCAGTTAGAAAAGAAGGTCGGAAATCAGAAATTATTACACTATCAGACAGTGATCCTGCCGCAGATAACGGCAGATTTTTATAATATGCTTAAAAAAGCTCCAATCGGGGAACTTGTACGTGAAGAATACCGCATGGAAGATGCTTCCATGACCATAATCCTCGAAGGAAAGAGAGATCATAGCGGAGCGGCTATATCGAAAACAGAGGTAAGGTGAAATGATTTACACATTCAATAATAACGGTATTGAGATTGAAGCAACATACTCTGATGAAGAGATAATGAACTGTCCTGAAAGAGGAATAACAAATAATAAACTGTTTGACATCAAGATATTAGAAGAATTTTAAGATATTCCGGCTATACTATCTATATAACAAATGTCGTTTATGATCCGTTTGAAAGACAGGAGGTAAGGAACTTGGATACAAAGCACAGAAAGATAAGTAAGCCGGTAAGGTTCACCGACGGGCAGGGCAATCCTTTAGCTGACCGCATGATAAACATAAAGCAGTTAAACCATGCGTTTCTGTTCGGATGCGGAGGATTTGATTTTATCCCTTATGTATTAAGGGGTGAAGATGAATACAAGCAGTTAACGGACAGCTGGCTTGAGATATTCAATTATGCGACTCTTCCTTTCTATTGGGGAAACTATGAGCCCGAAGAAGGAAAGCCGAATCATGATAATCTCATGAAGACAGCGAAGTATCTTAAGGATAAGGGCGTCAAGGTTAAGGGACATCCTCTTTGCTGGCATACCGAATGCGCAAAATGGCTCATGGAATATGATAATGAAACGATCATGAAGAAGCAGCTTGACAGGATTGAAAGGGAAGTCAAGGGCTTTGCCGGGGTTATAGATATGTGGGATGTTATCAATGAGGTAGTTATCATGCCTATCTTTGATAAGTATGACAATGCAGTGACCCGCATATGTAAGGATAAGGGACGTGTAGGCCTTATTAAAGAGGTATTTGAAAAAGCGCATCAGAGTAATCCGGATGCAGTGCTTCTTTTGAATGATTTTAATACATCCATAAACTATGAGATACTTATAGACGGATGTCTTAATGCAGGTGTTCCCATCAGTGCGATAGGAATACAGTCCCATCAGCACCAGGGATATTGGGGACGTGAAAAGCTTGAGGAAGTGCTTGAGAGGTTCTCGCATTTCGGACTTCCCATTCATTTCACCGAGAACACCCTTATTTCGGGAGAGTTGATGCCGCCCCATATCGTTGATCTTAATGACTGGCAGGTTGAAGAGTGGCCGACGACTCCGGAAGGGGAGGAACGGCAGGCACGTGAAATAGAGGAGATGTACAGGATACTGTTTGCCCATCCGCTTGTTGAAGCTATAACAACATGGGATTACAGGGACGGAGCATGGCTTAAGGCTCCGAGCGGATATGTCAGGAAGGATAATTCCTTAAAGCCGTCATATGAAATGCTTAAAAAACTTGTAAAGCAGGAGTGGTGGACAGATACAACGGTAAAAACCGATGAGAACGGACAGGCACAGGTGGAGGCGTTCAAGGGGGATTACAGCATAGATTGCGAAGGCATGCATGCAAAGACAGTTTTTGCCGATGATTCAGAACAGAGCATTGCATTAATATAATTAAGATCAAAGGGCTATGTCTCAGGGCATAGCCCTTTTTATATAGAATTTATATCTTATCCATGCCGTAACGGCGCTGAGTACCCATACTACGCCGGCCGACAGCCAGATACCTGTTTCTCCGAACCCCATATATACGGTCATAAACAGTGGGATGGTGAACCGCCCGATAACTTCCACAACGCCGTTGAACAATGCAAAAAACGCATCTCCAAGGCCTGATAAGACTCCGCGTACAACATATATCATACCAAGTGCGAGATAGAAGGAACTGGTTATCTTAAGTCCCAGGGCACCGAGATTTATAACATTGGAATCCGTTACGAACATTCCCGTTATCGCTTTTCCGAAAAGCTGCATGGCGGTGATCAGGACGACGGTCAAGGATACCATGATAAGAGTACCGGTTTTATATCCCTGATATACACGGTCCTTATTTCTGGCACCGTAGTTCTGGCCGCAGTAGGTGGCTATGGATGCCCCGAGGGTGGTATAAGGCTGGTGTATAAGCTGTTCGATCCTGTTTGTTGCGGTAAAGGCGGCGACCACAGTCGTTCCGAAGGCGTTGACTATACGCTGCACTGCCATCGATGATATGGCGATGAGACCGAACTGAAGGGACAGCGGAACACCCAGGCGGATGATCTTGTATGACATTTCAAAGGTGACGGACAGGTCCTTTTTTTCAAAACGGAAATAGGGATTGGTCCTATATGCATGTATGCCGCAAAAGAGTGCCGATATAAGCTGGGAAACTATCGTTGCGTAAGCTGCGCCCTTTATTCCCAGTTTCAAAAAGCAGACAAAGATAATGTCCAGCACGATATTGATCAGTGTTGAGATTATAAGGAAATATAAGGGGGTTCTGGAATCCCCCAGAGCCCGTAACATTGAGGACAGGTAGTTGTATAAGGAAACAAAGATAAGTCCAATACACATAAAACGCGTATACATAATCGCATCACTTAAGATGGGGGCGGGTGTGCTAAGTACAGTTAATAAAGCCGGAGCAAGGGCATAACCTATAAGGCCGAACAATAAGGGAACGATAAGCATGATAAGTCCCGTGTTTACGATGCACTTTTTAACATTATCATCGTCATGTGCTCCGTAAAACTGGGATACGATGATCCCGCCGCCACCGCCTATACCGTTGCAAAGGGCAAAGAACAGAAAGGTTATGGAAGAGGTGGCACCCACTGCCGCAAATGCATCCGCACCGATAAAACGGCCGACTATTATCGAGTCCGCTAAATTGTATATCTGCTGAAAGATATTGCCGATAAGTGTCGGAAGAGCAAACAAAAGTATATGTCTGGCAGGACTCCCGACTGTCATATCGGTCACGTGATTCTTCATATGCCGCAGTGCTCCTTATCATATTTAAAGCCGGATATAGCAGTACAATTATATAATAGTTTATTTTTTACCGACACCCCTCTCATGAATTGATATTTGCACGGTTATTTTTTGCATGATATGTTATATAATCAACAGGGACATATAACCAAAAGGCAGGAGGCCTTTTTAACCGGAATGAAGTCGGATTTTGAGGATTACCTTACGGATGCGAAACTGCATATAGAGACTACCGGCAGGAACGACCGTTTTTCAACGGATCATCTGTACCCGTACGAGCCGACCTCATACCCTGTGCTTGACCGCCTTATCGAAAGTGGATATATTGGCAGGGAAGACCGGGTTCTTGATTACGGATGCGGAAAGGGCAGGGTACCCATTTACCTTAATCATAAGATAGGATGCAGGACTGTGGGCATCGAGCTTATGGACGGCTTTTATGAGGATGCTGTAAAAAATATCGGGAGCTACTGCAAGTCAGTTAATGCTTCGGCAAAAGATAATATAGAGATCATCCATCTTGCGGCCCAGAAATATGAAATACCTGAGTCAGTGAACCGGTTTTTCTTCTTCAATCCTTTTTCGACAGAGATATTTAAGAGTGTTATGGGAAGGGTGACAGAATCATACTACGAGAAGGAACGCAGGATGATGCTGTTTTTCTACTACCCTCAGGATGATTACATAGCGTATCTGTCAACTGCTAACGAGGTTATGTTTTTAGATGAGATCGATTGCACGGATCTGTTTGAAGGAACTGATGCAAGGAACCGGATAATGATTTTTGAGATATCTCCTGCAGGGTGATATGTTTAAACAGGATAATAAAAATGGAAGATAAACAAAGGCTTAAGGAACTGGCAGAGCGGAGTTATAACCAGGGGCAGTACACCTTTACGGACTTCATGTCTCTTGCGGAGCAGTCGGTATATTACGAATGCGAAAGGGAACTCTCATATGCCCATCCGACCCTGTATGGAGGATGCGACATAGCGGAGAGAAAAATGATAAGGTTCGGAAGCGAGGAAGAATCAGGCTATGTCCAGGATTTCCCGATCTTAGCAATAAGGATAAGGCCCGTGATGAGCAAGTTTTCGGATGACCTTAATCATCGTGATTTCCTTGGGGCTTTAATGAATCTCGGGATCAAGCGGGAAATGCTTGGGGATATATTTGTTAAGGGAAATGAAGCCTGTGTTTTCTGCAGGGATAATCTCGCCGGGTTCATAGCGGAAAACCTTACAAGGGTAAAGCATACATCAGTTACGGCGAGCGTTACGGATGATGTCAGCGATATAACAAAACCTGAGCTTGAGGATAAGCTCATACAGGTGTCTTCAGTAAGGATCGATGCGGTTATCTCGCGTGTCTACAACCTGTCAAGACAGGAAGCGCTCAGTCTTTTCCCGGCCGGGTTTGTTTTTCTTAACGGGAGAGAGTGCACGGAAAATGCAAGGCTGCTAAAGGAAGAAGACATAGTATCCGTTCGCGGAAAAGGTAAGTTTGAATTTACACAGGAAACAGGACTCAGCAGAAAGGGAAAGACAAACTGCAGGGTCAGGATATACAAATGATGAGCGGAATCAAAAAATATGTGGAGGAATGCGATATGGGTGATAGTAAAAAGAGCTATCGGTTCTACGGATGGGAAACAGCGGATGTTACGGACAGTAAGGGACTTACCCCGAGGGATTACTATGATCTGCTGACGGATATATGGACGGTTGAAACCTGTGCACCGAGGCTTCGCGCAGGCTGGAGTCCTGAGAACAGGACACTGGGACAGTGTTCTATCACGGCTTTTCTCATGCAGGATATCTTTGGGGGAAAGGTATACGGGATAGAGAGGAGCGACGGAAATTTCCATTGCTTTAATGACGTGGACGGATGTGTGTTTGATCTTACGAGCGAACAGTTTGGAGATGAAATACTTGATTATACAGGCTGCCCCGAGCAGTTTCGGGAAGTGCATTTTAAGAAGGAAGAGAAGAAGAAAAGATATGAACTATTGAAAGGGAGGTTGGAAAATGCTGGAAACAGGAACTAAGGCTCCGCTTACTGCATGTCCAGTCCGGCTTTATGCGCCTGAGAATGCTGAAATGATCTTGGGATTTTGTAGAGCTTTCCGTCCTTTATAAGCCTGGCGCCGGTCTGGTGATAATAAAACGTTATCCCGTTTTCTGCGCACTGTTCATGGATCTGTTTTACCCATGCATAATCGCAGGCCCTTGCATCCGGTCCGGATTCGCCTCCGACACTTACGTGCTTGATGACAGGGCGGCCATCGGCATCCCTGTATTCATTTATAAACGGCTTAAGATCAACAGCACTCAGCATGGGTTCTACCATGACTGAGTGATGATATAGCGGAAGTGACAGATAGATCGGAAGTCTTTTATCTGCCATTTCCTGATTCTCACAGGTGACAGCTATTATGACATGCTCCCAGCCGCTGCCCCAGTCTGCCGGAAGGTTTCCGGCTATCCGCTCCGGCCTTTTTGTGATCATGAAAAAGAAACAGTCGGATCTTTCATAGATCATGTCCCAGGCATCATCACGCCATTCATCCGCATCGGGATGAAAGAAATCAGAGGAAAAACAGGTATAAATATGGGAACCATGCGGTATCTTGTATCTTCCCTTGTTTTTTCCGGACTTCAAAATCCTGACGGGAAGATCGAAATTCTCGGTCTTTTGGACTATGGACGGGTCTTTCCCTATGGATTCGTCCCGACGGTACATATAGCAGTGCATGCATCCTGCGCTTGTTTTGGTGCATCCGTGCCATAGATTCCAGTTGGTCGATATCGGAGGGCGTGGATCGGTATTCTCTTCGGGAAATAATGATAGCTGTTTCATATGTCAATCATTCTTTTCGTTCTTCCAGCGTTTATAAGTGATCACCGCCAGGTAAATAAACACGATACATGCGATAAAACATATCCCTGCGTATTTACCCTGTACGATGATCGAAGCGATCCCGGCCATAAGCCATATGAACGCTGTAACCAGGTTAAGAATGAAGTTCTTTTTCGTATTCATGATCATCAACCTCTCTTCTCACTAAAGGATCAAATGATCCTTATTAGGATCATGTAAATAACGGTACCGAGCAAGATGCTTAAAACGGCATTTCTTTTCCATACCTGCATCAAAGCAACTGAAATACCTGCAATAAGTTCCGGGATCCCATACGGGGCTGTTATTACCGAAACCTCTCTAAGACAGTATACTACAAGAAGAGCTATTATTGCCTGGGGAAGTACTTTTCCTAAATAGGATATATAACCGGGCGTCTTGTTTCCGAATATCAGAAAGGGAAGGAATCGCAAGGCCATAGTCGTAACAGCCATGGCTGCTATAAGTATAACTGCGGTCATTTCGGGCTTTCCTCCCTTTTTCGTATTATAGTAAGGATCAATGTAATAAGCAGCATTGAAGGTATCAGGAATCTGTCAGCCCCAAAGACAATAAGGCAAAACACCGTACTTATAAGTCCCGTCAACGCAGGAATATGATCTTTTGACGTGATCCATTGTTCCGTAAATGAAGCAATAAAAAGAGCTGTCATCGAGAATTCTATTCCCCTTGTCGAAAAGGGCAGCACCGCCCCCAAAAGACTGCCGATAACGCTTCCGGTTATCCAGTAGCAGTGATTAAACAGTGAGACATAGAAACGATATCGGTCTATGGTATCCGCGGACGGACCTTTATCATCACAGAGAAGGGAATAGGTTTCATCTGTTAATGCGAATATGAGATAAGGCTTATATCTGCCTGAGTTTTTATATTTATCGATCATGGAAATGCTGTAAAACAGATGTCTTGCATTAACCATTATCGTTGTTATGATCGTTGTTATCACAGATGCGCCGCCTGTCAGCAGGCCTATACCGACATACTGCATTGAGCCCGCATAGATAAATACACTCATGGCAAATGCCCATAACACACCAAACCCGGCATTGCGGAGCAAAATGCCGAAGCCGATACCAAGAACTATATATCCTGCCATGACAGGTAACGATCTGTAAAAAGCCTTAGAAATCATTTATCCGGATTACCTTCAACTGACTTTATAAATTCCAAAGTATTAATATATTATAATAATATTAGTACCTCAATGTAAATTCTTCTCAATATTTTACCTGCTTAATATCATGTATTGATATTATCTTTTTGTGATATACTTTGGCTTGGGAGATCCGCATCATATGATAATAAATACAGGAATGCGCACGGATATTCCGGCGTTTTATTCACAATGGCTGATGAACAGGATAAGGGACGGATACGTGCTTGTGCGTAATCCTTACAACCCGACTCAGGTAACGAGATACAGCTTATCACCTGAGGTTGTGGATCTGCTGCTTTTCTGTACCAAGAATCCCGGCCCGATGATCACGCATATGGATGAACTTAAGGAGTATGGGCAATACTGGTATGTGACGATCACACCTTATGGAAAGGATATTGAGCCGAATGTTCCGGATAAACATAAGGTTATGGAGGATTTTAAGAAGCTTTCCGATATCGTCGGGGTCGATGCGATCGGATGGAGATATGATCCTATTTTAGTCGATCAGGCTCATTCCGTTGACTGGCACATATCGGAGTTTAAGCGGATGGCGGGGATCCTTTCGGGATACACAAAGACCTGCGTCATTAGTTTCATAGATATCTATAAGAAGGTGGAAAGAAACTATCCGGAAGCAAGGGAAGTATTTAAAAAGGACAGTCTTGAAATAGGAAAGGCGTTCATTGAAATAGCAAAGCAGCATGATATCACGATCCGGCCGTGTGCCGAGGGAAATGATCTTGAAGCTTATGGCGCCGACTGTTCCGGATGTATGACGTTAAAGGTTTTTGAGCCCGCACTCGGAGCGAGCCTTGATGTTCCGAAACGAAGTAAGAATCAGCGGAATGGAAAGTGTCACTGTCTGCTGGGTGCTGATATCGGAGCCTATGATACCTGCGGGCATTTGTGCAGATACTGTTATGCCAATTCGAATACGGTGCTTGTGAAGGAAAATATGAGGAAACACGATCCTAAGTCCCCATTCCTTACAGGCAACGTACAGGCAGGGGACAATATCCATGAAGCAGACCAGAAAAGCTGGCTGGATATGCAGATGAGGATGGATATATAATATATGATGAATTCAAAATTGTTCTACAGGGCACTTTCAGGAGTATATGATCTGCTTGATGTTATCTATTTCAGAGATGAATTACACAGCCCGAGAACGGCAGTACTTAAGAAAAAAATGGGTCACGCTATATGCGTGATCCGTTTTTTTATGTATTATTATCTGCTATATGAAAGATGATTTTAATATAGATTGAAACTCCGCAGTTATATTAAAAAAAGAGGCGTGTTTTTTTAATATAACTGTGGTAAAGGTTGTGTTGTTAAAATAATCTTATGTTAGAGATGCCATATATATAAATTTTCAAGAATAATTAAATAAAACTTGACATATTAAAATATTATGCGCAATAATTTAATAAAGGAGGTTATGATATGAACACACGTGCAGGCTACTACGTTACACAACCATCGGGGTATAAATCATATAAACCTAGCAAATTACCACCAAATCCTGAAATTGTATATGATGCGGAAATGATGAGGTTGCTTTCTGAAGCTGATCGCAAACTTGGTCGGCTAGATGGAGTGACACAGATATTGTCTAATCCTGAATTATTTGTGGCCATGTATGTAAAAAAGGAAGCTGTTTTAAGCTCACAGATAGAAGGGACACAGGCTTCTTTGTCGGATTTATTGGAAATAGGAGAGTATAGCGAAAAGAATGTTGATATAGGAGAGATTGTTAATTATATTGGCGCACTAAAATATGGTTTAGAACGTATACAAGAGTTTCCATTAAGTCTCAGGTTATTACGAGAAATACATGAAAAGTTACTTTCAACTGGCCGAGGAAGTGAGAGGAGTCCGGGTGAATTTAGAAATAGTCAAAATTGGATTGGTCCAAAAGGTTGTACTTTGCAGAATGCAACATTTGTTCCGCCCTCTGTCCAGGATATGAAAGAGGCCTTAAGTGACTTAGAAATGTTTTTTTATGATAATAGCGATATTCCGATTTTAGTTAAAATATCTATCATACATGCGCAGTTTGAAACAATACATCCGTTTTTGGATGGAAATGGAAGGATGGGTCGTCTCCTAATTACCTTTTTGTTGTGTCAAAAACAAATTTTATCACAACCACTTTTGTATCTTAGTTATTATTTTAAAAAGAATAGAGGGGAATATTATGACTCTCTTATGACTGTTAGGGAGAAGGGAGACTGGGAGAGTTGGATTAAGTTTTTTCTACAAGGTATCGCAGAGGTATCGGATGAAGCGACTAATACAGCGAAGGATATACTGGTATTAAAAACATATTATGAAGAGAAACTACGAGAATTGAACAATGTACATTCAACACGTTTGTTTGAATATTTGTTTGAGGAACCATTTATTAATAAAAATAAAGTAAAAGATTATTTGAGTGTATCGTATCCTACGGCAAGTAAAATTGTTGATGAATTTTGCGAATTGGGGATTCTTCGAGATTATACCCCTCGTCAGCAGCGAAACAAAGCGTTCATTTTTGCTGAATATTTAAATATATTAAATAGGGGAACAGAATTGTAATTTCGAAATCATTTTGTTAATTAGGCACTTTCCATATTGAAACTCAAAAACGAACAAGCGTCCAATAATCAGAGATGGTTATTGGACGTTTTATTTTTGAATATCTGATAGACTTACCTTAGGAGACAGAACTAAGGAGGTACTCAGATATGAATGAAAATAACACAAGCGTAATAAGTATCCTCGGATACATGAAGGTTGAAGGTAAGACGCCATCCGGCGGGGATTACATCGAGGCATTTCCCAAGGATGATGAAGGAAACCCGGCACTTATAGATTATGCCACGAACGCAGTTATCCATGAGTGCAGGAGTAACGGTGAGATCGTATTAAGCAAGTATGTATCGCTGGATGGAAAAAAGTGTGTGAATCAGTGAGTTAAACGGTATTTCCGGTAACAGTAAGCCGCTCATTGAGCTTTGAAAGGGCTTCGGCTATCGTACTGCCGGCATTGCAGTTGACGAATCCGAACCCTTTAAGTTCCTGCTGGATCGTATAGAACTTGCTTATGCTTGATTTGGAAGAATCAATGATACGCCAGTGCCTTGTTGAAGCTTTATCGGCAATGGAAACAAATTCCGAAGAGACCTTGTATGATCCGATCCATGGGAATTTTACTGCTGCTTCTTCAATTTCGGCGATTTCACTCTTGTTAAACATATTGTGCCTTTCAGAATCATTACCACAAGATGTAGGTATGTGACATAGTAAAAGTGATGATAAATACATTGTAACTAAATGTTTTGGAAAAGTCAACGTCAAATTTCGGGACAAACGTGATAAATACGGGGTTTTGAAAGGTCAGGACTCATCCTGTTCGAACATGGGGAAGTGATCCCGTCCCAGATAATATGCCAGAAAGCCCACTATAAGGATTAAGACGGTATAGATGATGATACCGATGGTACCATCCCAAGTTATGACGGTTGCGAGGAGGTTATGCAGCATATGACAGAAAATGCTCGGGATCACGGAATTAAACTGGAAAGCGATAAAGCCATACAAAATGCCCATCGGGATAACGTAGAATCCCTGTATGATGTTTCCGTGAATGACGGAAAAGCTTACGGCGCTTATGACCATGCAGCCTATCATGCCGAAGGATCTTTTTGACATCTTAAGGATGATGCCCCTTACAACAAGCTCCTCGAAAACCGGCCCGATCAGCAGGATATCAAGATAATATAACGGCCCTGACAGTTGAAAAAGTGAAAATGTAGAGTTCAGTTTATCGGCCTGTTCGGGGAAGACTGAGGATATGAAGATCGCCAGGATGCTTGTCAAGGCAAAGCCGGCCACGGTCATGCAGAGGACGGAGCCCGACACTTTCATGTTCTTAAGCTTTGGCAATACAGATTCATATATACCTTTCTTTTTGTCTTTATTGACATAAATGAAATAGTACAATATGAGAGCTATAACAAGGCTGATGGCAGTGATCAAAACGGTGAGTTTGGAAATAAAATCAGATCCGGACAGCATTTCAGTGACCACATTTTTGAAGTTGCTGAGATCATGCATTGAAAAAGCCTTCATGATAAGTATCGCTATAATTATCGCAATTACCAGGATCACCTGTATTGCAACAGTGGCTGCTATGATTCCCAGACAGGCAAAGCCGGTTGCAACTTTCGATGATCTGTTATTGTATTCACGACTGTAGATATTTTTCATGATGATTTACTCTCTCTTTCTATCTCGGAGACATCCAAAACCCTTATATTATTCTCGGTTAATAACTTGGCGAAAACGCCCTGCCCGGGAATCAAAGTTCCCGAAAAAGTTCCGTCATATATCGAATTTACTCCGCAGGAGGGACTCCTTGACTGAAGGATCACAAGCTCGGCCCCGGCGGAGATCACCTTATTTAACGCAAGTTCGGCACCTTTTCTAAACTCGGTATCTACTGAGGTTCCATCCTTATGTTTTACAACGCCATCCACTATTTCGGAAGGCTCCCTGGGCGTCGGCAGGCCGCCCATGACCTCCGGGCAGACTTTTATAACTTCGTGCCCTTTAACGAATTCAGCCACCTTTTCACTATAATTGTTTCCGCCGTTGTATTTACAGTTATC
>JAILJC010000139.1 GCA_024694965.1 Lachnospiraceae bacterium
AAATGAAGGACACATCACCGTATACCCCCGCGCATACCTAAAAGACAGGGATAATGAACAGAAGAATTTTGAGGGCTGGGTAAGGATCTGAATTTTTAATGCATTTTTAATCTTTCTTCAAAGATGGATTAATTAATTAAAGTTATAGTTCATATTGTCGAAAGACAAGCCGGCAATAACTGATAACGATCAAGAAGAAAGATGAGGATAGAAAAATGGATGAATTCGAAAAGGTTGAAAAGTTAAGGCAGAGAGCAGATGTAAGTTATGAGGAAGCAAAGAAGGCACTTGAGGAGGCAAACGGTGATCTCCTTGATGCGATGATCCTCTTGGAGGCCCAGGGCAAGGCAGTTAAGGGCGAGCAGACAACAAGGTCAACGACCTATGATGATCAGAAGGATTATGTGAGCGTTGTTGATACCGTTGACAAGAGCAGCAGGAAGAATGACAAGCCCCTCGGCCAGAAGTTAAAGCATCTTTTCCATCTCATATGGATAAAGATCAGGGATAACAAGTTCGTCGTTGAGCGCAATGATAACAATATAATCGATGTTCCGGTATGGGTGCTGATCGTAGCGATCATGTTAGCGTTCTGGCCCGTATGTGTGATCCTTATCGTAGGCCTGTTCTTTAACTGCAGGTACGCGATATTAGGCGCGGATGATGCATCAAAGATCAACAATGTGCTTGATAAGGCGGGCGACGCTGTGGATAAGGTTAAGGATGAGTTTGACAAACTGTAATCCGGCGAAGAACGATACAATATATAAGCACCAGATAGGAGAAGATCATGGAAACACGTATACTGGTAGTTGAAGATGAAGAAAAACTGGCAAGGTTCATAGAACTGGAGCTTGTGCATGAAGGCTATAAGGTAAGCAAGGCTTTCGACGGCCGGAGTGCGCTGCAGATGGCAACCGATGAACAGTTTGATCTGATCCTGCTTGATATAATGCTTCCGGAGCTTAACGGCCTTGAGGTGTTAAGGAGATTAAGACAGGATGACGGGAACAGTACGCCCGTCATCCTTGTTACTGCAAGGGATGCGGTAATGGACAAGGTTTCCGGCCTTGATGCCGGAGCGGTTGATTATATTACCAAACCGTTTGCAATAGAGGAGCTGCTGGCGCGTATAAGGGTTGCCCTTAAGATGCATTCGAGGATGATGGACCTTGAGGCAGGCAGTACTATAGGTGCGGCAACGGCCGACTCTCCTGCGGAATCGGCAAAGGACGGGATATTTGTATGGAACAAGCTTGTCCTTGATGAGAAGAAGCATACGGTTAAGTACGACGGTCATGAGGTAAACCTTACAAACCGTGAATTTTTAATGCTGCGTACCCTGCTTGAAAATAAGGATATCGTTATGTCGAGGGATACCCTGCTTGAAAAGGTATGCGGCTATGATTACATCGGCGAGACTAACGTTGTGGATGTATATATCCGCTTTTTGCGTTCTAAGATAGATGAAGTTTTCGGTATCAAGATGATACAGACGGTCAGAGGTGTGGGATATGTCATCAAATCCGAATAATTACGAAACCCGGCGTATGACGTCGATAACCCGCAGGATACACAGCCTGTGGGTCGGGGAAAAGTTAAAAAGGATATTCTTTGAGGATGTGCTCATCGCCATTATCATACATACGATATTTGTCATATCGAATGCCTATGCAAGATACGGCGAAAAGTTCATATCCCATTACGGCGACAGGATCAGTGAGTTTACGAAGTCAAAGGATAAGGATGAATTCCTGGCTGTAATGATGGAACTGTTTAACACGGGATCGATGCACCTTTATTACAGGTATCTTATCATTACAATGGTCGCGCTCCTTATTGTCCAATTAATAGGACTGTTGATCGAATATCCTTTTGACAATAAGAAGATACGTAAGATACTGAGGCCTATTAACGAGATAGCACTCAAGGCCGATGAACTCTCGCGTATGACTTTTGATGAGGACAAATACAGGATCATCGAGGATGCTATTTCCAACCTGGAACCGGGAGAGGATGAGAAGCTGACATTCAATAATTCCGACCTCCAGGGCGTTGAAGCTGCCATGAACAACCTCCTTAAGCGCATGCGTGACAGCTACAGGCAGCAGGCAAGGTTTGTCAATGATGCGTCACATGAGTTAAGGACCCCCATTGCGGTGATCGAGGGTTACGCAAGCATGCTCGAACGCTGGGGCAAGGATGATGAAAAGGTGCTCGAGGAATCCATCACTGCCATATCACATGAGGCCGAGCATATGAAGCATCTTGTGGAGCAGCTTCTTTTCCTTGCTCGCGGTGACAGCGGCAAGACCCTGGTGGATATGAAAGATGTGTCCCTTAACGCGATGATGCAGGAGATATATGAAGAATCACTCATGATCGATGAGGATCATCCCTATCGTTTCAAGAAACCCGAAGAAGAGATCAGCGTACAGGCCGATGAGGGGCTGCTCAAGCAGGCGGCCAGGATCCTTATAGACAATGCGGCCAAATATACGGCAAAGGGCGATGAGATAATACTGTCTGTAGGGCGCAATGATAACGGAAGACCGTATCTGAGGGTACAGGATACGGGTATAGGAATGGCCGATGCCGATATAGAGCATATGTTTGAACGCTTCTACAGGGCCGATGAGGCCAGAAACACCGAAGGCACGGGGCTAGGGCTGTCGATCGCCAAGTGGATCGTTGATAAGCATAAAGGACATTTCGAGATAACATCGGTAACGGACCTTGGAACGAGGATAAGCATTGTTTTATAAAAAAGTCTTGAATTATGGGTGACACTGTTGTATAATCATCAAAGTCGATTTAGCGCTATCGCCAAACGGTAAGGCAACGGACTCTGACTCCGTCATTTCCAGGTTCGAATCCTGGTAGCGCTGCTAAGGGAAGCTGGTTTTCAGCTTCCTTTTTTGTTGCCGTAAACCCAGTGTTTAAACGGGTTTAAGCGGTTTACAATTTCTTTAAATAACAATGTTATTCTAAAGCCCGTCAGTAAAGATTTCCTGATTTAAACTAATAATTTAGCATAAATTCTGATTGTATTATCAAAAAAATTATCATTCTCGCCAGGAGGATGATCATGTTAGTTGTTACCAAGGCTAACGCCAAGGAAGTATTCGCGAACGATCCCGGCCGCCCGGAACTTCTTAAGTAAAAATAAGTAGAAATTTAAGTAAAAGTATGATATTGTGAAACCGAGGAACCGTCCCTTGGTTTCACTTTTTTACGGGGGTTATGAAAGGAGCAGAAATGGAAAGATCATACGACGTAGTCGCTCTCGGAGAATTGCTTATAGATATGACAATGAACGGAAAATCAGGTCAGGGCAATGCCCTGTATGAAGCCAATCCCGGCGGTGCGCCTTGCAATGTCCTTGCGATGCTTAAGAAACTGGGACATAAAGTTGCTTTTATCGGTAAGGTAGGAGACGATATCTTCGGCCATGAGCTTAAAGGCGTGCTTGATGAAGTGGGGATCGATCCCAAGGGACTTATCATAGATAAGGAGGCAAGGACAACGCTTGCTTTTGTTAAAACCTTTGAAGACGGCGACAGGGATTTTTCTTTCTACCGTAATCCGGGTGCGGATATGCTCCTTAAGAAGGAGGATGTTGATACAGACCTTATAAAAGATGCCCGGATATTCCACTTCGGGACCCTGTCGATGACCCATGAAGGGGTCAGGGAAGCAACACTTTATGCCATAGAAGAGGCTAAGAAGGCAGGAGCCCTTATATCCTTTGACCCCAATCTTCGGGAACCCTTATGGAAGAGCCTTGACGAGGCAAAGGAGCAGGTCCTTGAAGGCCTTAAGCATTGCGACATCCTCAAGATATCGGATAACGAGATCCGGTGGCTTACCGGTAAGGATGATTACACCGAGGGCGTAGAATGGATTTTTGAGAGGTTCGGTTTAAGGTTTATGACAGTTTCCCTTGGTAAGGAGGGCAGCATGGCCTTTTACAGGAAGGACCGTGATCATGTCTATATTAAGGCGCAGGCAGATCCCTTCTTAAGCAAGGATACGATTGAGACGACGGGCGCCGGGGATACCTTCGGAGG
>JAILJC010000059.1 GCA_024694965.1 Lachnospiraceae bacterium
TTTTTTTCCTTTCTGAAAGACTATGATATCTACTATTTATTTACAAGTTATTTACTATTAAATAACTTGTAAATAATTACTCGGTCTGATGATTGCGTATATATTCATTAACGGCTCTTTCTATGTATTTTGAAAAGGATAATCCGTCTGCGTCCGCAAGATCCATGATCCTGCTATAATCATCCGGTACGAGCGTCAATGAATATTGCTTGCGGCTTATCTTGCCTTTGGACTCGTTGGTAGGTCTTCCGCCAGGATGTTTATTATCTGCTGCTTTATTCTTTGGCTTTTTGTCCGGTTCTTCGGTCTTGATAGGCGTAACCTTTTTAGGCTTTTCCTTTACTTCGGCGGTCTTTACTTTGGGCTTCTCACTTGCTTTTGCAAGCTGTTCTTTCTCGCCTGCTATTCCCGCTTTCAATAGTTTGTTTACTCCCATAGTCTTAAATCCTTTCAAGCAATTCGTCTATGAATGCTTCATAGTCTTTTGTTACCGGAGCTTTAGGCGCATACTCGAATAAATCCATCTTGGCGATCTGACTTTCTTGCACAACAGTCGCCTGTCTGATCCGGCTGTTGAATATATCTGTATGCAAAAGCTCCGCTGCACTCTCCACGCTCTCTTCCAGTAGCTTCGCTACATTGGTTCGATCGGTGTATCGTGTGAGAAGTATTCCTGCAACGGGAATTTCTTTTTCTGCTTCTTCTGCGACTTCTTGGAGTGTCCTCTTCAGAAGCCGAACAGCACGAAGCGAAAATGAATCTGCCGCCATAGGCGTTACGATGCAGTCGCTTATCATAAAAGCGTTAAGCGACAGGAACCCCAAATTTGGCGGTGTATCAAGGATGATAAAATCATAGGCTTCGCCCAGTGATTTTATTGCTTTGGAAAGCAGCTTAAGGCTTCCTGCTTTCTTGAAGAACTCCATATCTGCGGAACAAAGTTCAAAATCTCCAAGTACAAGATCGAGCCCGTCCCGTATCTCGACTTTTATATCGTCGATTTTTGCGGCTTTGTCGTACAGAGTATAAAGGCTCGGTGTTCCCTCCTTCGGCTCCTGTGTAAAGCACATGGTGAGGTTCATCTGCGGATCGGAGTCAATCATCAAAACTTTATATCCTCTTTTATTGAGCCCTGCTGCGAGTGTTGCAGCGGTGGTTGTTTTTGCGACTCCACCCTTGATGTTTGAAATGGAAATTACTTTCATTGCTGCTCCCTTCGGGTCGTAGTTATTCAATAGTAAATAACTATTAAATAACTTGTAAATTACTATTTCAAAAATTGTTTTTAACAATTTATTTAATAGTAATTTACGTTAAAAAATTGCAGATGTCAAGCATATTTTTATAAAAAGTCAATTTTTTCGTGTGTTTTGTATTGCTTTTGATTTAGGAAAGTATTATGATTGAAGACGAGGTGTTATTGCAACAAAAAAAGCGCCTTTGGCGAGACGCTTTTTTACAATAACGATAACTCAGCTTTTTGGAATTGGCGTTCCGATCAGCTTTAGATGCTCGGCAGCATAATCAATATTTGCATATTGCTAAAGCAGGATAAACTGTAACCTTTTATCTATGCCCTATTATAGGGCAGTTTTAGGGTACAGTCAATCGCTAAATGTAGGCTTTTTGCGGCTTTTACCGCAATATATGTGAATGTGATCGTGTTGATATGAAGCATCAACACGATTTTTTTGACGCCAATCCGGCTCCTTTGGAGAATAGGAGAGGGCGGCATTCGCAGAGCATACTACCCTGCATTGTACGCTATCTGGAATGACGACACCAGTATAAAATGGTAGTCCGGTTCAGCTCATTCAGAGAATGAACCCGGAAAGCGGCTTGACCAAGACCATCCAAGCCACTTCCCGAAAGCGGTTAAAGAGCAGTTGAAGACCGTTGCCTAACCCGGATGCATTTCTATTCGGTACATTGGTTAAAAGTACGCTGCGGGGGCAAATCCGTTCTTGTCTATGGTATTGCGGCAAGGGGGAGCATACAGAAAGCCGAAAGGCTTACCATGTCGAAGTCAGGCGGTGAGACGCATGGAGAAAGTATGTTGGAGTCCTACTCCAAAGTCAGATGGTCGGAACACGGATACCTGTGACCGATATACGGTCTATCATGTTCTTGCGTAGGCTCTCTACTGTTTATCAGTAGGGAGAGTGCGCCCTGAAGCCGTTTCCTGCTTCCCTCAACCGGTCTATCATGGGGGTATCGCAAAGTCAACAGTTATTTCAAAAAAATATAGATTTTTCGGCGGAGGGGCGCACAAAAAAAAAGGAGCGAAGATAAATCTTCACTCCGTAGAAAGCAGTTTGCAGTTGATATAGGATTGGTCGATGGAGATGAGCTTCAGCTTCGCTCCGTGCTGGATATCAACTTCGTAGAAACCTTGTTCATCGTTCACGTTGCCCAGGTATATGACACAGGATCCGGCAGGAACGAAGATGCGTAATTTGGTCTTGTAGTTTATCTCATGTCCCTTTACAAGAGAGCATTGCATATATCCTTTTTCGTAGAAGTCCACCCCTTCAAGTGATGATGCATTCTGTTTCATCAGGTTATATACATAATCGCATACACCACGGTAAAGGATGAGATCGGTCTTGCAGGAGTGTCCTGCTACCATATCGGATATAGCAATGTCTTCCTTGTTGGTACGTTCTTCCCGGAGGTGTTCGTTAAGTGACTCCCCGCTGTGTGCAAGGCAGTATTCCAATGAGTAGCGGTAGGAGTCTATCATCTGAACAGGCTCCGGATTTATGTTAGTATGTGCGAAATCAATAGCGTTTTCTATTGCAGGAGCCAACTTATCCCAGTCGGCTCCTGTGTTTTTAAGCATCCCGAGGATGCGATAGAAGAGAAGTGTTTTCATGGATGCAGCTCCTTACTTGTCGGTGTAACAGTTCAGCTTCCTGCAACGGCAGTGTTTACCCTTAAAGTAGATGACCATTTCCTTGTCAAGATCGCCGAAGTCTTCAGGAAAGAAGATTGGCTCCCTTGCCTGCTGAATGCTCCGGCTGTTGGTCTTATGCGTGGAAGAGGACTCGGATTTGCCTACTATCAGCACTTTATGAGTGCCGAAAGTGTCAGAGAAGACCTTGCTACTGTTGATGTCATTGCTACCAAGGATAATCTGATAATTACAGTTACCGATGATGGATCTTGCTCCGGTAGGCTGATACCTGTATTCGAGCTGCGCCATATTCTGTTGAATGATCATGCAGATTATGGCTTTACTACGAAGCGTAGAGAGGTTGGAGTTGATCATTTTGTAACTGTAGGTCAAAGCCGGGAACTCGTCCAAAAGCATTAGGATTGGACGGTTTTTTGCGCCTGTAGAGCTGTCGGGGCGCTTTGTAAATGCCGTGCTGAAGCTCTGCACGATCAGTGTAAAGAGCGGAGCATACGCATCAAGATGCTCCTGCGTGATCTGCAAGTACACATCATAGCCCTTTTCAAGGGCATTTATTGATATGCACTTGCCGTTATCCGTCAACAACTCATCCAATACCGGATTTGAGAATGGAGTCATTGCAGTACATAGGTTATCATAGGCACCGCTGACGTTCTTTTCGTTGTTGCCGTAGAACGGGATTAAAAGCTCTTTTGCTTCGTTGCATTCGCTTAGCATGGCATTTGTTACCCAATCGAAGCAATTTCCTGTTAGGATGGCATGAATGATCTCGGGGAATGTTGTTTCCGGCTTGTCATACAGTAGAAGATGAACGATCCCCTGAAAATACTTCCGCGCTCTCGATGAAAAGTAATTTCCATCTGATCCGCCTTCATCAGGGATCAGAACCGTTGCCATAGACTCAATGTAGAGCTTCTTGTCTGTCACGTCCATGTCTTTTATACCGGCGAGCGGATTAAAATGACAGGAATCCTTCAGGGCGTTGGGAGAGTCCGGACAGAAGCGGATGATCTTTCTGAATTTATGGCAGAAGTTGTAGATATCGCCTTTGATGTCGATTGCCAAAACGCTTCCTTGAAAACGGAGAGCGTTTATAATGGCAATGCCGCTTGTCTTGCCCGATCCCGGAGGTCCGAATATGGCGATATTCGTTTCGGAATTTGAGGGTATATGTATCAGGCGGTTTTTATCCTTACCGAATATCAGCCCCTTTGCGTCCTGCCATTTTACCGCCGGGAATGGTGTTGTATCGAGCTTGTGAGGATCTGCATCCTTGAAGTAGTCCACAAGCTGACCATACATCATCGGGCGGTAATGCCCAGAGTCGTAACCGTAATTTCGTCCGGTCAGATAGAAGTATCTTTTATTACGGATAGTAGTAAAAGATATGAATACCCATAATGTGACAAGTCCGATATATGTTACATAAGGCATCCACTTATAAAACATACTTCTTTCACTGACCTGTCCGATCGTATTAAATGCCTGTATTGCATAATCTCTTACGAGATACAATATAATTCCAAAAATAAGAAGAGGAATTATATTGTAGAATTTGAATGTGTCCCAGAGGGACATTTTCTTTTTCAGCATAATATTTCCTCCGATCTTTCTTTTGTGTTGCTTCCCCAGTCAGAGCTTCCCCATGTCTTTTTCGAGACAAGGTTCTGCTCAACTGTGGAAGCTGCCTTTAGAGTTTCATGTGTCAGTTTCCCAGCTTCATGTAAGATCTGCTGCATCTCAATTTCTTCCTGTGACTTTTGCTGATCTTCCATTGCTTTTTCTGCAAGCCTTCCGGTTTTTTCTGCCACCTTGAGGGTGGTGTTAAGCGTGTCCGTTACCATACCTTTTCTACCTCTTTTGTTTTGTCCTGATTGCCCCATCCATCTGTCCGCCCCCAGGCTCCTGTGTCGCCCCAGGTGCGTTCTTCGGATGTTGCCTTTGTTTCTGTTTTCTGTGCAGTCACTTCCTGCGTTTTTTTGCGTTCCCTTTGTAGCTCTTCATCTTTCGATTTGAGCTGTGCTTCAAGTGAACGCAATTTTGCATGAAGCTCCTGCTGTTGCTGTGATGCTTCGGAGAGAGCTTGATCTTTTTCTGACAGGCTTGAAGTCAGAGCCTTAATCTGCTCATTTCTATCGCTGATTACCTGACTTGCCTTTGAACGGATCTGTTCTACTTCCTGATCTTTAGCCTTGAGCTGTTTTTGAAGTCTCTCGACTTCTTCGCTTTGTCCTGCGGACTTTGCTCTGCCGGAAGAAAGTTCTGCCTCTTTTGATTGCAGCTTTTCAGTCAGTTCTGTTATGGTTTTATCCTTATCTGCTGATGTGATCTGCAGATCGGATATAGTCGTATCTTTTACCTGCAAAGCTGCCTTAAGAAGAGTATTTTTCTGATCACGTTCCTGCAGCATATTAAGTAATGTAGTTTTGTCCTGCTGCAGTTCTTTAATTTCCGAAAGAGTAAGCCCGGTTTCTTTTGTAAGTTGTTTCAGTTCCGATACAGATACATTTTGTCCGCCTGTTACTCCGCTGTGGACGGTTGCTTTAATTCCGGCATCATCGAGCCACTTCTGAAACTTCGGATGAAACTGTTTTAACTGCGCTCTTTTTGTGAGCTGATCTGCACAGAGTTTGAAGTTATATCCATCGTGCTTTTCATCCGGTACACCGGGCACATACATGATATGCATGTGTGGCGGTGACTCGATGACCGTTACGCCGTCTTTCTGCACCCGTCCTTCGTCCTTATGAACCTCTGCAAGGAATACACATTTTTCGCCCATCGGAAGAGTCGATACAACATAGTTGTATGACTCTTTGAAAAATGCTTCTTCCTGCTCCGGTGGACAGTCCGTTGGAAGTGTAATAACCACTTCCACAGAGCGGACTAAATTCTTCCTGTTATAGTGAAATATCTCGCCCTCAATCTGCTTGCGATATTCGTTCACTTCTTCCGCCGTATTTCCTCTTGAAATGATGCTGTAATTATCTTTCGTTCTTTCCGGATCGATCTCAACATTTGAGGGAGTTTTATCCGGCGGAAGTTCACGTATATTGTGGCGGATGAAATACAATGTATCTGCACCGTGTTTATCCATACTTGCCATTGCTTTTTCTCCCTTCTTTTTTGATAGGTCTTCGCTTCATCCGTCCGACTTCTCCGGCTCCAAAGGTCGGCACTTCGTTCCCAATGCTGCCCGGCATCCTGACCAAAAGTCGCTGCGCTCCTAATGGTCAGACGGCCGTGCATCAAAGGTCACTCAGTTTCTCCCAATGGAGCCTACACAGTCAGACTACTTCCGCGCTGCCCTATACAAGGTAGGGGAGTAAACTCCCCACGCACGGGTGTCCGTGCTTACCTTGTTCTCTCGGTGGAGCTTGCAGCTCCCCCGGGCGAAGCCCAACCCCCACGCTACAAGGGACTGTCGTCCCTTACGGAACGCATGAAAATTTTTCGCCCTCCGGCTCAAAACTTTCCTGCATTCCTATCCCTATCACATCACTCATAAATTCGTGATGTGACAAGGGGCTGTGCCCCTTGCGATAACGACTCAAAAGTCCTCACTGCCGTTCGGTCTTTTGAACCGTTATCTAACCCCCTGGCAGCTTCTCCCGATGGTCGAAACTGCATAGGGGCTGCCGCCCCTATCCGCAATCAGTCCTCACTCTGTTCGGATGCTGATTGCTGACCCTGCGTGGTGCGCTGGCTGGCGTTCTTCTGCTGCTGATAACGTACCTGTGCGCTGATCATTCGGTGCACTTCCTTTACGCTGAAACCGAACTCATCTTTTACTGCTTTTTCAAACAGTTTTTGCAGCCCTTTAAGACGTTCGTTTTCTTCCTGCAGCTCTTCAATTTGCTCTGTAATGGATATTTTCTTTGACATGTTTTTTCTCCTTATATGTGTCGTTTTTTGCTCCGTTTTCGGGGCTGTTTTGACAGCGTTTCACGCTACAAAAATTCGCCCATAAACGGGTGCAAAAATCCTACTGTTACCGCTTAAATTCTGGAGAAAAAGTGAAAAAATTAGTGATAATTCAGATAAGTTTTGATATAATAGATTATGCGAAAAATCGATAATCAAACTTATTGGTTATCACGGTGAGGAATTGGTATCTGCGAAATACCAATTCCTTTCACTTTTTCTGTCTGCTATTGCTCACTTCTGTATTTACGATTACGGCTCCATAAGGCGGATCATCATCGTAATGTTCATCATCATTCCGAACTATATGGAATAACCCTATTACGGGTGACGCCAAGTGTTCTTCTTCATTGATATATCTGCCGGGTTTTTCAGGATCGGGTATGAGCTTTACTTCCTTTTCCCTTATCTCTTTGAAACGTGACCATTTTTCGGTACACAAATCATAGATTGTTTCGGTGTAATGCTTGTCATAATCGCAAGCATACTGGATATCCGTGAAGAATACAAAATGAGGTATATCATACTTCACATGATTTCTGCATTCTACGACCCCGGCATATCTACATTTTCCTTCAAGTTCCGGATTTAGAATAATCCAGTCTTTCGGTACAATCAGAACACCGTCTTCCATCATATACTTCTTCATCGTAGGATCTTCTTCTGAAAATTCAACGGGTGTGCCACCGTTGAATATCCGAGCCATTTCAAGATATGAGTTTTTCTCTTCTTCAAGATCTTTTTTCTCGAAGCCTTCTGCATTCGCCAGTCTTTCATTTATTTCGCTGCATTTCTGAAGACAAAATGCTATGAAAGCCTGTTTCATGCTATCGGGCATACGGCATAATTTTTTGATCAGGAAGTTGAGAAACGGTCCATACTTCATCCCGAATTTCTCGGTCATGTTATCCATGGCGATTTTATTATCGCCGGAAAGATCCATACTGAACTTGTATGAGATCATATCTGCAATGCGTTTCCGAGCCATATTCTTTTCCTCCTTTCCTCGTTGATAGGTTTATTATACCATATAATAATATAATTGCAATAGCAAAATAATATTTTATAGTGTTAAAAATAATATGACTTTCAAAGGCGTTTTTAAGGCTCTTTTTGTACCATCCCCAGCAGCAGCTCCGCTGCAGGTCTGCCCGAGCTCCCAGACCAATCGTCGCTGGCGGTCACCAAGACCGCCTGAAAGATGCTCCTTACAAGGTAGGATTTGATCACCCCCGACCCCTCAAGGGGGGTAAGAACGCGCCGAAGCATCTGCCCCTATGTCCTGGCATATTGCAGTCCGGGATTACCCTCGCCTTTATTCGTTGGGCTGATGTATCTTGCTGTAGTGCCGCATATCTTCCATTGCATTCCTGACCTGACAAGTCGCTTGTAGATATCCTCGGCTCTCTTGTCAAATTGAACAGTAACCGTTGCCTTGAAAACTCTGTTCCAGTAAGAGAACGCAGGTCGATACCATGATTGCCTCTTTGCGTGTAACTGATTTTGCCTATGTAAAGTGTTTCTATCCTTTCTTGCTCGTTGGAATGTTCTCGCACCTCTTGCGTTATGGCACTGTATCTACGCTCACCCTTTATGATGTAAAGGACTTCGGAAATTTTTTCCGGGCGTTCGCTGCGCTCTCTGAAAAATTTTCCTCGCACGTGCCTACGGCATCCTTTACATCCGGGCTCACTTCGATACCGTATGTGCCACGCAGCGAGGCTGCGGAACATAAACCAACTCAGCTAAAGAAAGGAGAAACACTATGTACGTTGACATCAATTCAGTAACTTACAACGCAAAGAAAAACGAGGCAATCATCGAAGGTATCGACCTTGACACAGTTCTCTTAAACGACTGGAACAAGGAGTTTTCCGACAAAGCCGAGGTTACCTTCAAGTTCGATCTTACCGGCAAGGGACCAAGGATTTATCTCTACAAGCTCCTTAAGAGTCAGATTAAAGCTGATTGCAGGACCATGGAAGAAATGCTTATGGCACTTACGGGCAAGATAACTAACATCAGCACAAACTTCATAAACAAGGCCGAGGGTTGATCCCTCGGCTTTATGCCAAAGCGGATATGCCGGAGCAGATGCTTCGGCTTTTTCTGCGGCACCCCGCCCATGCACCCCGGCGGTATCCGCCATGCCCGGTTCCGCAGACACCTCCCCACAAAAAGCGGATGTAAATACATGCATATTTCCTGCGAGAAACCTGTTATTTCACTTGTTTGGAATGAT
>JAILJC010000017.1 GCA_024694965.1 Lachnospiraceae bacterium
TTGCTCGTAAGCACTTTTTTGTCAAACAGTGCATCCGTTATAAGATCAAGCGTATAATGCCGTCCGGTACATGCCGGGCCCGATACGAATATGCTGTTTAATGCATCATTATCATCCCTCTCGGATACAAAAGGGCGTTTAAATGCTATTATCAGCTTCTTTATGAATTCATCCTGCCCGAAAACCTTCTCCTTAAGGATATCCGAAACCCCGGCAAAACGTTCAAGTGCTCCCTCTTCCTCAACAATACCGGTATTTGCCTCTGTCGCGGAAGATGTCTTACCTGAAGCTGCAGGCTGTCCGAAAGAGAAATCACTCTTAAGATTCTTATTAAGCTCACTCAGTGTCGCGTTTATATCATCAGCGTTACTTTTTACCGCGCTCTCAATTCGCTCTATATCTAACGAAGCCGCCTCCAGATTCCCCGCAAGTGCGCCCGTGATCCCTGATGTAGCGACAGGCTGAGACATATTGCCCATGATAGGCTCAAGCGGCTTTTTGCCCGTGCGCGCTGCCGTGATCTCCGAAAGGTTATCATACAGCGTGCCGCCGTACTTTTTCTGGCGCTTCTTAGCCTCTTCTATATCTTCGACCGTATAATTGGCCTTGTTTGAACCAAACATTTTGTTCATCTGATCTTCAAAACCGTTCATGATCTTTCCTCTCAGGATCCATGATATTTATTCCGATTAAAAATTATACCAACAAATATGTACTCCTGCAATTCAATTTATCTTCTTGGGAAAGCTGCCTGAAACAAAAAAGCTCCGCCGGATATTATCCGGCAGAGCCCTTATCTCATTGATCTTTGATGACCGATCAGCCTAACTCAGCGAAGTACTTGATAGTACGAACCATCTGAGATGTGTAGCTGTTCTCGTTATCATACCATGAAACAACCTGAACAAGATTGTCAGCGCCAACCATTGTCTGAGTTGCATCAAAGATTGAACCATAGGTAGATCCAACGATATCAGAAGATACGATCTCATCCTCGTTGTATCCGAATGACTCTGATGAAGCAGCCTTCATTGCTGCATTGATCTCTTCCTTTGTAACGCTCTTCTCTACAGTAGCAACAAGGATAGTTGTTGAACCGGTAGGAGTGGGAACACGCTGTGCGGAACCGATGAGCTTACCGTTTAACTCAGGGATAACAAGGCCGATAGCCTTTGCAGCACCCGTTGAGTTGGGAACGATGTTGATAGCGCCTGCACGAGACCTGCGAAGGTCACCCTTCCTCTGAGGTCCGTCAAGGATCATCTGATCGCCTGTATAAGCATGGATAGTGCTCATGATACCTGACTTGATGGTAGCAAGATCATTAAGAGCCTTAGCCATAGGTGCAAGGCAGTTTGTTGTACATGAAGCAGCTGAGATGATCTTGTCATCCTTTGTAAGTGTTGTATGGTTAACATTGTAAACGATCGTAGGAAGATCATTTCCTGCGGGAGCTGAAATAACAACCTTCTTAGCGCCTGCATTGATATGAGCCTGAGCCTTCTCCTTGGATGTATAGAAACCTGAGCACTCAAGAACTACGTCAACATCAAGCTCCTTCCAAGGGCAGTTGTTTGCATCGGGCTCCTTATATATCTTAAGGGTCTTGCCGTCAACAGTGATTGAATCCTCACCTGCAGATACCTTGTCTGCAAGAGCATACTTACCCTGAGCGCTGTCATACTTAAGAAGATGAGCGAGCATCTTGGGTGTTGTAAGATCGTTGATTGCCACTACCTCGTATCCTGCTGCACCAAACATCTGCCTGAATGCAAGACGACCGATACGACCGAAACCGTTAATTGCTACTTTTACTGCCATATTGATTTCCTCCTAAAATATATATTGATAGTTTATATGTAACTATTCAGCACTAAACATTTTAAACAATCCGCCCGTAAAATACAAGAGTAAATTTAATTAAATCCTAAGGAATTCGGGCTTTCTGTCCTTAAATATGCAATAATACCCGAATCCCAGCTCCTTAAGCAGCGCTTCCGCCCTGTCAAAATCATGCGCCACATTCTCCGGGGAATGCGCATCCGAGCCGACCGTTATTATCTCCCCGCCAAGTTCATGGTAGCGCCTAAGTATCTCCGTGCTGGGATTCGGTTCGTTCCCGAGCTTGCGGTAACCCGCGGTGTTTATCTCTATTCCCTTTCCCCGCTTTATAAGCTGGCGCAGTACTTCGTCAAGCACCCCGTCGTGATCTTTGTAGGAAAAATATTTGTTTTTATTGGGGCCGTACCTTACGATGTAGTCCAGATGTCCGAAAATATCGTAGCCGTCAAATATGCATATGCTTTCAAGGATGCACTCAAAGTAACGCCTGTAGGCATCCTTTTCCGACATGCCGGCAAAGCTTTCGGCATAGTATACGTCAAGGCCGTCCATAAGATGCTGGGAACCTATGACAAAATCAAACGGATACGCGTTAACGTATTCAAGGTTATCCTTTACAAGGTGCGGCTGAAAACCGTACTCGACACCGAAACGGATATCTATCCTGTCACCGTATTTCTCCCGGCATTCAAGAAGGTGGCTGTAATAGGCATCGGTATCGACTTCAAATGCGTTATTTTCAACCTCCGATTTGGTATGCTCGGTTCCCGGCGGCACTGCTTCCTCGGGCCAGTCCCTGTCCATGTGCTCGGTAAAGCACAAATATTTCAGGCCGGCGTTTATGCCTGCCTCTATCTGCTGCTCCATCGGAGCTTCGCTGTCCTCCGAGTGGGAGGAATGAAGATGAAAGTCGGATAATATCATATATGCACCTCATTTTAAAGCTCTCGTCAACGGAAAGCCTCTTTGTTTGTTAATCGCCCCAAAGCTTCAAACAGGATGTCGATCTCCTCCTCCATGTTTGAAGGCGACATCGAAATCCGCATGGACGAATCGGCCTCATCCTTTGTTAAGCCGATGGCCTTAAGTACATGTGAGGGTGATCCCTCCAAAGTGGCGCATGCGGCACCTGCCGACACACATATGCCTTCCTCTCCAAGCCGCACTATGAGCGGCTCAGAGCTGATTCCCGGGATGGTCAAACTATAGCTTCCGGGAATCCTGTTTTTTATGCATCCGTTTATGCGGATATGGCCGCAAGCCATGTTATCAGCGGCGTTGAAGGCCTCTACTTGATCCATGAAATGATCACCCAGTTCACTCATTCGCACAAGGTTTTCATCCATGTCCTTTTGGTTCTTAAGGACGGCCGCCGCCATCCCGACAACGCCGGGGACGTTTATCGTGCCTGCCCTCCTGCCCTGCTCCTGGGCACCGCCGTGCATAAGCGGCGGAAGCTTTATCGCTTCATTAACATATAAGAATCCCACGCCCTTGGGCCCGCCAAACTTATGAGCACTCGCGGACATAAGATCAATGCCTGCATCCTTAACATTTATAGGGATATGTCCGAGTGCCGCGACCGCATCCGTATGGAACGGTATCTTATGCTCCCGTGCCAGGGCTCCTATCTCCTTAACAGGCTGGAGCGTACCTATCTCATTGTTTGCAAACATCACGGAAATGAGCACCGTTTCATCGCATATGAGGCTCTCTATCTCGTCAACCGGAATGATCCCGTCACTGTTTGGGTTTACATAACTAACCATGCAGCCTTCATCCTCAAGCTGTCTGCATGTATTAAGCACCGCATGATGCTCTATCGCACTGGTTATTATGTGAGGCCTGCCTTCGCCCGTAACCTTTCGGCCATACCCGCTCACAGCCGATGAACGTGCGGCGGAAACGATTCCTTTTACCGCCCAGTTATCCGATTCTGTTCCGCCGGATGTAAAATATATCTCATTCGGACGGGCGCCAATGGCATCCGCTATGTCAAACCGTGCCCCGGCGGCCGCCTTTGCCGCTTCCTGCGCAAAGTCATACACTCCGGAGGGGTTTGCGTATCCGTCCTTAAGATACGGCATCATGGCCTCGAGCGCCTCATCATAAAGCCTCGTGGTCGCCGCATTGTCCATGTATATGATTCTGCCCGTTGATCTGTTCACGCAAGCCATGATCATCCTCCAAGCCGCTTTGAAAACATCCATTCCCAGACTTCATTGCCTGAAGGTTCCGACAGTACAACCCAGGAACAATGGGGATTAACGCCGTAATGTTCCTTCATAAAGCCTGCAGGGTACTCGGTATACCGCATTTCCGCCGCACCTGCGCCAGCCTCTTTGCAGCGCTTTTTATACCACTCATATATGTCATTTGATCCAAGGTTGCCCGGGACATGATCATTCCGCGTGCGATAAACCGCTTTTACTATGGTATCATCTGCCGCATGAGTCATCCAAAGCGGGATCTTAAGCAGGTTGTCAAGGCCCCAGGTCCCGGTCGCGCCGCAGATCGACACCGCAGCGGCAAAAAAGCCCGGATGTTCCTTTACAAGCCTTAAGGTCCCCACGCCTCCCGCGCTGTAGCCGTAAACATATATCCTGTTTGTATCAATATCCGGGGTTGACCCTGCAGTATCGGTGACAAGCTTCCACAGCGCATCCTTGACATACTGTATCGACCAGTGTTCAGTGCTTGCGTACTGCGGAGCCAGGATATAACACGGATGGCGCCTTTGCATATCATCGCGCGCAAGGTATGTGCCAATGTCATGCATGGAAAGCTGAATGTCATTATCGTCACCCGCCGCATCCGCTCCGTGAAGATAAAGCACAAGCGGGACAGGGGCCCCGGTGCCTTTATCCGGAGCAAACATCCTGTACCTTAAGCAGTCATTTCCTGCCCTGTACACCTTTTTTACAAACTTTTCGCATATAAGATCATTATCCGGAGATGGACTGTCCCAGTCCGGCGGTAATATCATCCTCATTTTATCCCCCGGTTAAAAGAAGGGCTCATCCCCTCGGATGAGCCCTTGTGTATACCTCGCGGATATGATTATGATTCATCGACGCGTATATCTGCGTCGTCGAAATATCCGAATGTCCCAGCATCTCCTGCACCGACCTTAGATCGGCTCCGTTCTCCACCAGATGTGCCGCGAACGAATGCCTCAGCGTATGCGGTGTGATGTCGGTTGCGATACCCGCCTTCTTCGCATAATATTTGATAAGCTTCCAAAAGCCCTGACGGCTCATGTGCTGTCCCGAACAGTTCGCAAACAGGAGCTTCGACGAACGGTCGCTCACCATCGCTTCCCTGGCCGTCTTTAAGTACTTCGCCAGCGCATCCCTGGCCGCGGCCCCAAACGGGATCACGCGTTCCTTTGTCCCTTCGGAACACAAAAGGTAGCTCATCTTTAAATTAACATCGTCTATCTCAAGGTTTATAAGCTCGGTAACCCTTATTCCCGTTGCATACAGGAGCTCAAGCATCGCCTTGTCCCTTAGATCCTTCGGAGAATCACCCCTTGGCTGTTCAAGCAGCTTGACCACTTCATCGGTTGTCAGTATTTCGGGATACTTCTTCTCGATCTTCGGTGCCTTAAGCATCAGCGACGGATCACGGGCTATCTTGTTCTCGGAATACATATAATGGAAGAAAGCCTTGATGCTGGCAATGCTCCTTGATACACTCGAAGCCTTTGCTCCGCCTTCAAGCATACCCTCTATATATTCTTTAAGCTGCTTTTCGTTCACCGTGGATACATCCTTAACTCCCTCGGCAGTGAGCCAGGCATCCAGTTTCTTAAGATCCCTGTGGTAGGACTGCTCGGTGTTAAGTGATGCTTTCTTGACATTATGTAAATAAGTGATGAATTCGTTTATGGCTTGTTCCATGTAAAATGTGAGACCCTTCTATCCATAAAAAAAGCTGGGTTTTACTACCAGACAATAACTATTATAATCAGAATCCGCTTGAAAAGCAATCGCTATTTTGCCCGAAAAATCAAGCAATGCGCCACATTTTAACAACAGACCCAAGATATAGTCAACTATTTATGTCAACACAACAATATCTTGTAAAATGAGAATGAAAAAAAATGTAATTATTTTGTAAAAAATTAAAAGACCGGATTTGGTTTACATAATCACTCCGATCTTTCGCATATGTCAACATTTTACGTATACCTGGTTTTGTGGGACGATTTAGGACACAGGGACGGTTCCTCTGCCTTACGTTTCTTAAACCGCAGCTGCATAGGTCATAAGTCCGGCTATTGTCTTGCCGTCGACTATATCACCCTTTAAGATCATGTCCTTAAGCTCGTCTATCGTATAGGCATACACATCGATAAACTCGTCGTCATCAAGATGCTGGCCCGTTTTTTTAAGGTTCCTTGCCACGTAGATGTCAATCTTTTCGTTGCAGAAGGCAACCGTGGTGTACATGGTAAGAAGGAAGGTCACATCCTCCCTTTTGGCGAAGTATCCGGTCTCCTCCTCCAGTTCACGGAAAGCGCATTCATGGGTGGGCTCGTCAGCCGTTGCCCTGCCGCCCGCCGGGATCTCGAGGGTATATGCATCCACCGCATTGCGATACTGCCTGACCATCAGGATACGTCCGTCGTCAAGTACGGGAATGACGGCTGCAGCCCCCTTATGGCCGATAAAATCAAA
>JAILJC010000027.1 GCA_024694965.1 Lachnospiraceae bacterium
ATATGGTTTGCCGCCCACAGGGTCTTATACCAGAGCTCCTCATCAAACTCAGTTGCGCTCACCTTGGGAAGCCAGCCCTCGGGAAGGGTATAATAGTGGAGCGACAGAAGATCCATAAGTCCGTGCTGGTCCTCCGGAACATGCTCATAACAGGTCCTTAAGACATCGTCCGTCCAGTAGTAATCCTCCGAATTGGCACCGCAGCAGACCTTCTTAAGCGGGCTGTCATCGCTGTACTTGCGCACATAGGTCTGGTACCTGCGGTATTCGTTTCCGTAGTACTCGGGAGTCATGTTTCCGCCGCAGCCCCAGTTTTCATTGCCCACTCCGAAATAATCAACCTTCCATGCAGCCTCATGTCCGTTCTTTTTGCGAAGCTCCGCCAGGGGTGACATCCCGTCAAAGGTCATGTACTCAACCCATTCGGACATTTCCTGAACGGTCCCGCTGCCCAGGTTACCGTTTACATAGGTCTTGCAGCCAAGCTGTTTGCAAAGCTCCATGTACTCATGCGTACCGAAGCTGTTATCCTCGGTCACTCCGCCCCAGTGGGTATTGATCATTTTCTTACGTGCGCTCTTCTCGCCTATACCGTCGCGCCAGTGGTATTCATCGGCAAAGCAGCCGCCAGGCCACCGAAGTACCGGTACTTTTATCTCCTTAAGCGCTTCGACAACGTCCTTACGCATACCGTTCACGTTCGGTATGTCCGAATCTTCGCCGACGAACAGTCCGCCATAGATGCACCTCCCGAGGTGCTCCGAGAAGTGACCGTATATCTCGGGAGCGATCACTCCCATTTTGTTGGTTTCATTGATTATAAGTTTTGCCATCTTTCCTCCGATCAAAGTACGTTTAAGCAACTACCACTTTCTGATGGGACAGTGCCTGGATACAGCAAAGCTCCGTATTATGCAGTAGCATCCGCATTCAAGACAGGTCCCGTTTAAGTTCTTTTCACACTTATCGCACACGCTTAAGCGCTCCTTAATGAGCGCTTCGGAAGCCCTCTCATCCTCATCAAGCAGGGAGTAGAGCCTGTCCGCGTGTTCGCTTATATCCCCGGGGATACTGTCAATTATGTCGCATAACCTGCAAAAACGAAGCTTAGTCTGTGTCATCGCCGCCCCTTATGATGCCTACTGGCCATAGTAAGCGTTGATGCCGTGCTTTCTGTAAAAATGTTTATCCCTTATGCTGTCGGGTGCGGGCTTTACATTAGGATTAATGAGCTCGGTATTCCTTGCCATCCTCGCAACCTCTTCCAGAACAACTGCATTGTATACGGCCTGAGCCGCGTCCTTGCCCCAGGTGAAGGGCCCGTGATTCTTACACAATACAGCCGGCGTGTATAAGGGATCGATATTCCTTTCGGTAAAGGTCTCGATTATCACAACACCCGTATTCTTCTCATACGCCTCGTCGATCTCCTCGGGTGTCAAATTGCGCGCGCAAGGTATCGGACCGAAGAAATAATCCGCATGTGTCGTGCCGTATAAGGGGATGTCCCTTCCTGCCTGCGCCCATGCGACCGCCTCGGGTGAATGCGTGTGCACAACGCCGCCGATCTCTTCATAAGCCTTGTAAAGCTCAATATGCGTCGCGGTATCGCTTGAAGGCTTATACCTGCCCTCAACCCTGTTTCCGTCAAGATCCATGACCACCATGTCATCGGGAGTGAGTTCATCGTACTCGACGCCGCTCGGCTTTATAACAAAGTACCCGCTCTCACGGTCGATTCCCGAAACGTTGCCCCATGTGTAGGTGACAAGCCCCCTGTTGGGAAGCTCCATATTTGCTTCATATACCTGTTTTTTTAATTCCTCAAGCATATCCTTTATCCTTTCTTAAGAATCATAAGCTGAAATTTGCGGCAGCCGCTGCTTCAGCCGGGAGTGTCTTCTTATACGCCTCGATATATTCATCAAAGCCCTTAACATCGGCGGGATCGGGATTTAATACCTCGCCCTCGTCGCCGCCGAATACCTTATCCTTAAGATAATCGGGAAGAGTCACACCCTTGCCGTTTAACATATAAGCCGCGAGTATTGCCATACCCCAGGGTCCGCCCTCGCCTGCCGTCTTCATAACGGCTACGGGCGCATTCATTGCGGCGGCGAGCATGCTCTGGCCGACTCCCTTTGTCTTAAAGAAACCACCGTGTCCGTAAAGCTTGTCAACACCGGCCTTCTCCTCCTTAAGCAGGATGTCGCAGCCAATCTTAAGAGTCGCCAAAGATGCGTAAAGATGCGACCTCATAAAGTTGGCAAGAGTGAACTTCGCATCGGGCGTGCGCACGAACAGCGGACGTCCTTCGTTAAGTCCCGTGATGGCCTCGCCGGCGTTGTAGTTGTATGCAAGCAGTCCGCCGCAGTTCTTGTCGCCTTCGAGCGCCTTATTGTATAAAAGCCCGTACAGCTCGCCGATATCCGGCTTATTGCCCTTAGCTTCCTCATATTCCTTAAACAGGTTTACCCATCCGTTAAGATCGGTGGTACCGTTGTTGCAGTGAGCCATCGCAACCGGAGCACCATCGGGTGTGGTCACCATATCAAGCTCCTCATGTACCTTTGAGAGCGAGTGCTCAAGAACTACCATTGCAAAGAAGGAAGTTCCGGCCGAAACATTACCGGTCCTTCTGAGCACCGAATTCGTTGCAACCATGCCTGTTCCCGCATCACCCTCAGGAGGACACATGGGAACACCGGCCTCAAGTTCACCGCTTACGTCAAGGAACTTGGCACCTGCTTCGGTAAGCGTTCCCGCGCTCTCACCCGCTCCGAGAACCTTCGGGAGGATATCCTCAAGTTTCCAGCCAAAGCCCTTACCCGCAACCAAAGCATCAAACTTCTTTATCATGCCTGCATTGTAATTGCAGGTGTTGTCTTCGATCGGGAACATACCCGATGCTTCACCTACGCCGAGCACCTTCTCCCCGCTCAGCCTGTAGTGGATATAACCCGCAAGAGTAGTGAAAAAGCTTACATCCTTAACATGCTCCTCACCGTTTAATATCGCCTGATACAAATGAGCGATGCTCCATCTCTGCGGTATGTTAAAATCAAATTCCTTCGTGAGTGCGGCTGCCGCTTCACCGGTTATCGTGTTGCGCCAGGTCCTGAACGGAGCCAGAAGATTATCATCCTTATCAAACGGGAGATAACCGTGCATCATACCCGAAATACCGATTGCCGCAAGCTTCTTTACAGGAACGCCGTACTTCTCCTTAACGTCCCTTACCATGTCCGCATAGCAGCTCTGCAGGCCCTTATGTATCGTGTTGATATCATAAGTCCATATGCCGTTTACAAGCTCGTTTTCCCAATCATAGGCGCCCGATGCGATGGGTTTATGTTCCTCATCGATGAGCACCGCCTTGATACGTGTTGAACCGAATTCGAGCCCCATCACGGCTTTGCCGCTTTCAATCAATCCCTTAACATCCATCCTTGTAACCCTCCTTAAAGATTTGATTTTAGCATAACAAAAAAACCCTGATCACTCAAGGTTTTTCTGTGCCGTCATCATTATTGCTTATCTTGTCCTTTGGCAGGTATTTGAGCATTGTCTGCTCAAGCTCCTGACTGTTTATTGGCTTTGAAAGATAATCATCAAATCCCTCCGAAAGATACCGCTCCCTTGCTCCTATTATCGCATCCGCGGTCATACATATCACAGGCGTCCTTACGTTTGGTCCGCCATCCTGCCTTCGTATAAGATTAAGGGCTTCCGTTCCGTCCATAGTCGGCATACGCTGGTCCATAAGGATCAGGTCATACGCCTTCCTTGCCGCAAGCTCGACCGCCTTTAAACCGCCGTCTGCGGTATCTGTCTTAACACCCGTGTCCCTTAACAGGGCTTGCGCTACCATGAGGTTTACTTTAGAATCATCAACAATGAGAACAAGCGCATCGGGTGCCGTGAACGAAGGCCTGTAGGGATGCCTTGCATCATCGTTTATGCCATCGGATGCATTATCCGGATGTGCTTTCAGGTTGCCGACCGGCTTAACCGAAACAACCCTCTGCGGTAAGGTGATCGTGAAGGTGGATCCGAACCCGTATTTACTGTCAACCTTTATCTTTCCGCCCATCATCGATACCAGCTGTCCTGCTATGGCAAGGCCCAGTCCCGTCCCTTCAATGGTACTGTTGCGTTCAAGTTCGAAACGCTGGAACTTATCAAAAAGCTTATCCATATCTTCGGGTTTGATCCCTATACCGGTATCCTTTATCACGACCCTTAAGTTAAGCGTATCGCCTTCCTTAACCCCGTCTGCGTTCTTTGAGCTTACGGTCAGCCGCACCGTACCGTTATCCGTATATTTTACCGCATTCGTAAGGATATTGGTTATCACCTGCCTTATGCGCACCCTGTCACCGTACAGCCCGCCCGGAAGAGTTTCATCAACATCAACCGCGAACTCAAGTCCCTTCTCGGCTGCGCGGAATGAGATCATATCGTTTATGTCTTTGAGGAGCGACCTCAGATCGTACTCCAACTCAACAATATCCATCTTGCCGGCTTCAATCTTTGAAATATCCAGTATTCCGTTTATTATGGACAGAAGATTATTGCCCGCGCCCTCTATATTGCCCGAATATTCGCCGATATTTGCAAAGGCTTCCTTAACCTCGGGACTCGCTGCTTCCTCCGAAGCCTTTACCTTGTCGCATTCCCTGAGGATCATCTCGTTCAAGCCCAAGACCGCATTTATAGGGGTACGTATCTCATGGGACATGTTGGCCAGGAACTGTGACTTTGCCTCGTTTGCATTGTCGGCTATCTGCTTCTGCTCACGCAGTTTTTCCATATATCTGTAATGCTCACTATCGTCGGAAAGCGAATAGAGCGTTCCTATCTTTGTCCCGTCTTCGGTAAGCGGATTTGCCCTGGGAGTGAATATCTCCTCGCCTATCTTTATCGGTTCGCCTGACCTTATTGCCTTCTCAAGATCGAACAAAAGCTTTGGCGCGAGAAGCGCTGACTTCTCGGGATCATCAAGCTCGGGAAAAAGCTTCTGGGCCGGTTTATTGAAATAGCTTATCTTATCTTCCGTATCAACAACGATTATCCCCTCGGAAAGTTCGTCCACCACATAATCCCTGGCCGCCTCGGTTGCATCCAGCATACGGTACTTAATGATCGCTATGAGCATAAATACCGTACATAAGGCATAACCCATGATCATGACATCAAATTTGCGTGCAAGCGGTATAAGCTTGAAG
>JAILJC010000071.1 GCA_024694965.1 Lachnospiraceae bacterium
ATAAGGATATCGTTTAAGGGTAACTACAGCGCAACATCTCCTCAGGAGATAAATTTCACCATTGCTCCTGCGGTATTCGGTACCGATATCGTGGCAGCGGATGTAGCCGTGATGACCCAGAGCGTAAGTTCGGCAAAGCCCGCCATCAAGGTTATGTGGAAGGATTCAGGCACCTTACTTAACAAAAAGCTGTACGATGTAACATTTAAGAACGCAGAAGGCAAGGAAGTGTCCGCTCCTTCTTTAGCAGGTGAATATACGGCATGTATTGCTCCCATCGACGGTAATTTCACCGGAAGCATCAATGCCAAATTGACGGTAGTAAACAATAAGAACAGGGATCTTGCAAAGGGCAAGGTTAAGCTTGCAGATCCCAAAAAGGCATGGACCGGCAGCCCGGTAACGCTTGAGGCGGATGAGATCACTGTAACGGACAGTCAGGGGAACAAAGTCGATCCATCCTGCTATAATGTTTCTTATATAGGAAATAACGTCAATCCCGGTAAGGTGACCGCCATGATCACAGCAAACGATACGAGAGCGGACGGATATGTGGGAAGCTTATACACTACATTTATCATCAAGGAAGAAAACCCGGGCGACAGCTTAAGTTTTGAGATCCCGGATTCCGTACCGTATGCAAAGAGCGGTGCAAAGCCTGCGATCAAGATAACCGACAGGGTAACGGGCAAGGTGCTCAAGGAAGGAACCGATTATAAGCTTTCATGCTCAAACAACAAAAACGTGACAGGGGACAAAAAGAGTGCCTCCGTCAAGGTAACCGGTAAAGGAAAATATAAGTTTACCAAGGTACTCAACTATGCGGTAACGGCGGCAGACTTCGGAGGAATGACTCTGACCGCAAAAGATGTATCCAGTGCCAGGAAATGGAATAAGCCTTCACTCACATTAAAGGATGCTTCGGGCAAGACGGTAAACAGCAAGTGCTATAAGATAACCGGATTTGAAGTAGGCGGGAAGAGCATAAGCGAGGCACCAGAAGAAGGTACCATGATAACCGTTAAGATAGAGCCTGTCATTGCAGAGTATACTGGCGTGGCTAAAGCGGACTACTGCTTTGTCAACGGCTCAAAGCTTATATACAAGGCTACTGAAATAAAGAAGATCTCCAAGACCTACGATGGCAGCGTTGTTAAGTTAAGCAATTCCGATATGACCGGATGGCTGACTCTTAATAATACTACGCTTAAGCCCGGCGAGAATTTCGTGGTAACGGATTACACCAGGAATGACAGGACGGGAGCGGCCAAGGTTACGATAAGGGGTATCGCAGGCAAGGATGCAGCAGGTAATCTCCTGGTACTTGGCGGCATAAAGACCATAACCTTCTCGATCGAAACTAAGAGGGGTACATGGAAGAATGAGGGCGCCGCTCTCATAGGAGGAGAGTGGAAGTAGACTTTTAGTATATAGTAATTTGTAATGATCCGTAATAGAATAAACATGGAGGTTTTTTCGATTTGGATAATGAAAAAAAGGAAAAACTGTATAAGTTTATAAATATATTAGTTCCCAAGGGGGATGATCTGCGGGCCAGGATATTTGATGTCCTGGCCATCTGCGGTACGGTGATATGTGTTATCACGGCTTTTATCAACCTGGTGGTGGAGGCTTCGCTGTTCGGTTTCTTTGCATGCTTTATCGGGATGTTCATATCCCTCGCGCTGCTTTTATATACACGGAAGACAGGGAAATATAAGCCGGCAATGATCCTTACCATCCTGATAATTTTTATCGGGCTGTTTACGTTCCTGTTTTTCTCGGGCGGCGGGTATCACAGCGGTATGCCGGCATTCTTCATTTTTGCGATGGTTTTTACCGCCTTCATGCTTGACGGCTTTTCGATGCCTGTTTTTGTGCTTTTTGAGCTTGTATGGTATACGGGGCTTCTCGCTGTTGCTTATACTTATCCCGAACTTGTTTCTTCGCTTGGTGACGAATTTTCTCTTTTACTGGATGTCTGGTGCAGTGGGATGGTGGTCGCAATAAGCCTTGCAATCACCATGTATTTACAGCTGCGTATTTACCGGAAAAAGCAGAATGAGCTTAACGAGGCGATAAAGGCGGCTGAAGAGGCCAACAGGGCAAAGAGTGATTTCCTTGCCAAGATGAGCCATGATATTAGGACGCCCATCAATACCATCCTTGCGATGAACGAGATGATAGCTGATAACACATCCTCGGCAAGGATAAGAGAATGGGTAAATGACAGTAATGTTTCGGGACGCATCCTTTTATCACTGATAGACGATATGCTTGACTTAACAAGGATCGAAGCCGGAAAGATCGAGCTTATAGAGCGCCCGCTTGATATTTCGCGCCTGTTCAAAGAGACACAAAGGCTGTGGAAGCCGCAGGCGGACAGGAAGGGACTGGATTTTGTATATGAGCATGCTCCCGAGGTGCCGGACTTCCTTATGGGAGATGAGGATGTAATAAGGAAGATAACCAACAACCTGTTAAGCAACGCCGTTAAGTACACGAAGGCAGGGAGCGTTGCCTTAAACATTGACTGGGACGGCGAGCTTAAGATAACGATAACCGATTCGGGTGTCGGCATCGCGCCGGAATACCTCGCAAACATCTTTAAGCCCTTTGAAAGGGGAGTTCAGGATGTTTACAGGGAGACGAGCGGAAGCGGACTGGGACTCGCGATCGTAAAGGAGCTTATCGATGTCCTTGGCGGAAGCGTTGACTGCAAGAGTGAGGTAGGCGTGGGAACCGCATTCTACGTAAGGCTGCCTCTTAAGGTGTATAAGGATGAAGAGGCTGAGAACGAGTTAAAGAATAAGACGGCGGATGAAGAAAAGCAGACGGTCAAGAGGTTCGTTGCGCCAAACGCCAAGATACTTGTTGTGGACGATACGCCGTTTAACCTTAAGGTAATAGAGAACTTCCTTGAGCCCACTCTTATGCATATCGACACTGTCGAAAGCGGATATGAAGCGCTCGAGATGATAGATATAAAGGAATACGACCTTATTCTCATGGATCTGCGCATGCCCAAGATGGACGGAGCGGAGACCCTTGATAAGATAAAGGAGGAATACCCCGACCTTAAAGCGCCGGTGATCCTGCTCACTGCCGATATAATGAACGGAATCGAGGATAAGATGATAAAGCGCGGGTTTACGGACTTCCTTTCAAAGCCCATAAGCTCCGTGAAGCTTTTTGAGACTATACTTAAATACATCCCCGATAAGATAATGTCCATTGAAATGGAAGAAGAGAGCGGACTTACCGTATCGAAGGTAGAGAGCTATCAGGATATGCTCATGCCGTACGGCATCAACGTAAAGATCGCGATCGAGAACAACGGAGGGGATGTTGACGAGTTCTTAAACAGGACTGCCCTGTTTGAGGAATTTGCCGATGAGGCGATCGGGTATTTAAGTGATTCTGAGCATGATGAGAATTACTACATCAGGCTGCATTCCGCCAAGTCGGTCGCAAGGGGCATAGGCGCCTACCTTTTGGCCGGGCTTGCCGAAACGGTCGAGCTTCGTAAGGATGATGATTTTTCGGGCAAGGCAGATCAGCTGCTGCTTGATGAGTTTAAGAGGGTTAAAGAGGGCATTGCAAAGTTAAGGGACGAGGAGGAGCTAAAGCATGGATAAGAAGACGGTTATGATAATCGATGACGATGTTGAAACCTTAAAGCTCATGAAAAAGCAGCTTGAAGTCCTTTATGATGTCATTGATTTTGCCTCCGGCGAATACGCCCTTGAATACCTTGAACAGCAGCAGGCAAGGGGAGGAGTGAGCGGGCTTCCGAACCTCATCCTGCTTGACATAGTTATGAAGGATATGGACGGCTATGAAGTGCTGGGCCGCCTTAAGGGGAACGATGTACTTAAGAAGATACCGGTCGTTTTCCTTACCGGGATGACCGACGAGATGTCCGAATGCAAGGGACTTGAGATGGACGTGGTCGATTACCTTAAAAAGCCTGTTGCGAGCACGGTGCTGTTTGCAAGGGTGCAGCATTACCTTGACCTTTATTCCGACCAGTCCGAGAGGGGAAAGCTTGATGAAGCCAAACTGGCATCGCTTACAGAGCCGCTTACCGACAGGGAACTTGAGGTTGCAAAGCTCATGGCGGAATTCCGCTCGGACCGGGAGATATGCGATATCCTGTATATATCCATGCCCTACGCTAAGAAGCTGGTGGCGGCTATTAAAGAGAAGCTGTCGCTTGAAAAGCGGGGGGATATAAGGAGGTACCTTATCTGAATAAATACTTTTTGGGGCCACGGGCCCCTTTTTTTTTTGCATGAAACTCAAAGAGTATACTTTTAGTATGTATTTTTATCTTTGGGATATGAATAAAATAGACAATGTAGTTTATTAACCCAATATTTTAAACAGGGGGCGGTTTAAAATGAGTGATAATTATAACGATTACAACAACGACGATACTGCGGCGTTGTTCGTGTCAACCCAGAAGAAGAAGGCTGCTGAAGAAGCAGCAAGAAAGAAGGCTGAGGAAGAGCAGGCAAGGTTAGCTGCCGCGGAAGCCGAAGCCCGCAGGATGGAGCAGGAAGTAGAAGAGCGTAAGAGAAGGGCCGAGGAAGAAGCAAGGGCCTTAGAGCAGGCCGAAAGGGAGCTTGCCGAGCAGAAGGCAATGAAGGCCGCGAACCCGCAGCCCGTAGAAAAGCCCAAAGCGGAAAAGAAACCCAAGGCTGAGAAGAAACCGGTTGAGAAAAAACAGGTTGAGAAGCCGGCCGACGGTCCCAAGTCCAAGCTTCCTATTTATATAGGAGCAGGAGCCGCAGCGCTTGTTCTTATTATCGTCATCGCAGTGGTGATCGGCGGCAAGAAGGGCGGTTCGGGCAGCAGCGAGAGCGTTGCTCAGATGGATGAGACGCAGTTAAACGATGAATTCAATACCGAATATGCCAGCAAGGAAGACGGCTTTGACATAAAGTTTATGTATCCCGCAGGTATGTATACGGAAGTTACCGAGGAGAAGACCGACGGGGAAGTGACCATACATTTCGGACCTCAGGACTCCGGCGTGATCAATACCGATATCGTGATCACCGATTATAAGTGGGATGGCATGGATGCGATCATAATGGATTATAACGCGTGCTTATGTTCAGCAGATGATTTCCAGAAGGGATTCACCGAGAAGATAACCGCGAAGGCCAAGGAGCTCATTCCCGATATAAGCATTTCGGATGAGAAATCCGCGGATGTCGCAGCTGAAGAAACAGACAGATATTCATATACATGCAGTTTTAAATCGGCCGAGAAGGGTAACGGAGCCATTTCGGCATGGGTAGCACTTAACAGCAAGGGTGAGAGCAAGCGAGTAGTTGTATGCTGCAGGGACTCAGGTGAAAATATCGAAGGCTGCAAGAAGCTGGCTGCTACCTTTACCGAAAAGTATGCGGGAGAAACACTGCTTCTTCCGGGATGCAACCCTCCCAAGTCAACCGAGACAGACGGAGTATTGGATGTTGACAGTATCCACATGGGTATCATTGTTCCGAAGGATCAGTTCGTAAAAGCCGATCTGACGGAAACAGGTTATACGAGGTTCACCGATCGTAACGGTGCTCAGATAATCGTACACGCGGCAGAAACCGAAGTTGATCTGACCACCGGTGAAGCTAACATAACCCGTGAAAGTATTCACGAAAAGTACAAAGAGGTGGCACAGGTTGGTATAAATGATTATTTCGGCGGTGTTGACAGCAGGATGTTCCTTGATGAAGCTTACGACAGCCGTGATACGACAATTGATTATACTGCCAATTACAGGGATATGATAGGCGGCAGGACATTCTGGGAGAGAGACCGTATAGGTTACTGGACCGATACCAGGACCAAGAAACATTATACCTACCTTCTTATAACACTTGTACCCGAGAAGGATCAGGATGTATATAAGCAGATATTCGACAGGTCTTTGGATATGCTCAAGGATATTTAAATAAGGATCTTTAATAAGTAACTATTAACAATATACTCTAAATCTTAAACAGGGGGCAGTTTAAAATGAGTGACGAAAACTACAACAGCAACGAAGAGACTCAGGCACTGTTTGTGTCATCACAGAAGAAGAAACAGGCCGAGCAGGAAGCAAGACAGAGAATGGAAGCGGAGCAGGCAAGACGCGATGCCGCCGAAGCAGAGGTCCGCAGGATGGAACAGGAAGTAGAAGAGCGCAAGAGAAGGGCCGAGGAAGAGAGAAAGGCACTTGAGGAAGCCGAAAAGGCCATGGAGGAAGAAAGGTCAAGGCAGCTTGACAAGGCCAAGATAGTTGAGGAATTAAAGTCGGCCAAGGAAAAGATCTCGGAAGTTGCGCCGGACCTTACCAAGATCCCTTCAAAGGAAGAGATAAAGAAGGATCCCAAGAAGTTCATGATAATAGGCGGCGCGGCAGCAGCCGTTGTGATAGTCATACTTGTTCTTGTCTTTGCGCTTAAGGGTAAGGGCGGCAAGGCAGCTGCGGCGATCGATCCCGCAACGATAGACTTCAATAAAGAATATGTGGTAAGCGCGGAGGACGTTAATCTTAAGTTCTACTATCCCGAGGCTTTATATACGGAAGTGACGGAAGAAGGAGATGCCGAAGAAATTGATCTTACTTTTGTTACGGAAAAAGACTCCACACCCGGTATGAACCTTTCACTTATTCATTCAATGGACCAGGGAGAGCTCGGAGTCATATCGGCAAAAGAATTACAGAAGGCAGTTTCATCGGGAGTAAAGGAAGCAGTTTCCGAGCTTGTACAGGAAGACGGTTCCGCAGCCGTTAACTTTATAGATGAGCAGAGCACGGATATTACGGCAGATAATCCCGGCAAGTACTCATATAAATGTACTTACAGCGTGGGCGACGACGTTTTCGGAGCAATGTCCACATGGCTTGAGGTAAATGAAGCGGGTAAGATTTACCAGGTAATCTACGAGTGCTACGGAAAAGGTGAAAATGCCGATAACTATGTGGCTATAAGGGACCGCTTTGAAGAAAAGAATTCGGACAATGCCTTAAAGGTACCGGGCGAGAATCCTCCCAAGGAAGCAACAACAGACGGAAGGCTTGAGGTTGATGCGATCCATTTAGGACTCGTAGTACCGAAGGACCAGTTTAAGAAAGCCGACACCGGAAGCAGTGAGTTTTCGGCCTGGACCGATGATAACGGCGCTATGTTCATAGTAACTTACGAGAGCACGGATTATACCTTTGATGATTTCCATGAGAATTATGAAGCATTTTACGAGTACTTCAAAGAGCAGTCCGATAAGAGCTTAAACCAGATCCTCCCGGATATTGAGAGCAGAATGTACTTGGCAGATCTTCAGGCTCCGGAAAACAGAGGCGGATATTTTGCCGAATACAAGGATATCGTAGGCGGCATTAACTTCTGGGAAGGCTATTGTTCCGGAATGTGGCATGATGAAAGGACAGATTCGTACAGCTTTTATTCAATTATTCTGATGGCACCTGAGAAGAATAAGGACATTTATAAGCAGATATTCAGTACAGCAGTAGACAGGGTGGAAGATATTTAAAAAAGGAGAGAAGGTATGAGTTATTTATTGACAGCAGTTTTTGAAAACGGTTTTTGTGAACTGTATCTTCCCAGCGTGGACAACAGAAAGGTACCGCTGGAGATAAAGCCGTATATCAGCGGAAGGGACGATGACATCATCCTTCCCGTGGAAGTATGGGACGGCGTATGGACGCTGTCGGGCCAGGGCAAATTCGTTATAACACAGAACGAGCAGCCGGTTGAGCAGATAACCTTTAAGGAAGGCCTGTTTGTTAACTGCGAGTTCCCGGACGGCCAGATATTTTCACTTACCGTAAAGGAAGTAGGCGAAGGCGACAATCAGTTTAAGAAGTACTTACTTAAGCCGGATTCAAAGGGCAAGGTTACGATAGGTAAGGATTCATCCAACTCGATATGCTACGCAAACAAGTTCGTATCTCCCAAGCATGCGGAGATAAGCCTGACAGACGGCGGCGCCGTTATAAGGGACTTAGGCAGCGTTAACGGTACCTTCGTAAACGGACGGATGATCGAAGGCGAGCAGAAGCTTTCATTCGGTGACACGATATACATCATAGGCCTTAAGGTCGTATATCTTGTAAATACGCTTGCCATCAACAATCCCGACAATAACTGCACGGTTAACGGAATGAAGGAGATAGTCATTACGTCATCGGGAAGCAGCGAAGAGGCAGATACCGAAGTTGAGGAGGAGAAGTACTTCCTTCGCACACCCAGGAAGATCGAGCTTATAGATGATGAGTCATTTACGCTTGAGAAATGTCCTCAGAAGCAGAAATATGAAAAGCAGCCTCTTAAGTTCACGATCGGTCCCGCATTTACGATGGTAATTCCCATGGCACTCGGTGCAGCGCTTTCGATGGGCAATGGCTTTGGTGCAGGCGGAATAGTAATGAGTGTCGGCGCAGCCGGAATAGGTGCGGCTTGGGCTGTAATAAATACCAAGTACGAAGATGAAAAATACAAGAAAGCCGAGCAGGCACGTGTGGATAACTACGAAGCCTACGCGGTTAAGATGACAGGACTTATCAGGGATAAGATGAAGTACAACACCGGAGTCCTTGAAAGGATGTATCCTTCAGCACAGGAAGCAGCCGAGATAGGTATAAACGCTATGCCTTCACTTTGGGGCAAGAGTCCCGTGCATAAGGATTTCCTCGATATCCGTTTAGGTACCGGCGACATTCCTTCGTTCAATGCGATCGAAGTTCCAAAGGAGCAGGTATTACAGGAGCATGATCCGCTCAACAACAAGACCGAAGAGATCAAGCTTGCCATGTCCACCTTAAGGAACGTGCCGGTTTCACTTTCGATATATGATAACCGCTTTGTCGGAATTCTTTCATCCGACAGGGAAAAGGCACTCAACCTTGCAAGGGTAATGAGTGTTCAGATAGCAAGTGCCCATCCGTATACAGATGTAAGGATGTGCGTAGTATTCCCGCTTAAGGAAAGGGATGAGTGGAGCTACATGAGGTATATGCCCCATGTATGGGCTCCGGACGGAAAGCTCCGTCTTATGTGCTGCGACAAGAACAGCGTCGGTGATGTAATGTATTTCTTATCGGGCGTTATCCGTGACCGTGTCGAGAAAGTGGGCAGGGAAGCCGAGAACGATGATAAGGATAAGAAGGTACTTCCTCACTATGTATTCCTTATTGCAGACAGCTCACTCCTTGAGGAAGAAGCTATCTCCAAATATTTATTGAATCCCACTGAGGATATGGGTATATCCGTTGTCATGCTTGCAGACTCCGCTGATAAGCTTCCGAGCAGCTGCAATGCCATTATTACAGATGACGGTGAAATGCATAATTTCATCTCAACGATCAATGCTTTCCCTACAAGAGAAAATGTCAGCTTTGATCAACTGTCGCCCCAGATGGCAGAAAGCTTCGCAAGGTCGCTTTCCGGTATTCACCTTCGTGAGACCGGGGTGTCTGCAGGCATACCGGATATGCTTACATTCCTTGATATGTATAAAACATCCAAGGTTGAAGATCTTTCGATTTATCACAGGTGGCTTGAGAACCGTACCTACGAGAGCATGAGGGCAATGGTAGGTTACAAGTCGGGCAACCAGCCGCTGTACCTTGATATACACGAGAAATACCACGGACCTCACGGACTTGTTGCAGGTACTACAGGTTCAGGTAAATCAGAGACACTGCAGAGTTACATACTTTCACTTGCGATAAACTATCATCCGGACGAAGTAGCGTTTATCCTTATCGACTACAAGGGCGGCGGAATGGCTCAGAGCTTCGAAGGCCTTCCTCATGTATCCGGTGTGATCACAAACCTTGGCGGAAACGCAACGAACAGGGCTCTGCTTTCGATAAATGCCGAGATCAAGCACAGGCAGAAGCTGTTCAATGATTTCAAGGTTAAGCATATAGACGCTTACATCGAACTGTATCGTTCGGGAGTTGCAACGGAGCCCATGCCGCACCTTCTTATAATCGCGGATGAGTTCGCAGAGCTTAAGAAAGAGCAGCCCGAGTTCGTACGTTCACTCGTATCGGCAGCACGTGTCGGCCGTTCACTCGGTGTAAACCTTATCCTTGCGACCCAGAAGCCTTCGGGCGTAGTCGATGACGAGATCTGGTCAAACACAAGGTTCCGTCTGTGTCTGCGTGTTGCGGATAAGTCTGATTCTAACGAAATGCTCAAGAAGCCCGATGCAGCCTACATTACCGGAACAGGTCGCGGATACTTCCAGGTCGGCAGCGACGAAATCTTCGAGGAGTTCCAGTCGGGATGGTCAGGCGCAGCTTACGAGCCCGAAGTTGAATACAGCGATGAAAAGAACGCAAAGGTTGAACTCCTTAACTTAATAGGTAAGAGCGGAGTTCCGGTTAAGAAGGATAAGAATAAGAAATCCGACAACATCCAGAAGGTTACCCAGCTTGATGCGATCGTTAAGTATGCAGCTGAGATAGCCAAGGAGCATAACATAGCAGCGGTTCGCCAGATATGGCTGCCCGCTCTTAAGAGAAGGATGTACCTTGAGGAACTTGACGCCGTTAAGGCTGAGGGATTCTCATTTAAGCTCCCCGTCGGACTCGCGGATAATCCGGAAGCTCAGAGCCAGTACACTGCATATGTTGACTTCCTCGCAGACGGAAACCTCCTTATCTGCGGTCCTTCGGGATCAGGTAAGACAACGCTGCTGCAGACCATCATCTACGGCGCGGTTACAAATTACAAGCCCAATGAGGTTAACATCCATATACTTGATTTCTCATCACGTACGATGGCAGTATTCTCATCAATGCCGCACATCGGAAGCATCTGCTTCGACGGTGAGGATGAAAAGCTTAACGATACATTCGGATTCTTCACGGCAGAGCTTGCCGAGAGGAAGAAGAAATTCGCGGGAATGGGCATCGGTTCATTCAAGGAATACGTTCAGTTCAATGATGACTGTCCGGCACTCCTGCTTGTACTCGATAACTTCACCGCATTCTACGAGAATTACGACAAGTATGATGATGACCTTGCTGTTATCACAAGGGAAGGCGTAAGCTACGGTATCTACACGGTAATCACCTCAAACGCTTCCGGTGATCTTAGGAGCAGGTTAAGGCAGAACTTCAACACAGGTATCGGACTCCAGATGCCCGACCGCTTCGAATACGAAGCAGTTATCGGCGAGCGTTCGGAGATCATACCCGAAGGAAAGACTCCCGGCCGCGGACTTATCAAGGCTCCCGGAGCAGTTGAGTTCCAGGTTGTCCTTCCCGTTAAGGAAACCGAAGGTCTTTCACAGGCACAGAGTATCAAGAAGGCTCTTTCGGGCGTCAGCATAGATCCCAAGGCAAAGGGTGCGAAGAAGCCCGGCCAGGCGCTTGATTCTTTAAGCTATAAGGACATTAAGGACGAGGCAAAGTCACTCCCCGAGAATCAGTTCGCTATCGGTAAGACGATGGACGGCGAGACGACGATCACGCTTGACATGGACAAGGAGTACTGCATAAGCGTTGTCGGCATGGGTAAGACAGGTAAGACAAACCTTATAAAGCTGCTCGCACTTGAAGCAAACGAAAAGGGCGACGAGGTTATCCTGTTTGACAGCAAGGCAGAGGAATTAAAGGACTTCGCCAAGGCCAACAAGATCAAGAATTACGTTACCGATGATGCAGGACTGTTCAAGCTCATGGAAGAAGAGATAGTAGGTACCTTCGGTGAGCGCAACAAGGCAGTCAATGAAGCAAGGGATGCAGGAAAGTCCGTAACGGAAGCTCTTAAGGATACAAAGAGGATCCTCATACTCATAAACGATTACACTTCATTTATCGAGACGGTTTACTCAGAGAACTACGACATGAGCGGGTTCTTCGAGGTAGCGCTTGAGAAGGGCAGGGATCACAAGATCCAGTTTATCGCCGCAATGACGGGCGATGATGTATCAGATTGCGGAAGGTACCAGTTATCACGCCAGTTCACATCAATGGAGAGCGGCGTTAACTTAGGCGGCCTGTTCGATCAGCAGAATGTCCTTCATTGGGAGATGTCATCGGCAGATGCGGTAAGGCAGCTTCCGGCAGGATTCGGTTACGCACTTACAGCTGACGGAGCACCCGTAAGGGTTCTCACAGCATTGGTCTAGGAGGAACCATTATGCGTTAGCATAATTTAGGATGGTTCCGACGACTGGCCGCCGACGTAAGGAGGGGGCATTACATTGGATTTAGGAGGTGGATATTAATGAGTAAGATATTTTTGGAAACCAAGGTTCCCGGTATTGCTAAGACCTATGAGTTCTCGGCTGACTCGGTGATGACCGTAGGGACCGTAAAGAAGGCAATGATAGAGCAGATAAGCGCAGTTGAAAACATGACGGTATTTCCGGATCCCGACAGGGTGCTCGTGTGCAGCATCGATATGCAGGGTCTGCTGCAGGACTGCGAGACACTTGGAAACATCGGTGTAAAGAGCGGCGGAAAGATCATGTTAATCTAGGAGGAAAACCATGGCTGATATGACAAATGTGGATGCCGCCAAGTTAAGGCAGACGGCATCAAAGATCGGAAGCCTCGCAAGCGAGCTTAACAGCAACGTGACAAAGATAAACGAAACGCTCAACAACCTTTCAAAGAGCTGGCAGTCTGAAGCCGCAACGAAGTTCATGCAGAACTGGCGGACGGATGAGGAAGCTCTTAAGGAGATGGTGGAACAGTACAGGGAAGTACAGGATATCATGAGCGAGCTGGCCCAGGATTTCGAAGCTTCGGAACAGGAAGCCGAGGGTATGGTAGGAAAGCTTAAGATCTAGTAAAGCGTTGCCGACAGGCAGGAGAGGAGAAGACAAATGGCAGGAGGAAGTGAAACAAAGGTTGACACCGCGTTACTTGCGAATGCGGCTGAGAGTTTATCCCCGCTTATCAAAAACCTTGAAAGGGTATTCGAACAGTTCCAGCAGGAGATAAAGAGTTCAAGGGGAGAATGGCAGGGCGATGCTTCCGATGATATAAGGAACACGGCAGCACAGCTCAAGTCAAGCTCGGCGGAGATAATAAAGGTACTTAACGGATATGTTAGCGGCTTAAGGGAACTTGCCGGAGTATATGACAAGGGTGAGACCAAGGCTACTGAAGCAGGCCGGTCGCTAAAGTTTGATTCTACATTTAAGTGAGGTGCACTGAATGGCTATTAAATTTAATTATCAGGAGACGATGCAGCAGGCGCAGAAGCTTGAACAGCTGGCATCCGACTTATCCGGAAAGACCAAGGGAAAGGTAAGCGGCGTAAGGGAAAACTTAAATGCCGCCTGGACCGGCAATGCGGGCAAGGGCTTTATACAGTTCTTAACAAAGGCCGAGTCGGATCTTGACGCCAAGGCGAAGTATCTTCGCGGTGTTGCGGATTATCTTAAGAAGGCAGCTAAAAAGATTAAGGAAGCGGAAGAAGCGGCAGAAGCATCGGCTTCGGGATTTTAACGGAAAGGGTCAAAAATGGCAGCTAAAAATACTGTAAACAAACAAAAAATGAGGTCGGCCATTACGGAGCTTGAGAATATCTATTCAAAGATGCAGGCCCAGATCAAGAGCCTTGACGAGACGATGAATTCCGTAAGAAAGGTATGGACCGGCGAAGCGGCAAACACATATATCAAGGGTTACCAGAAAAACCAGAAGGATTTTCAGGCCATGGCAAATGCCATCAATTCGGCAGTGAGTGCGCTGTCCGAGGCATGTAACGTTTATGATTCCGTAGACAACAATGCCCTTGACATTGTTGCAAAGATGGGTAAGAGAGGCTGAGGAGGTAAAGTATGGCAGAAGTTAATATTCAGGTGGATGCGGCCAAGTTAAGGCTGCTTGCGGAATCCATCGACAAAGTTCAGACAGGCCTTCGGGATTCATGTTATTCGGCCAAGGCCCAGATAGATTCACTTAAAAACGTATGGACAGGAGATGCTGCGACCACTTATCAGACAGGGTTCCAGAAGCTGATGGATGCGTGCAACGAATCGCTTGCAACACTCGGCAAGATGGTAAATTCAATGTATGATACGGCCGACAGATATGACAGGACGTTCCAGACTGTCCAGTCGGATGTAAAAGATATACCGAAGTTACCCACAAATTTCTTAAAGTGATATAGGCGGTGATAAGATGGCATATAAGGTTTCGTATAAGGTAGTCGCACAGCAGGGCGAACAGCTTAAGAACATAGGCAAGGAAATGGATAATTACATTACCCAGGTAAACCAGATCGTTTCAAAGCTGGGAAGCGATGTACTGCTCCAGGAAGTAAGAGGCGACTTAAACAAGTTCAAGCAGCAGCTTGAAGAGGAAAAAACGATATTTAACCTGGCGGGTCAGATAATAACTGATATCCTTCAGGGTTATTCGGGAACCGAGAAGAAGAGCGTTTCCAAGGTTGACAAGGCCAAGGCTCATAACCGCGACTTTTACAAACGTCCCGTTTCGGTCGCATCGGCAGGCAGTGCA
>JAILJC010000134.1 GCA_024694965.1 Lachnospiraceae bacterium
CTCCTGTATTTCTTTACTATGAGCTCGTTCTTTCCGGCCAGTTCCCTGACCTGCTCGCGCTCGCTCATTTCATATTCGGTATCCACGTCGATGAGGTGGAGCATAAGCCTTGCATAATCGGGATCGAACTGCGTGCCCATACCCTTTACTATCTCCTCGCGGACGATCTGCTGAGGTATCGGATCACGGTAGCTTCTCTTTGAAGTCATTGCATCATAAGCATCTGCCACGGATATTATCCTTGCGATCTCGGGAATATCCGTGCCCTTTAAGCCATACGGATATCCCTTACCGTCATAACGTTCATGATGGCCGCACGCTCCTATGCTTAAATAAGGGAATTCACTTATGCTCTGAAGTATCTGTGATCCAAGCTCGGAATGCTTCTTTATGATCGCATACTCTTCATCAGTCAGTTTACCTTCTTTGGTTATAATATGCTCGGGGACTCCGATCTTTCCTACATCATGAAGCAGTGCCGCATAATAGATCTCCTCACATTCACTCTCGCTCTTTCCGTTCATCCTGGCAAGCTCTCTCGAATAATCGGCAACCCTTGATGAATGTCCGTGAGTATATTTATCCTTTGCATCTATTGCGTTTACAAGTGCAACTGCCGTCTGTTCAAACAGGCGCTTCGAGTTTTTGTGTTCTTCCTCCTGCCTTAACAGGTTGTTCTGAAATGCGATCAGCACATATATGATGACACTTACGATAAAGAGGGCCGAGATAGAATCAAAATAATTCCCGCCCCTTGAATATGAAGCCACAAGATCCGGATAATAATAGCCTATCGTCCAGGTGATCACTATCACGATCGCATTAAGGATCATCATAACCCTTTTAATCTTTCCCTCAAGGATCAATGAGATATATATTATCCCCAAAAGCAGCCATACCGGCGTTCCGCCCTCGGCCCCTCCGTTTGTAAAAAACATACCCGGCAGGAAAAAAAAGACCACTATTACCGAAAGTACGATCTTCGCGCGCTCTATCTTGTTTCTTTTAAATTCAAATGATACATATGTCGTGAAAAACAATGCCCCGATAAGAGTAGATATGGTTGCGACAGGGGGTTCACGCATTATCAGTCCGCAAGGTATCGCCACAAACAGCGCGACCAGAACGGCAATGGAAAATAATATGAACGCCCTGTTTTTTTCGCTGACCGTCGGATCATAAACGTAATTTTGAATACGTTCGCTTAACTTGCTTTTCTTTTCCGGCATCTCTGTTTCCTCTCAAGTCCCGCCTTATTCCCGGCTTTTGTTACTCCCCTAAAAACAGGCCGAAATCCCAAAGGAACCGGCCTGTTTTATTGATCGATCAATCTTATCCTATGATTCAAGCACCTGTTTTAATGAATCTTCTACGTTCTGTGTGAGCGACTTCATCATATCTATTGATGCCGCCGTTTCCTCGGAGGCTGCTACAAGGTTCTCGGCCCTTGCATTTACGCTCTCAACGATCTCCGACAGCCGCCCCGATTCCTGGATAAGCCTGTTGATCGTCTCCTTGATATCGTTATTGTTCTTGTTGCTGTCATCCGCCGTAGTCTTGGAATTTTCCGCAAGGTTCTTGATCTCCTCGGCAACTACCGCAAAGCCCCTGCCTGCTTCACCTGCACGTGCCGCCTCGATCGATGCGTTAAGCGCAAGTAAGTTCGTCTGGCTTGATATCGCGATAACATCGGCATTGTTTGCTTCAAGCTTTCCTAAATAACCCTCGATGGTTGAAAGCACTTCCTTTAAGTTCTGTGCAAATTCATCAACCTCTTTCATCGAATCGGAAATACCGTTTGTAGAACGGGCATTATCTTCACTGGCCTGCTCGATCTGCGTTATGGAATCGATAATGTTCTCGAAATTCTCGCTGATACCCTCTCCTAAGGAAATCTTCTTTTCATTCATTTCCTCATGTGCCAGCCTTACCTCCTCGGAAAGTGCCACAGCCTTGTCTTTTTCCTCATATGCCCTGTCCTTGATAAAGTGAACACAGTTACGATGATGACTGAATCCGTTGAATATTGCGATCGCCATATCCTTACAGGTCTCATATCCGCAGCAGCCGCAGTCGATATGACGCTTATTCTCGGTATCTTTTTTAAGCATTTCATATATAGGCTCAAGCTCGGAATCCGAAGGTATCTTGTAAGCGCATTCCTGGCTTCTGTCAGTATACTTCCTGACAAAGTCATCCAACTTAAGATTTGCAAACTGCTTATTTAAAGCCTCAAGCCTCTTCTTCGGTGTAAGCTCCCTGCCCCATGCCGATTTTTTGGAGTTATTCTTGCTGTCTGAGCGTATCTTCTGTATGCTCATGAACACATCTTCGTTAAGTGTCTTGCGGTTATCCACACCCGTTCCGTACAGACAGCCGTTTGTGCAGTTAAGCGCATCCACGAAAAGGTATGAGGTTCGTCCGCCCTTGATGCGGTCCTTGTTGCGCTTCAGATAATCGTACATATGATGCTCGCCTTCCATCTGACGCACAAGAGCATCCTCTCCGAGGAGCCAGTAAACATTTTCCTTAAGTCCGCCGGGCATCGGATATATGGAACCGAGACCGTATTCTATCTCATCCTTATACGGAACCGCGCCGCTCACAGGATGTGCCTTAAGATACTCAACCAGCCTTGAGAAGGTCAGGTTATATGAAACATATCCGTGATTGTTCGGGTCATCGATCTCATTCTTCTTTGCTATGCAGGGACTGATGAACGCAAGCTTATCATCAACCTTAAGATACTTCTTAACATATATGGCGGCACACATCATCGGACTCTGAACGGGCATGAGCTTCGGAAGCAGTTCCGGAAGATAACGCTCGATATAACCAACTACCGCAGGACAAGGCTGGGAAATGCTCCCGTAATAGTTCCGTTCCGTAATGTACTTGATATAACCCCACGTGGTGATATCCGCACCGAAGGATACGCTGATGAAACGGTTTACCCCGAGCTTCTTAAGCATCCCTAAGTACTTCTCATACTCTTTCGGATAGTTTGCCAGAAACGCAGGCGCTATGATGACCGATATCTTCTGCCCCTTGTTAAGATCTTCAAAGAACTGATCGACATCATCGATATACTCCCTTGCCCCGTGCTCACAAGCGTCTATGCAGGCACCGCAGGCAATACACTTTACGGGATCGACCTCGATGATATTTCCCCTGTCCTTTTCAACCGCAATGTTCGCGCCTATGCAGCTGCATGACCTTATACATCTGTTGCATCCGATACATTTTTCATTGGTTCTTACAACACTCATTACACCCACTCTTTTTCGTCAGGATTAATACCTTCCCCTCCGACAGTAATCTAAATGTTAGTATATCACAAAAATGCTGATTTATAAATCATTAGCTCATCTATTTTCGTTTTCCCTTAATGTCGATCCCAGTATTGATCAGATATTGACAACAGCGCTTTATACGCCTTTAACCTGGGGTGGTCTTCGTCGGTTATTCCCTCTTCATCGATCTGCCGTTTCATATCCGCTGCCATATCGGAGGCAAGGGATCCCCATACGTTTTCATCAACATCTTCAGCCATTCCCATTTTTATTATCTGTGGCGCAAACCCGAGAGATGCCGTCGTATAGAAGTTGCCGTACCACTTCCCAAGCGTTTCATCATTTTCCATCATCGGTGTATGTATCTTGTTTGTCAAAAGTACGATCACGAGATCATTATCCGGATCTATCATGCTGAGGGTTCCGGTAAAGCCCTGATGCCCGAATGCATCGGAATCCGTTATGGACCCGAAATACCAGTCCCGCCTGTGATCGGCCTCTCTCCACCATCCAAGACCGAAATTGGGATATGCCTCACCCTTGGGTGCCGTGAACAGATCCATAGCATCCTGCGAAAAATACTTCTTATCGCCGTAGCCTCCCGTCAGCATGACAGACGCAAGCTTCGCAAGATCCGAAGCGTTCGAGAAAAGGCCGGCATGTCCTGATATACCTGCCATACAATAATATGCATTTGGATCGTGAGTTTCGCCCTGAAGCGTATTCTCACGGATCCCGGAATAATGAAGCCTTCCGTCCCGTGTGTTTCCCATAAGCTCGGTAGCCGCGCAGTCGTCCTCCGTAAATCCGTTCTCAAGGGGATTATATGTTATATGTTTAAGCTGCATAGGACTGAAAAATACTTCGGACAGGAATTTATCAAGCCCCTTTCCGGTTATCTCCTCAATGCAGTAGCACAGGATCATATAATCGACATCGGAATAAACAGTCTCACTTCCGGGTTCATACATAAGCGGCGTTTGACACAAGGCCTTCCATGTTTCTTCACGTGTCTTCATATCACCCTCAGTACCGACATATATCACATTTCCGTTGTCAGAATCAAAATCCTGCGTGGCATGATCATAACGGTCGTTGTAATAATGAGGTCCGGGCGGGAATCCTCCCTGATGTCTTAAAAGATCGCGGATCGTCAGTTCCTCTTTCCACTTTTTGTTGGTTTCAAGCGATACCTCTTCACGGTTTTCATAATCTATCTTAATTGTATCATCTGCAAAAGAGCTTCCCATGATATCCACTATCCTGCTGCTTAAATCTATCTCTCCCTTTGTCAGCAGATACTGCAAAGCATAATTGACGCTGTACATCTTGGTATTGGAGGCAAGGTCGTATAAGGTATCTGAAGTTACCGGCTCACTTTCAACCGGTTCTTTGTTTTCACCGTAAGTCGTGACATTGCCCCAGGTATTCTCATATACCAGCCTTCCATCCTTGATAACCGCCAGCTGGGCAGAAGAAAAGCCGTTCTCTATATCGGCGGATATTATCCTGTCTATCAGTTCAAAAGCACCATCATCTATACCGACTTCTTCCGGGGTTCCCGAGATAATAACGGGATAAGGTACGCATACCCTGACATTTCCTTTTTCGATCCCGCTTACCTGCACCGAATTAATGCCGTTTACCGTTACGGAGGATATATCCGCCAGATATGACTTTCCGGGGCCGGCAGAGGATACATCTATCTTCCTGCCGTTTATAAACATATCAAAACCGGAAATATCATCATCACATTCAAGATATATCTGTCCCTGTCCGCTGTATCCGTAAAAACCTACACAATTATTGATCGGGTAAGTTGAGCTGATATCGCCCCTCCAATCGGGAAACGTAACATCGAGCTGCCATTCATAGTCCGGAATGACCGTTTCTTCAATGACCGCTCCCGGATCTGTAGTATTAGTATCCTCCCCGGTCTCTTTATCCTGCGAAGTCGCTTCTAAGTTCGGAGATACCTTTATTACATTATCACCGACAGCTACAGAGCACGCTGACAAAAAAACACATGCCAGAAAGGATGGAATCAAAACAGCAGTTAATTTTTTGAACATATGATTTCTCCTTATGTCTATGAAGAGAACTGGATCTCTATCAATTCATTATTTTTAAATATCAGAGTAATGGGAAGTCCGCTCTGCCCTTTCAGAAACTCTTTAATTAGATCCATCTTGTCAAAGAATGAATTCTCATAAGTTTCCTCCTGCATCTCGACGCACTTGCAGGAATCCGCCACAGTGATGACATAAGTCTGCTCCGGATAGGACGGTGAAGGGCTGTTCACAAATTCATAGAGTGCCGTCGTGATAGTCATGGTTTTTCCGTCCGATGACAACTCCCCTTTATATTCTTCATCGGTTACATATTCTCCGTCCGCGATACTGACACCTTCTCCCTCATCTCCTTCTGTATCAGAAAGACGCGCTTCCGAAATATCTATTGTATTTCCTTCGAAGTCTGTTCCTTTAAGGGTCTTCGGATCTATCTCATACCAGTCGATCGTCTCTGTATGATCTCCCGTGGCCTTATATAGATGAATAAACAGATTTCCGTTATCCATTACCTGATCAAGTTCCGCGACCGGAGCACCGCTGTACTTCTTTGCCATTTCGACAATCTCATCATTACTCAGATTACCGGTATTCGCAGCAGCTGCAGCCGGTGTATCCTCAGATTCTTCATATTCCTCATATTCTTCGTAATCCTCATAATCTTCATAATCCTCGTAGTATTCCTCGTCATCATAATACTCTTCAGGTTCGACAGCCACCGGTTCTGCCTTCTTGCCACATCCTGTCAGAATACCCATGCAAAGCGTAAAAGCAAGCATGATCGACATCATCCTTCTGATCGTTTTATTCATTTCATTATCCTCCTATGCTTTATTGATCCTCTTAAGCCAGAATCCTGACCTTAATAATCCATCAATTAAATTAAATCATTACCACCCATGGTAAAGTCAAGTTCATGAAAGGAAAAACATAATTTGTCATAACTGAAAAAATACGGGTTCCGATAATCTCAGAACCCGCATAAACACTGAATCGTCCTAAAGGACTTGCTTCACGTCGTCGGCGTGACAGGATTTGAACCTGCGGCCTCTACGTCCCGAAATAAGAAACTAAATGTTTAATATCTTCCAATTCTTCCCTATCGTGCTTATTTGCTGCGTTTTGTATATTGCTGTTTTTTATTCTAACACATACTAACATGGAATAAAACGAAAATAAGCTCAAAAAGTTAGAACAGAAGTTAGAACTC
>JAILJC010000154.1 GCA_024694965.1 Lachnospiraceae bacterium
CCAGGAGGATGCATCCGAGGAGATAAAGAAGGATGCAAGGAACATCCAGGGTGCGGGCAGGCTCCTGCTTGCTCTTATAAACGATATCCTTGATGTGAGTAAGATAGAAGCCGGAAAGATGGAGATCGTTCCGGTAAACTACAACGTATCTTCCCTGCTTTCGGAAATAGTGAACATGATATGGTTAAAGGCAGAGGAAAAGGGCCTTAAGTTCAATGTGGACATCGACCCGGATGTTCCGGAGACTCTTTTCGGAGACGAAGTAAGGATCAAGCAGATACTGATCAACCTCCTTAACAATGCAGTAAAATACACGCCCGAAGGCTCTGTGGGACTGCATATGGAATGCGAATTCCCGGAAACAGGCGATGCGCTCCTTAAGATAAGCGTTTCCGATACGGGAATGGGTATTAAGCCCGAGGCACTGCCTCATCTTTTTGATACCTTCAAGCGTGTGGATGAGGAAAAGAACAGACATATAGAAGGCACGGGACTGGGCCTGTCCATCGTAAAACAGTTAACCGAGCTTATGGACGGCGAGATAAGCGTAAACAGCGTGTATACGCAGGGAACGACGTTTACTGTGACTCTTAAGCAGGGAATCTCATCCGATGAGCGCATCGGTAACTTAAGCATAACGAGTGCCGGCGGCATGAAGGGGGCCGAGAAGTTCGAGCACAGCTTCCACGCACCCGATGCAAGGATACTGATAGTCGATGATAACGAGATGAACCTCCAGGTTGAAGATAAGCTGCTCCTTGGCACCGAAATGACCGTTGACCTTGCGCTTTCCGCGCAGGAGGCACTTAAGCTTACGCTCATCAACCGCTACGATGTCATCTTCATGGACCATCTGATGCCGGAAGTAGACGGCATAGAATGCTACGAGCGGATCCGCAGGCAGAAGGGCGGGCTTAACCTTAACGTGCCCATCATCGTGCTCACCGCAAATGCCGGCGGCGAGAACATAGAACAATACAATAATACGGGCTTTGACGGCTATCTGGTAAAGCCTGTTTCGGGACGCCAGCTTGAGGACATGCTGCTTAAGCATTTGCCGGCCGAAAAGATCGTCGGCGGAGCAGGCAGTGAGATGACCGGATCTTCGATGCACACCGCGGGCAGGTATGCAAGGAAGAAGCCTGTTGTCATTGCAACCAGCACCATGAGTGACCTGCCGCAGTATATCTTACGTGATCTTGATATAAGCGTCATACCCTACACTCTCACCACGGACGAGGGCACCTTCTATGACAGCGTCGATATTGATTCTGAAGAACTCGTAAGGTACATGAAGGATGAGACCAAGATCGTGACTTCGGAACCGCCTACGGAGGAAGTGCTCATCAACTTCTTCTCGTCCGAATTAAAGAAGGCTCATCATCTCATCTATATAACGCTGACCACCGGCAGCAGCCGCGAATACGGACGCGCGGTCAACGCAGCCAAGACCTTTGATAATGTCACGGTCATCAATTCCGAGTGCCTCTCAAGCGGCACCGGCATACTCGTAATGATCGCGGCAAAGCTTGCGCAGCAGAACATACCCGTCGAAAGGATAAAGGCAGAGCTCGAAGAGGCAAGGGAGCTTATAAGGTGCAGCTTCGTCATAAAGACCACCGATGTCATGGCAAGGCGTGAGCGTATAAGTTCGTTTATGAACAATGTGCTGAATACCTTGTGGCTTAGGCCCATGTTAAGGGTTAAGAACGATAACCTCGGAGTCGGAAGGTTCCTTTTTGGCAGCGAGCGCAAGTGTTATGAGAAATACATTAAATATGCATTTCCTTCGAACGTGTACCCGGACACCTCGTTCGTGTTTGTCACCTATGCGGGCCTTGAAGAGGAAGACCTGCTGTGGATAGAGCAAAAGCTCGGCGAGGTCATGAAGTTTGAGCATGTGATCTTCCAGAAGGCTTCGGCCGGCATCACGTCAAACTGCGGTGAGGGTACCTTCGGACTTCTGTACATAGTAAAGGGCAACCACAATTACAACTTGGGATCGCTGTTTGCGGGCCGCGATGAGTCGGGCGAACTCCTTTATGATGAGGAGGAAGATGAGGTTGAGGCCGGTGATGGCGGTGATGGTGACGATGCTGCTTCTTCGGTAGCGGGGGCCGAATCTGATGTTGCGGGTGCTTCGGGGGCGGCTTCGTCGGAGGCCGGCTCGGATGCTGCGGGTGATTCTGCGGGAGCTGCTTCGTCGGGGGCCGGTGATTCTGCGGGAGCGGGATCGGGAACCTTCGCGGGAGCGGGTGATATTTCTCAGGAAACCGTACCCGAAGGCGAAGAAAAATGGTATGATGGCATAGAGGGCATCGACCCGGCCGTGGCACTTAAGAACAGCGGTTCCGAAGATGCACTGCAGTCGGTGATGAAGATATTCTGCGATTCTTACGATGCGAGGTCGGGGGAGATCGGCGGCTTTTATGATTCTGAAGACTGGGAAAACTACACTATCAAGGTCCACGCCCTAAAGAGCAGCTCGCGCCTTATCGGTGCGCTTAAGCTCGGGGATGCGGCCGAAGCGCTGGAGGCTGCCGGCAAGGGTTCGGATATCGAATATATCAGGCAGAATCACGCGCCCCTGATGGATGCATACCGCACCGTAAAGGATGCGCTTTTGAGAGCGATGGGTGGCGGGGACGACCTTCCGGATATCCCTGCCGATATGCTCGCGGATGCGTACGGCGGGCTTTCCGAATTTGCCCAGGCGAAGGACTACGAACTTGCGCGCATGGTCATGGATTCGGTGGGCGAATACAGGCTCCCCGATGGTGATGCGGAGCGTTTCAAAAGGATACAGACCTGCCTGTCCCGGATGGACTGGGACGGCATAAACGATATTCTCAAGGAAGTATTGTGATTTCAGGAGGTAAGAAATGATCGGTAACATTCTTATTGTAGCTGCAGCGGAAGGATTTATCATTAAGGGACTTGAGACCAAGCTAAGCGATATCGATGTGGTTCCGAAATATTCCTCACCCAAGATGGCGGAGCTTAGCGCCAAGTGCGTTAACGTCGATCTTGTGATCATATATACCGACGGGAGCATCGGGACCATACCGGATTCATTGGTTTACATAAAAGATTTCTGCTCCGGGCAGGATAAGCAGGTCATCGTGATCGGGACAATGGAGGAGTATGAGATAGTAAGCAAGTATATCCCGGAAAAGCTCGTGTTCAAGTTCTACGAAAGGCCTCTTGACATGGGCGTCCTTACAACGGATGTCGAGAAGTATCTGGATGCGGAAGTCCAGTATTCAAGGAAGAAAAGCATCTTAATCGTCGACGACGATGTTTCATATATGACAATGATCATGGACTGGCTTAAGGATACGTACCGCGTATCGCTTGCAAATTCCGGAATGGAGGCGATCACCTGGCTTGCGAAGAATCACGCGGACCTTATCCTTCTTGATTACGAAATGCCGATAACGAGCGGGCCCCAGGTCCTTGAAATGATAAGATCGAGTGCAACGACCGCAAACATCCCGGTCATGTTCCTAACCGGCAAGAGCGATAAAGAGAGCGTCATGAAGGTGCTCTCCTTAAAGCCCGTCGGCTATCTGTTAAAGAACGTTGACAGGAAAGAACTCCGCGATACCCTCGCGAAATTCTTCATCGTCACGTAACAATTTTGTAACGGTGTGTGGCACCGTTAAGAAATTGTTACATTATTTCGACCACTTTCTGACAATGTTGGCAAGGGACAGAAGTTGATCCGGCTTTATTATGGCAAGGCCCTGTCCCTCGTCTCCGAGTACCACAAGCTGATCCCCCGCCGAAATACTAAAGACCTTTCTAGCCTTGGCGGGGATTACTATCTGACCCTTTTCCCCGACCGTAACCATTCCAAATATATGCTTTCCCTTGGGCGGAACTGCCATGCCCATATTTTCGTCTATCTCGTAGTTTGCAAGGTCATCGAGCGATACACCGTAAAGTTCCGCAAGCAGCTTGCATTTTTCGATATCGGGTAGCGTCTCTCCCGCTTCCCACTTCGCCACCGACTGCCTCGTAACGCCGACCTCTTCGGCTACGTCTTCCTGTGTAAGGTTCCTTATTTTTCTGAGCTGAACCAGGTTGTCACTAAGCATTTTTACTCTCCTTTTTTTCCTTCTTTATACCCAGCATGCACCAGCGCAGGAACGGGATCCTGCTTATGATCTCATACAGGGCAAGGCCGCCCGCGAATGCAGCGATCGTAACCAGGATATAACTGGGAAGCGCTCCTAGTGATGTATATGTCCTAAGGAGCAGGGCTGTGCCTGCAATGGCCGTGTTATGGAAAACGTACAAGCCCCAGCTCTTCTTAGTCATGAAGGCCGATACTTTTCCGGTCTTATCCGCCCACGCCTTAAATCCGCCAAAGATCGCAAGGATCGCCGCCCACGCATAGGCCATGGCAGGTATGGAACCCATGACCGGCATATCTGCGTAATTATCTCCAAAGTGAAGTACAAGGTACAGGATTCCCAGTACTGCAGCCGCAGGGATAAATACAAAACGCCATTTACTGATTCTTTCTATTACTTCTTCATGCGCGAATACGAAGTACCCAAGGAAAAACGCGACCGGATATATACCGAACCTGTAAACGACGATGACCGGCGTGTTTAATACAAGGCCTGACAGCCATATGGGAATGCCAAGCAGAATCACCGCTATCACATTTGTCCTTTCCGTGAAGGCATACAGCTTTCCCGTTTCAAACCTGCGGACAAGCGCAAGGAGCATCGAAAACAGCCACAGCATCTGGATAAACCAAAGGACACCTATACCCGAAGCGGTGATTATAAGGTACAGGACCGGCCCGGGCACCGACTGTGCCAGCTCGTCAAAATGCCCTCCGTTTTTGACATTTATATAACCCGTGACCCATCCAAACACAAGCACACCCAGTGTTGACGGCACTAGCAGCTTGCGCGTTCGCGTTTTTATGAATTCCTTGATCGTGTGATTCTCAAGGTAATACCTTGAACTCATGCCCGCCACTATGAACAGCAGGACCATGAACCACGGATAAAGGATATACAATATGCCGTCCTGGTACTGCACGTCGGCAAACGGTGTCCCCATGGTCGGGACCACGCCGCTGTATACAAGAAAAACGTGGTATATGGCAACGCACACGACCGTCGCCCATCTTATGTTGTCAAGGTAATACTTTCTCATAAACATCCCACCTTTGCAATAAATCTTAACATAATTATAGTTATCAGACAATTCGCCGTCCACCAACTATAATTAACATTTTCACGTGGGATATGTTAACTTTGATTAACAATTTCTTAACGGTGCCACACACCGTTACAATTTCTTAACGGTGCCACACACCGTTACAAAATTGTTACAAGCCCCTATATGAGAATATGTCTTTGCCGCGAGGGTTCTATAATTGAATCAAGCGGAATCAGCAGAAGCAGTCAGCCGGGATACAGCGGTAACACGAGATATAATGCATAATCCGACAGTCCTACTTAGGCAGCCACATATCGTCTTCATGCATTTGAGAGCATATCTGCCTCTCCTGATCGGCATGAGATATCCTTCCTTCAACGAATTCCCGGTATTGCCTGCGACTGTCATGTCCGAAATAATCAAGTATCCGCGATGTATCCACAATTTCGCTGATGTATTCTGCTGTCTTTTCCCCATAACACCACTCGGCGTCGATAAAGCTGCCGTAGCTGCTGTATTCATATTCCATCGGATTACTTACCATCTGCGCCCTCACCGGATTTAGATGGATGTAACGGCTGACTTCCAAAAAGTAGCGTTCGTCTTCTATAAGACAGGCTGTGTACCTATTCTCGAACAAATGACCCGTATAATGATATTTTCGATTGAAATTTACTGCATAAGGATGAAGCATTCGCTTCATGATTCTCCACAGCTCAGTTTCAGCTGTTTCAACTATCATATGAAAATGATTTGTCATAAGACATAAAGAATGGATTTTGAATGTGTACAACCGAGCAGTTACCTGAATGGATTCCAAAAACGAAAGGTAATCTTCCTCATCGTTATATAGAATCAATCGCCGGTTACCTCGATTCATAACATGATATATCGCGCCCGGATACCATATTCTTTTCTTTCTGGGCAAATATTCACCTCCTTTTTTAACAGTGCCTTAACAGTGCCACACACCGTTACAATTCCCTTAACAGTGCCACACACCGTTACAAAATTGTTACATCCCCTGCTTTTGCTGATGATAGCATATGGGGGACAGGAGTAAAAGGTCTTTTCAACAGAATGCTAAAGTCTGTGAGTTATTAACAATACTTAATGCGTTTAAGAGTTGTGAAAAATCCGAATTTTAGGTTAATATGCATAAATGTGCGTGTGATTCTCCATAAAACACTCGAGACGGGATCATGTCCCGTCTCGTTGATAATATTCGATAATAATATTCCATTTATGGCCTTAACAGTGCCACACACCGTTACATTCCCTGTAACATTTTCTTAACGGTGCCACACACCGTTACAAAATTGTTACATCACTAATCCACGTTTATTGTCATTGAATACTTCTTATTGAGGTACGTGTAGGTCAGTTTGATCGTGTTCTTAACCTTGGGATCAAGGATGAGGCTGTTATCAAACACCGAAGCGCTGCTGCTCTTCTGTGATGCGATCTTGAGCGTTCCGGCATCGATAGCGGTCCCGAAAAGGTCATTTACGCTTAACGTAAGCAGATCTGCCGAAGCAGCCTTTGCCTCTTTTACAAGCTGCTTTACAGCTGCCGTCCTTGCCTTGGGGCTTTCGACGGTAAAGGAAACGTCATATGTTTTGCCGTCTGCCATATCAAATGAGACTACACCCGACTTCTTAATTGTCACGGTCGCGAGTCCGGTTGATTTTTTAATGCTGCATGATGCCACTCCTTTCACATACCGTACGGCGTTAACGGGCATCTTCGTAGTGATCTTGCTGCCCTTTATCACCGTGGCGGTAAGCTCGGTGATACCGGAACCCTCGACATTATAAAAACTTATATAGATGTTCTGAACATTCCCGAGGAAGGTCTCAAGAGGAAGTGTATCCTTATCCGAAGCATAAACCTGTCCCTCGGCTGCCGGTACCCTGTTTCCGCTTACGGGCTGAGGCTGCGGCTCAACGGTTCCGATATTCTGTTTTACAAAATCACAGCAGCCCTGAGATATAGGGAGCACCGCTGCGGTAATGTTTGAAAGCCAGGTCGATCCGTTTTTCCTGCGCACCGAAAGGGGATTGATTATAACACCGTACATGCTGCGTATATTAAGCTCGCCCGATGTATCGGAAAGCGAACCGCTGTCCGAGATGACATAGGCCATATTCTTCCCATTCATGAGTGTGGTACCTGTATAGATCATTGTATGTCCGGGCAGATAGAACATTGTCCCGGCGGGCATCTTATTCATTGCGCTTAACTTAGCTTCATCGCTCATTCCCGAAAGATCGATCTTCCTGCCGGGTACCGCCTGCTGCCAGGTGGTGTTTCTCGGAAGGTTAAGTCCGAAGCAGCGGTAAACATTCCTCGTAAGCATTGAACAGTCCATAGAATCAAGCATTCCGCCCCATCCGTAGCGGTCGCCCAGGTTATTGAATGCGACCCTTAATACCTCAGCCTGCGTCATCTCAAGGAATCCCCTGCTCACCTCATAGTGCTGGGAAATGAGTGCGATGCGCTTAACGTATTTACCGTCCGCATCCCTTACGGGAAGATAAACCACGTAGTTGTGCCACGGGCCCCTCTCAGCGATGGATACGGGGATCTTGTCCTCGGGCACGGTCTTAAGTATCGTTGCAAAGGTCAGTTTAACCTGTGATAATTCCGGCATTGAAACAGACGGTTCCAGGGTTATCTGATTCTGGGTCACCACTATAAAATCATCGCCTGTCACATCTATCTTCCACGAATCGAGCCATTCAGCCTTGTCAGAGCAGATGGCAAGGTCATTTGCCGATACCCAGCCCGTGCAGTTGTCGGAGTAACCCCAGTAAAAAACATCACCGAACACCGTTGCGGTCTGGCGTATGATAAAAGGCTCGGCAACGAGGAGCGCCGCACTTGCTTTTTCATCGTCAGAATCATTCTCGGTATAGCCTATATAAGCATTCACGGGAATATTGTTGATAGTCGTCCTGCGTACAGTAACGGCATATTGATTCTGCCTGCTTGTTTCGGTATATCCGGTCGCCAGGATCGCATCTGCGACTTCCTTATAATATGCCGCCGGATCCTTGGATACCCCGTCGACAAAGAGCGTCGCCCTTTGCGGGACCGTTCCCGCTGCAAGGCTTTCCTTTAACTTGGCGGCATCATACTTATCCACCATGTTTTCAAGGTCATACATATAGGTATCCTTGGATGCTAGCATCTGCGTATTAAGGCTGTTTATCTCCTCCTGCGTGATCAGGAGCCTGTCAGCTTCAAGCTGTGACCCCGCGGTTTTATCATTCCAGAACTGCGGGCTGCACATTTCCTCGGTAACGCCCTCGGCAAGCTGGATTGGGGTAGCACCGTCGATTGAAGGGATGCCGTCCTCATCGGGGTTGATCGACTCGTAATATATGAGGTCGGCTTCCGAATCGGCAAAGGTTCCCTTAATTGAACCGGTTCCCTCAGCCGGCATATCCGCAACCGGGGTCGTGACGGCTTCGACCGCCTCAGCTCCGGCTTCTTCCGCATCTACGACAGCTTCAACCGGTTCCGCGGCCTCATCGAGCAGCAATCCTCCATCCTGTGCCGCATAGGCCGGAACCCATGTATTTGTAAGCTCTACTGCTGCAAGTACCGCCGCAAGCAGCACTGCTGTTTTTTTCATTGTTCTGTTCATCTTTTTTCCTCCATATGAAAAGCTCCGCAACCATGTAAAAATTTACCACAGTTTACGGAGCTAATCAAATGCTTACCCGTCACATTACGTAACTGGGCTGCACATAGTTTAACTTTCCGTTTGGAAGGAACGGATTATTAATTTTGAAAAAAATGAAGTTTATGACTTAGCTAGCCAAGCCATTAGCTACATGTATTGAGTGGAGGTAAGCAAGTCCCCTTGCTGCTCCGCTTAATGCCTGAGCCTTAATAAACTGCTGTCCTGCTACCGTTGATACGTTAATACCGTTAAGGTAAGCAAGTCCTGCTGCGCCGCCTGCTGCTGCCTGGGCATCTCTTGCTGTCCATGCTGCTACAGTCTTAGCGTTGATAGCGTTAAGATATGCAAGTCCTGCCTGGCCGCTTGCTGCTGCCTGAGCATCCCTTGCTGTCCATGCTGCTACAGTCTTAGCATTGATGCTGTTAAGATATGCAAGTCCTGCCGCGCCGCCTGCTGCCGCCTGTGCATCCCTTGCTGTCCACGCCTTAACTGTCGACTCGTTAATGCTGTTAAGCCATGCGAATTCCTTTTCAAGGCTAACTGCTGTAGGCGGAATAAGTGAAGGATTTACAGCCTGAAGATATGCAAGCTCCCTCTCGGCTGACTTAACGATCTCAGCATCCCTTGCTGCTGCTGATTTCGCTGTTGCTGCGTTTATTGACTGAAGGTATGCAGCACCCTTTGTAAGTCCGTCAAGTGCCTGTGCATCTCTAGCTGCTGCTGCCTTCGCTGTTGCTTCGTTAATTGACTGAAGGTATGCCTGGCCCTTTAAAAGTCCGTCAAGTGCCTGTGCATCCCTTGCTGCTGCTGCTCTTGCTGTTGCTTCGTTAATTGACTGAAGGTATGCCTGACCCTTTACAAGTCCGTCAAGTGCCTGTGCATCCCTTGCCGCTGCTGCCTTCGCTGTCGCTTCATTGATCGACTGAAGGTATGCAGCACCTTTTGTAAGCCCGTCGAGTGCCTGTGCATCCCTTGCTGCCGCTGCTGTTGCCGTAGAAGCAAAGATCTGGTCAAGATATGCCTGACCCCTTGCTATATCGGCTGCTGCTGCCGCATCCTGGGCTGCCGCTGCTGCTTCCGTCCTGGCTTTGATCTGCTGAAGATATGCAAGACCCTTTGCATAATCAGCAGCTCCGTCAGATATTACATCTGCCTTTGCGGGAACGATAAACAGTGCACCGGCGAGCGCAAACGCCCCGACACCTGTAATTACCTTTCCCAACTTCCTGATCAATTCCTGTTTCTTCATTTCCGTTTTTTCCTCCAAAAACTAGAGTAAATCCGCATAGGCAAAAATCCGTGCCAAAAAATCACATGCAGTCGGGGACGGGACTAACCGTAAGTTCCATTGCCTTATGCCATAAGCCTGCATCCATACAAGGATTCATTCAAGTCAAGGGATAATTCATAAAATATCTATCCCTACCCGCAGCCGGAGACGGCTGTTAACCGTAATTCCGGTTTACATAAATACTGCGCCCGTATGGCCGTACGGGATGAATTATGCCCCGATTTTGATACAAGCCTATAAAGCAAATACGATTATATCATCATATGGAATTATCGCCAACAATTTTTACTATACAATTGTCACAAAAATTCTACTTTCCTATCGCCGTTACCATGAAGCAGTTACATTTTTTTGTTTTCCCGGAAACGGAAACCGGGATCTTGGTTTTTGTCCTGTAAACCGTAACGCCGATGTTTTTATATGACGCATCGCAAAGTACCGTCTTAAGATAGCCTGTCTTTGCCTTATAGAAGAAATTAAAGCTTGATGAAGCAGAAGCCGGCTGATAAGAATCCATCTCATACGTGGTCGAACCGAAAGGATCCGTGTAAGTACCCTCGCCCCTGGGATTTCCGAGCATCAGCTGTCTTGCCCTTGAGTCAGAACCGTTCCACAGATTGTCCTTTGCAATAAACTCCGGAAGTCCGTTTGCCCGCCTGTTCTTGTTGCACAGATCTATCATCTGCGCTGCCATTTTATGGTCCTCCCTGGCCTCGTATACTTCCGATCCTACCGTGATCTTCTGATCAAATTCGGTCTGTTCCACCCCGACTACGATCTTAAACTGCATGGTCCCGCTCCCCGTGCTGACATTTGCATATACAAATGTTACGCAGGGTGCTACTCCGGCTATCGAAACCGTTTCGTTATTTTTACCGGAAGTTGTAAGGCTCACATTTCCTTTCGAACTCCATGAAACAGCACTCTGTACATTCTTTAACGTAACCTTGGTGCTCTTTCCGGGCTTAACTACCGCGAGTGTTTTGCTGAGTACAGGAGGCACAACCTTGAAAGAAACCGTGGCCTTACAGCACTTTTCTCCGGCATTGGAATAGAATGTGGCTGTGATTTTCGCGTTTCCCTTGGATTTGAACGTCACAACGCCGTTTTCACTTACATCCGCCACCTTCGTATTCGATGAAGCAAACTGTACTCCGATCTTATCATCATAACCGTCAACGCCGGTTATATAACTCATTAAGTTTACGGTAGAATTGGGATCGTTGATCTTAAAACTCTTCTGAGTAAAATCGGGCTTACATACTACATATGTAATATGTTGATAGTCCTTCGTCACTATATCCACTATATGGCGTGTCCTGTATGTTGTATAATAAGCAGTACGGTATCCGACCGTTGTACCGGCCTTCTTACCCTTAACCTGAACGAATTTTATTCCTTCAATTTTCTTCTTACTGAAAGAAACTATCCCCGAAGGCTTACAGGTGTATTTCGTTGTCCTGTTCAGTGCAGCGGAACCATACTCTGAAACAAAAGCATTATCATATGATTTATCAGCAAAATCTACGAAATATTCGGTTTCACCCACCAACAGATATCTTGTCACATTATTACTCGGTGAAACACCGTCCCTGGGGCATTCCTCCGGAACATTAAAGACATGCTTAACAGTTGACCCGTCATCTGATTCTGCTTCTTCATCCGTCAAAATGCCATCCTCACCCTCTTCGTTAAGCCCGTCGCCGTCAATGCTCTCGTCTATGGGCTGCAGCTCTTCAGCATCGGCATCTTTGATCTCGTCCGTAAGTTCCTGAACCGGTGCTTCCGTATTATCAAGCGTTTCCGGCGTCTCAAGCCTGCCATCTTCCTGCTCAGCCGCTTCGGGAATGTCGTCTCCCTGCACTGCCGTTTCGGGAACTTCGGCCTCATCAACGCTGTCAAAAAGAGCGGCGGCAGGATCATACATCACCATCTCGTTTTCAGACGGATCCAGATCAATACCAATATCTGTTGCCGCAAACGCAGTCAGGCTCTCACCTACCATCGAAAGCACAAGGAGAGTTGCAAATACCGCGCTCTTTATCTTCCTTAACTTTTTCCTGTTCATTTGAAACCTCCTGAGAATATAAATCCTTCGTTCATGATTCGTAACATTTTCTTAACGGTGCCACACACCGTTACAAAATTGTTAACTACCAAATGACTCGCCTGTGATTATACCATAAGAAAGACATAAAGACCATCGTCATTTTATTTATTGAAGTCGCGGCTGCATGAGTATATACTCTAATTTGGGGCGTATAGAAGAAACGGAGGAGATTTTTATGGGTGTTTTTTATGTGGTTATTTTCATCGCGATCCTGACTTTCGGGGCCCTTGCCCGGAATTTCATCGATCTTAAGAATCATGACGAGGGTACCGACGAGATGAAGGACCTCGCCAAGATAATCCGCGACGGTGCCAAGACCTTCCTTACGAGGGAGTACCGCATCATCGTGCCTACGGTCGCTGTCGTGGCCGTTATTTACATGCTGTTCATGGAGGTCGTTTCCGGCCTCACCTTCATCCTGGGCGCAATGATGAGCTCGTGCGCGTGCCTTATCGGTATGAGCGGCGGAACCTACGGCAATGTCCGCACTACCAACGCGGCAAGGGTTACAAAGGTAATGAGCCGTACGATTAGAATCGCCCTCATGAGCGGTTCCATCAGCGGTTTCGCGGTTCCGGCCTTCGGCATCTTCGGTGCCTGCATCGTTTGGATAACTTCGGGCGGCATCAATTATGACCTTGTTGGCAAGAGCCTTATCGGCATGATCCCCGGCGTCGGCTTCGGCACAGTTGTCAATCCGGTCACCATGAGGCTTACGACTTATTCTCTCGGCTGCTCGCTTGTTGCGATGTTCAACCGTGTCGCGGGCGGCAATTACACCAAGGCTGCCGACATTTCCGCTGACATCGTCGGCAAGAACGTGATGAACCTTCCCGAGGACGATTCGAGGATGCCCAACACGATCGCCGACTTCATCGGTGACTGTGTTAACGATATCGCGGGAAATGTTTCCGATCTGTTAGAATCATTCGTCGCAACCCCTGTTGCATCCGTCCTGATCGCGGCTCAGGCATTTAAGGATAACTCACAGCTGTTAGCTTCAGCGAGCGTTTATCCTTTCATCCTCGCGGGCGGCGGACTGCTTGCAAGCGTTGTCGGCGTCAACTATATCATCCTTAAGAATCGCAAGCGCATCAAGGTCATAAAGGGCGTTGAGACCGAGGTTTCGCGCGAAGGCGTGGATCCCGAGGAAGAGCTTAACAACGCGACATTCGTTTCAGCCATCGCGGTTGCGGTCATTGGACTGTTTGCGGCCAAGGCAGCGTTCGGAAGTGTGACTCTGCCCGAAGTTTTCAAGGCCGGCTGGCTGTCGCCCTGGATCGCCGCGGTACTCGGTATGATAAGCTCGGTCGCTGTCGGCAAGCTGACCGAATTCTATACAAGCCTTAAGTCAAGCCATGTAAAAGCTCTCGCATACATGGCCACCGAGGGCGAGGCTTTCGTCGTAACCAAGGGTGATGCGATCGGGTCAAGGTCGATACTCGCGCCCTGCTCGGTGATCGTTATATCAATGATAATCTCAGGTTCCCTGTGCGGCTCATACGGTATCGCGATCGCCGCTCTCGGAATGCTGAGTTTCGTCGGCACAACGGTTTCAATAGATGCGTTCGGTCCCGTAGCCGATAATGCGGGCGGTATTGCAGAATCATGCCACTTAGATCCCGAAGTAAGGGAGATCACCGATGAGCTTGATGCCGTGGGCAATACAACGGCAGCTATCGGTAAGGGCAATGCGATCGGCGCGGCTGCCTTTGCTACGGTTGCACTTATAATGTCATTTATCGGTTCATTCCCGCCGCCGGATTTCACCGACCCGATGACCTGGGTAATGATCATCGGCGGAATGATCATAGGCGGTTCGCTTATCGAGTACTTCGCAGCCATCCTTACGGACAACACGATCACGGCTGCCAAGGACCTCGCCGATGCCGGCGCAAAGCAGCTTAACGACAATCCCGACATACTCGCGGGCAAGCAGCGTCCGGATTACGAGTCCATCATCAAGAAGGCTTCCGATGAAGCCCTCGCCCACATGCTGATCCCCGCTACGCTCGCACTTGCGGTTCCGGTTGTTTTGGGATTCCTGTTCGGACCCGTATTTATCTTAGGACTGCTTATCGGTTCAACGATCGTTGCGATAGGACGTGCGATATTCATGGGTAATTCTGGCGGCGCCTTCGATAACGCCAAGAAGTTCATCGAATGCGGAATGCTGTATGAACTGGGTGAGGACGGCGAACCCGTGGTTGACGAGAACGGTGAGAACATCGTGATCGGCAAGGGTACCAATGCCCACAAGGCTGCGGTTACCGGCGATACCGTGGGTGATACGAGAAAAGACGTTGTCGGCGTTGCGCTCGATATCTTCATCAAGATGATGTCGACCGTGAGCAATACGCTGGCCCCGATGTTCTATAGTTTCAAGATGTTTTAAGGTGTTAGATAAATTTTGCCACGGGGACGGTTCTTTTGGCGCGTTAAAATCACGCGCCAAAAGAACCGTCCCCGTGGCCGAAAATTTTTTATTGTTTAATGCTTAATGTGTATTGTTATATAAGGTATGAAGTTCGCTTGCCGAATGGTGGCTCATCATCTCATCGGCCATTCCGGTGTAGCTCCAGGTGGCTACGAAATAATCATATTCGGCCTTGGTGAACTGGGCAGGACCGTCAGAGCAGTTGATCGTAACGGTGCCTGCGCTTGCCGCTGCAGCAGCTGCGGCCGCCGCTTCCTCAGCAGCCTTCTTTGCAGCCTCGGCTTCAGCTGCCTTTGCTGCTTCTTCTGCCGCTTTCTTGGCAGCATCATCATCAGCCGTAGCGGGCTTCTGCTCTTCAGGCTTTTGCTCTTCCTTCTTTTCGTCTTTCTTCTCGTCCTTCTTGGCTTCCTCGGTCTTGTTGGCCGAATCTGCCTTGGCCTGATCAGCTTCTTCCTGTGTTGTTTCCTTTAAGAACTCGCTCTTTATATAGCACTCACGGCCTTCGTAATCAAGCTTTGTCCAGTCATCTACAACTTCGATCTTTGTATAGGTTTCACCCTTCTTACAGGTCCTTACGATATCGCAGTCCGTATTGGGCTCTGCCCTCATCCTTACGTTGTCGCCCGTTACCATCACAAGGGTGGGCTCAACGTTTACTTCCTCTTCAACCTGGGCTGCCGCTTCCGCAGCTGCTGCCGCCTCGGCTTCCTTTGCCGCCGCTGCCGCTGCTTCTTCCTCGGCCTTCTTGACCTGATCGACTACCTGCAGGGTTATCTTATTGCTGACTACCTTACCCTTCTTAACGTAGACAGTAATGGCTCCCTCGGCTCCCGTGTGGAGGATCGCCGTCTCAGACTCCTTATCCTTATCAAAGGTTGCGGTCGCATCGTCAACCACATATTCAAGGGATTTAAGGTTTGCCTTGGCCGGACTTCCCTTTATCTTGAACTCGTAATCGGTATCCACATCCAGCTCAGTCTCGGCAAACGTAGGTGTTAATGTTATAGACTTAAGCGTCTTTATCGACTTAAGCCCGATGGCCACGCCGGCAACTATAAGAACCACCACAAATACGGTCGCCGCGATGACGAGTATCTGCGTTGCCCTCCTTTTCATCCTTCTCTTACTCATTTTCTACTCCCCTTTCTCGTTATTGATTAACAGTACCGTCATTGTATTGCAATTTCCGTAGATCCTATGTCGGAAAATGATTCGTAATTATCATGAATCGTAAGCCTCAGCGGCGATACGGCATCCTTAAGCGATACCGCATAGCAGCAGTCGAGCGAAGATCCGTCGGATATCTGCATATCCTTATTATAAAACTCATCCGGATACTCTTCAAGTGAAGCATATGTTTCACACGGCTCGCCGTTCTGCGTAACGCTCGGCGGGAATACCTCGGACATCGACAGCTGCTTGCTCGTCTTGTTGGTAAACGTAAAGTAAATAAGCGCCGCCGGATTTCCTTCCGTATCAAGCTTAACCGTTACATTTGTGCAATGCAAGGTAAAATCGTCATTATCGACATCAACCGAACCCGAAGGGGCATCGGACATACTGTCCCCGGAATCGAGGCTGTCAAGCATTTCCATACCGCCGTCCGAAGGTATCTCATCTTCCGAACCCGCCTGCTCGACGTCGAATGATTCCGTTCCGCTGTCGCTTAAATCTTCAGAACCATTCGCCTCCTCATCGCTTGTCATCTCGGTTTCGGGTGCGCCGGTGCTCTTATCCATCCTCTTTATCTTCTGCGATATCGTGATAAGCACACACAGAACGATGAGGAAAACGAGACACTCGACACCAAGCATAAGGTATTCGGTAGCCTTTTTCGTCTGCTCGTCCATGGTCGGGACATTGTTTGCCTGCCCCGGGACCTGGGCCCCCTGCATGCCCGGCGTTCCCTGTATGCCCGGTGTTCCCTGGATACCCTGCATTCCGGGTACCGCAGTCTGAACATTTAACGCTGTTCCCTGTGCGGTAGTGATCGTCTGCACGCCCTGGGTTGTATCCTGTGATAAGCCAAGTGCCTTCTCGATCTCCGCAAGCTGCCTGTCCATAGGGGACATGGGCTTTGGCTGCGGAGCCGGTGCCGTGGTCGTAGGTATCGGAAGCACATCGATTATCGAATCGGGCTGTACCTGAACCTGCTGAACTGGCTGTGGATGAACCTGTTGTACCGGCTGGGCCTGAGGCTGTACATGTTGTACCTGCTGAGGCTGCTGCTGCGCTGCCGGATGTACCTGCGGCTGCTGTACCTGCTGCGGCTGTGCGGCCGGATGTGCCTGCGGCTGCTGTACCTGTGGCTGTGTGGGCCTTGCCGCCTGAGGCTGCTGTGCTGCGGGTCTTGGCTGCTGCGGCTGTGCGGTCTGTGCGGGCACTCCCTGCTCGCTTATCTTGCGTACGACGGGAGCCCCTGTCTGGGCCTGATCGGTCCTTATAACCGGTGCCGGACGGGCTTGAGCCTGCGGCTGCTGTACCTGTGGTTGTGTGGGCCTTGCCGCCTGAGGCTGCTGAACATGGGCCTGTACCGGCGCTCCATTGACCGTTCCGGTCAGCTCCTTGTATTCATCTTCATCTACCGATTCATATGTGGTCGTAGTGGTTGTAACTACGGTTTTAACTACTTTACGCGGTTTGCCCGTACTGTCCGGTACATTAACCACCGTTTCCTTCACGGAACGCTGC
>JAILJC010000150.1 GCA_024694965.1 Lachnospiraceae bacterium
GAGAGTCTTAAGCGTTTCAAATATGTTTTCCTTCGCGCATGCGATGCTTATGTTGTCGCCAACGTTGAGCGTAAATTTCCCATCCGGGATGTAGAGCTTGTCATTCCTTATCACCGCGATCACCAGGATGTTAAGCCCCGATGACTGCTTAAGGTCCGCAAGCGTCCTGCCGGCAAGCGGGCTGTCCTTTAAAAGGTTCATGTCGATTATCTGGACATTGTTTTCCCAGTAGCCTTCAAGCTTCATAAAGCCGGGCATGCCGATGTTGCGGAAAATCTCCTCGGCAACATCCGACTTGGGCTTTACGAAGTAGTCGATGCTGTATTCCTTTTTGAGTGATTCTGCCTCATGGACAAAATCAGGTAAAAGCAGGCGTGCGGCACTCCTGCGGGTACCGAGGGTCTTAGCCTGCATGCAGCTTAACAAATTTACCTCGTCCGTGTGCGTAAGCGCGATTATCGCATCGGCAGAGTCAGCGCCCGCCGCCATAAGGGTTTCGGTTGATGCACCGCTTCCCGTTACGCCGTTTACGTTGTATTTATCCGTGATCTCATCGACCAGATCCTTGTCGTGGTCGATGACGGTGATGTCGTAATTCTCACCCGACAATGCCTTGATAAGAGCCGTGCCGGTGCGGCCCAAGCCTACTATTATTATCTTCATTGGATGCTGCTCCTCCTGTGCCTGTCCGATTTATGTTTTTCGAGTGCAAAGTACACGCGCCTTACCGAAAGTCCCTGCACGAGGACCGTGAAGAATATCGTAACGTAGGCGACGTTTAGGAATATGTTGTAAACGGCGGCCGGAAGATATTCCGCCGTTTCAAGTGCCAGTGCAAGCGACAGGCCGCCCTTTAGCGCCGACCATGTCATAAGAGTCACAAATTCAAACATGCTGTAGTTGCCGGGGATGTTGTTCTTTGTAAGGAAGCTGCTTATGAACACCCCGATCGCGCGTGAGAGTAAAAGTATGATGATGGAAACGGGGATGACGATGGGTGCGTACTCGCTTACCTTTATATTAAGGACCAGCATGCCGATCATTACAAACAGCACGGAATTTAGTATGTTTTCGAGTATCTCCCAGAAGTCCCTGTAGTATTCCTTGGGGTCTATTACCATGACACTTCGTTCCATCTTATCCATGTTGTAGGAGAAGAACATTCCGCAGACTACGGATGCGATGACGCCGGAGAATCCCAGGTGTTCGCATATTATGTAAACCGATGATACATCAAGCAGTGAGATGAGGATGTACCTTACGGGATCGCGGGTGAGCCTCATAAGCTTAAACAGGATCCAGGAAACGATCAAAGCGACAGCCACGGCACCCACTATCTCCTTTAACATCAGCACGGCGAAATTGCTGTCGCCGCTGTGCACGATGACGGAGCGCACGAAGATGAAAAGAGTCACGCCCGTGCCGTCGTTGAAAAGGGATTCGTTCTCGATGACCGAGCACACGTTTTTGGAAAGCCCGATCTTATTAAGTATACCGGTGGCCGCGATCGGGTCGGTAGGCGATACGACGCAGCCAAGCAGGATGCACATCCATATATCCATCGGGAGTTTAAAGAGCATTGCTATAAGGTAGAAAAGCATGCCGTAGAGGAAGGATGATATCAGGGTGGTAAGAAGCGCAAGCAGGCATATCGGCTTTAAGTTCTGCTTGAACTTCCCCATGTTTACCTTGCCCGCGCCCGCAAAGAGCATGAAGCAGAGCACGCCGTCCATTAAGTATTCCTCAAAGCCGAAGCTCCCGAGGTCATCCGTGAAGGCCCTAAGTTCAGCTATCGGGAGAACGTGCCTTAATATAAGCAGCACAAGGGAAAATATAAGTGCAAAGAATATGAGCGCTATGTCCGACTGCAGGTGGAATATCTTTTCGTTGAGTATTCCGATCACCACGATATAAGCCAGGATTATGATCAGAAAAAACAGGATGTTCATTATATGCTCCTTGGGTCTTGCGATTCTGACTTATTCATTGTATCACAGTTGAGATTGTTTACAAACCCCGCTTCAGATTATATAATTTAGGTTAGCTGTTTTTGGGCTTACAGGGCTAAGGATTAAGGAGAATATTATGGATCAGATCATCACAAGCCTGATTGAGACCGATATGTACAAGTTCTCAATGGGACAGGCTATCTATCATCAGTTCAGCGATTATAAAACTACATGGAGCTTCAAGTGCAGGAACGAGGATGTGCATTTCACGCCCGAGATGGTCGAGGAGATAAAGGACCAGATCAGGATGTACTGCAACCTGCGTTTTGACGAGGAGGAGCTTGAATACCTTAACAATATAAAGTGGCTCAGGGGCTCGTATGTCGATTTCTTAAGGCTTTGGAAGCCGAGGTTTAACGACTTTGAATTCGGAACGGATGCAGAATGCGGACTCACAATAGAGACAAAGGGTACCTGGCTTAACACCTCTATGTATGAGATACCCACGCTTGCCATCGTAAACGAAGTGTATTTCAGGATGGCTTACGATTACGACAAGCTTTTAAAGAGCTTTAAGGAGCGCCTGCGGGACAAGGTCGCAAAGCTTGAGAACGGTGAATTCGAGCTTAACGCATTTTCCGAGTTCGGCATGAGGAGGCGTTTATCAGCCGAGGCCCAGGAGCTTGCGGTCAAGGCGTTAAATGAGGGTAAGTACGACGGTTCCAAGTTTGTCGGAACATCAAACGTTTACCTTGCGAAGAAATACGGCATAACCCCGGTAGGAACCATGGCCCATGAGTGGATCATGTGCGTAGGCCAGGGCAATCATAAGCACAATCCGGCATATTCTAACTGGTACGCGTTGGATGCATGGGTTAAAGAGTACGGAGTGTTAAACGGAACCGCACTTACCGATGCGATCACGACGGACTGCTTCCTTAAGGACTTCCAGCTTACCTATTCCACTCTGTTCTCAGGTGTGCGCCACGACAGCGGCGATCCGTATGTATGGGGCGATAAGATGATCGAGCACTATAACAGTCTGGGAATAGATCCTAAGACGAAGACACTGCTGTTCTCGGACAGCCTTGATTTTGACAGGGCGACAAAGATCAACAGGTATTTTAAGGACAAGGTAAAGACGGCGTTCGGTATCGGAACGTATATCGCAAACGACACCGAGGTTCCGGCGCTTAACATAGTAATGAAAACGACGGCCTGCAACGGCATGGATGTTGCCAAGATATCCGATGTGGCGGGCAAGGGCATGTGCAAGAATCCCGAGTACATACATTATCTGCAAAGATGTATCGACTGGAGGATGGAACACGCAAGCGTTGTTATAAGATAGGAAAAATAGCCGGTCTTAATGGCCGGCTAAAGTTTTTTAAGAAATACCGGGAGTAAGTTTATGGCTGAACTTATTACGTTTGAAAATGTCGGAAAGATATATAAGACAGGTTCCGTAACCTATGAAGCGCTTCATGATGTGAACCTTACGATAGACGAGGGTGAGCTTGTAGTTATCTTAGGGCCGAGCGGCGCCGGAAAGAGTACGCTGCTTAACCTGCTTGGCGGACTTGACGCCGCGACCAGCGGAAAGATATTTTTTTCCACCGAGGAGCTTACATCCTTTAACGATGAAAAGCTGGGAAAATTCCGTTCGCTTGATGTGGGCATTATCTTCCAGTTTTATAACCTGGTGCCCACGCTTACGGCATACGAAAACGTTGCGCTCATGGAGGACCTTGGCATAAAGATAATGGATCCCCTTGAAGCCCTTGACATGGTGGGTCTTGCCGATAAGAAGGACAGCTTTCCTTCACAGATGTCGGGCGGACAGCAGCAGCGTATCTCGATCGCAAGGGCCATTGCAAAGCGGCCGAGGCTCTTACTGTGCGATGAGCCGACAGGAGCCCTTGATACCAATACCGGAAGGGATGTCTTAAGGATACTTCAGGAGCAGAGCAGGATCCATAAGAAGACCGTGGTAATGGTAACCCATAACAACCTGTTTGCGGAGGTTGCCGACAAGGTCGTTTATGTAAAGAACGGGACCGTGGTTGATATAGAAAAGGTAGAATCACCCAAAGACGCATATGATCTTGACTGGTAAATGATATGAAGAAGAACCTCTTAAAAAAGATGTTCCGCGATCTTAAGAACAACGCGGTGCAGTTTCTTTCCATATTTATCATGTGCCTTCTGTCCATGTTCATGCTTTCTTCGTTTGATTCTGACAGACAGAGTTTTTTAAGCTGTACGGATAAGTATTTTAAGGCCGTGAATTTCATGGATCTAAGCCTTATGTCCGAAGGGTTTACGCAGGAGGATATAAACGACCTTGTGAGGATACCGGAAATAAAGCATGCCGAGCGCAGGACATCGCTTATAGGCAAGCTTAAGAGCGTAAAAGATAAGAAGATAGAATTAAATTTCATAGAAAGCAATAAGATATGCAGCCTGTACTGTCTTAAAGGAGAGCCTTATACAAAGGATAAAAGGGGGCTTTGGATAGACTGGTACTTTGCAAAGGAAAACGGGATATCCGTGGGGGATTCCCTGGAAATTGAGTGCAACGGAAAAGCTTTTACGGAGCCGGTAAACGGGATAGTTGCGGAGCCCGAGCACCTGTATTACATCATAGACGAATCGTTTGCCGATGTTTCCTACAGCGAATACTGTTATGCCTTCCTTGATGCATCCGAGTATCCTTTTGAGGACATAACTTTTGACAGGGTGCTTATCGACCTTGTAAATGTTGATGATCAGATATATTTAAGCGAGGCGGATAAGGAAAACATAAGCGAAGCAAAGCTTAAGATACTTGACGGCATTTCGAAATCATCCTTAAGGATAGTCATGAAGAATGAGCAGCCGGGTTATCAGGAGGTTATAACGGCAAGTAATTTTGACGGGATGATGGTAGCGCTTTTCCCGCCGCTGTTCATACTTTTATCGGTGCTGTGTACGATAACCACGATGGCCAGGCTTACCGCAAAGCAGAGGACGGTCATAGGAACGCTTAAGGCTCTCGGTTTTTCAAAAGCCACGATAACAGTGCATTACACCATGTATTCGGTGGTCATCTCGGGAGCGGGAAGCTTAATTGGAGCCTTATTGGGATATTATATTTTCGGGGCGTGGCTGTTTTCGGACTACGAGGAGCTTTACACTTCTCCGATAAGGCAGATGGAGATGTCGGATATCGTTCCCTTGGTTATTATAGGTATTGTACTTTTAACGGGGTTATTTAACTACTTATCCTGCAGGAAGCTGCTCGTGCTTAACGCTTCGGAGATACTAAAGCCAGATGCCCCGAAGGTAAGCAATGCGGGACGGATTGAAAAAACATTTATCTGGAAGAAGCTAAGCTTTGCTACCCGTTGGAATTTAAGGGATATAAATATAAACAAAGGGCGTTCGATAATGGGTATCGCAGGCGTTGCCCTGGGTTCATCCCTGCTCATGGGAAGCTTCGGAATAATGGAATGCTTTTCCATGCAGGAGGACTGGATATATAAAAGGTTAAGGCCTGCCGAATACACAATGAACCTTTCCGGCGAAAGCGATTATTCGAGAGCTTATGATTATGCCCGTAAGTTCGGCGGACAGATGGTGATGTTCTCCGAAGTTGAGATATCCAAGGGAGACAAAAGCAAGATGTACAGCCTTACGGTGGCGGATGAAGGTAACCTCTACCGGTTTCAGGATAAAAACGGTGATTACGCCGAAGTACCCGCATACGGTGCGCTGTTAAGTGCAAAGGCCGCAAAGTTCCTTAATGCGGATACGGGCGATGTAATAAGCTTCAGGATACCCACTCAGAAAAAGGTGTATTCCATAAATGTGACCGGACTGTATACATCACCCGACAGTCAGGGGATAGTGCTCAGTAGAAGCTGCTATGAAAAGCTGGGAGGATATTTCGAACCGGGAACGATATACACCAATATGACGGTACCTAAATCCTATGAGACAACGCAGAATGATGTTTCGGGCGTGCTGCATAAGGAGGAACAGGTACATGCATTCCGCAAGTCAAACGAAAACAACAACGACATGATATATATAACCGTTGCGATAGCGGTCATTGTCGGATTTGTGACAACATTCAACATGGGTATCCTGTCCTTCATGGAAAAGGTGCGGGATGTGGCAACGCTTAAGGTACTGGGCTTTGCAACAAAAAAGATCCGCTGGATACTGCAGCAGCAGAATCTTTTCATAACGGGTATAGGATCGCTTGCCGGCATACCCGTAGGCCTTGTTTATATCAGTCTGCTGATGGATAAGATAGACCCGTCGGGCGATTTTTTGATAAAGCTTTCGCTAAAGCCCTACATTCAGGCGGTATTTTTCTCGTTTGTCGTATCCGTGGCAGTTAATGCTATCATATCGAGGCGGGTTAATGTTATAAATATGGTAGAAGCATTAAAAGGAGTAGAGTAATGAAGGTTTTAAAAAGAGTGATCATCATCCTTGTGCTGCTTGCGGCAGCAGGCGGCGGAATATATTACTACATGCTTCCCGATGAAGTAAACGTAACGACGGCGGATAAGGGAACGGTTTCCCCGACCCTTAACATGACGGGAAACATCGAGGGTAATGAAGTCATTACGATATATGCGGATGTTTCGGGTACGATCGCGGAGAAATACGTGGCAAAGGGTGAGCGTGTTTCAAAGGGTGATGTACTCCTTTCATATGCGGGCAAGGACCAGCAGATCGCAGTCGATGTAGCACAGACCAATATCGAATATGAGCAGAAGATAATAGATGCGATAGAAAGCAGCAGGGCAAGCAGCCAGAGCAAGCTTAAAAACGCGAACGCCCGCATAGCCCAGTGTGAGGTTACATATGCCGCACTTAAGCTAAATATCATGGCGTTTGATTCTTACACTTATGCAAAAGATTACGACAGGAGCGTTCGGAGCCAGTCGATACAGAATGACATAGAAAAGATGCAGAATGAGGTATCGCAGAACCAGTCCGAGCTTGCAAAGATAGAGGTTGATCTAAAGAAGGCGGAGCTTTTGGAGGATAAAACCGATGTCGAAAAGCTTGCGAAGAAATCCAAGGAGATCCAGGATAAGATAGCCGAAACAAACAGCGCCATCTCAAAGAATCAGAGGGATCTTATCTGCCTTCCCATAGAGGGAATGGACCCCGATACCTATAATAAGTACATCCTGCTGCAGAATGACCTCGAAAACGTTACCAGGATGTGGAGCGATGCGCGCACGGACAGGGATACGGCCCAGTCCATGATAAGGGCCTATGATGAGCTGCTTGGGAACGAGCAGAAAAAGGCACTTGATGAGATATCGCTCGACCAGGCGATGGATGAACTTGAGAAGGCGAAGGGCGGGTGCCTGGCACCTTCGGACGGCGTCATAACCGGATGCTTTGTGGATGACGGGGCAAATGTTGAGAAGGGATCTCCGGTGTTTGAGATGCAGAAGGCCGACAGCTATAAGGTTAAGCTCCTTGTATCAAAGTATGACATCCCTTCGGTAAAGATAGACCAGTCGGCGATCATATATATAGGAAACGTCGAATACCGCGGCAAGGTACAGAACATCAGCCAGTATGCGGAAGCGGATGCTTCGGGCAAGGCCAAGGCAGGCGTTGAGATCGAGCTTTTTACCGCTGATCCGATGATAGTGGGCATGGAGGCCGATGTGATAATAAAGCTTGAAGATACAAAAGATGCCTTAAGGGTAATGAATGAATGCATATATACCGATGATAACGGAAACTACTTATTCATTGTCGATAAGAATAAAACCGTAAGGAAAAGGTATGTTTCCGTCGGGGTGAGGGATTCTTCCTATACCCAGATACTTAACGGGATAAACGAGGGAGACATGATAGTAAATGACCTAAGTGCGGCTGAGTATGAGGATGAGAAGATAAAGCCCGTAACTTCTATGTGAGTTGATCGATGAGAAAATAGGGACAGTTCCTTTTGGCTTATGTTTACAAACCCCCATTTGCACGATATAATGGGGGTTGATTGTTTTTATGGGATTCAAGAGAGGAAGAAAGAAATGTATAACAAGGTATCGACAGACTTAAGCTTCGTTGAAAGAGAAAAAGAGATAGAGAAGTTCTGGTCTGATAATGACATTTTCAGAAAGAGCATGGAGAACCGCAAGGAAGGCGAAACCTATACGTTCTACGACGGACCGCCCACGGCGAACGGAAAGCCGCATATCGGGCATGTACTCACACGTGTAATAAAGGACATGATCCCCAGGTACCGTACCATGAAGGGATACTATGTTCCGCGTAAGGCAGGCTGGGATACCCACGGGCTTCCGGTCGAGCTTGAAGTTGAGAAAAAGCTTGGGCTTGACGGCAAGGAGCAGATCGAGGAATACGGCCTTGATCCTTTCATAAAGGAATGTAAGGAATCGGTATGGCAGTACAAGGGCATGTGGGAGGATTTCTCCGGCACCGTTGGTTTCTGGGCCGACATGGACGATCCTTACGTTACCTATCATGATGACTTTATCGAGTCCGAGTGGTGGGCTCTTAAGCAGATATGGGATAAGGGCCTTTTATACAAGGGCTTTAAGATCGTGCCTTACTGCCCGCGCTGCGGTACCCCGCTTTCATCACACGAGGTTGCGCAGGGTTATAAGACTCTTAAGGAAAGGACAGCGATCGTAAGGTTTAAGATAAAGGGTGAGGAGAATGCATTCTTCCTTGCATGGACGACCACACCCTGGACGCTTGCTTCAAACATCGGACTTTGCGTGAATCCGGATGAGACTTATATAAAGGTCAAGGCCGCCGACGGTATGGTTTATATCCTTGCGCAGGCACTTGCGGATCAGGTGCTTGGCGGCATCGAGAGGGAGGAAGGAACTCCGGCTTATGAAGTTTTGGAGACCTATAAGGGTACCGACCTTGAATATAAGGAATACGAGCCGCTGTATCAGTGCGCGGCCGATGAGGCTGAGAAGCAGCACAAGAAAGCCTTCTTTATATACTGTGATGACTATGTAACGATGTCCGACGGTACCGGTATCGTTCATATAGCGCCTGCCTTCGGTGAAGACGATGCCAGGGTCGGACGCAGGTATGACGCTCCGTTCGTACAGATGGTGGACGAGCGCGGTGTCATGAAGGATGTGACTCCGTTTGCGGGCATGAGGTGTAAGCCCACCAAGGAGGAGCTTGAGGCCGGAGCCGTTGACTGTGACAAGAACGTGCTCATAGAGCTTGACAAGAGGGGACAGCTGTTCTCGGCTCCCAAGGTTGAGCATGACTATCCGCACTGCTGGCGCTGTGATACTCCCCTGCTTTACTATGCGAGGGAATCATGGTTCATAAAGATGACCGAAGTAAGGGATGACCTTGTCGCGAACAACAAGACGGTCAACTGGATCCCGCCTTCGATAGGTGAGGGACGTTTCGGCAACTGGCTTGAGAACATACAGGACTGGGGCGTATCGCGTAACCGCTACTGGGGAACTCCCCTTAATATCTGGGAATGCCCTGACTGCGGAAAGCAGCTGTGCATCGGCTCAAGGGAGGAGCTTAAGGAAGCTTCCGGACGTGAGGATGCGCTCACGGTAGAGCTTCACAGGCCTTACATAGATGAGATCACCTGCAAGTGTCCGGACTGCGGTAAGGAAATGAAGCGTGTTCCCGAGGTTATCGACTGCTGGTTTGATTCGGGTGCAATGCCTTTTGCTCAGCATCATTATCCGTTTGAGAACAAGGACCTGTTTGAGCAGCAGTTCCCGGCGCAGTTCATATCCGAGGCTGTCGACCAGACCCGCGGTTGGTTCTATTCACTGATGGCGGAATCGACCCTGCTTTTCAATAAGAGTCCTTACGAGAACGTTATCGTGCTCGGTCTCGTGCTTGATGAAAACGGCGAGAAGATGAGTAAGAGTAAAGGTAACGCGGTGGATCCTTTTGAAGCACTTAAGACGATGGGCGCCGACGCGATCCGCTGGTACTTCTATATAAATTCGGCACCGTGGCTTCCGAACCGTTTCCATGACAAGGCGGTAATGGAAGGACAGCGCAAGTTCATGGGTACGCTGTGGAACACATACGCGTTCTTCGTGCTGTACGCGAACATCGATGATTTTGATGCCAGCAAATATACATTGGAATACGACAAGCTTCCGGTAATGGATAAGTGGATACTGAGCAAGCTTAA
>JAILJC010000159.1 GCA_024694965.1 Lachnospiraceae bacterium
CGCAAGCGGTGCCGTGGGGATCGTGTTCGGATTCATGTCGATATTACAGGCACTGGGATTTACCTTCGGGCAGGGCTCCGGAAGCATAATTTCAAGGAGGCTCGGAGATAAGGACAGTGCCAAGGCATCCGTTATCGCTTCGACAGCGTTTGCCTGTTCATTCGTGCTTGCCATTGCTGCCGCACTTATCTGTTATGCGTTTCTTGATCCCATAATAATGGGACTTGGGAGCACGCCGACAATTGCCCCTTATGCGCGAATATATATAATGTTCATACTTGCAACTGCTCCCTTTATGGTCAGCAGTTTTACGATCAACAACATTTTAAGGTATGAGGGCAAGGCATTCTATGGTATGATAGGACTGCTGAGCGGAGCACTTCTTAATATCCTGGGTGATATGCTGTTCATGTTCGGACTTAAAATGGGTATTGCGGGTGCGGGACTTTCAACCGCGATATCACAGGTCATCAGTTTTTCAATACTGCTCATCCCTTTCTTCAGGGGGCAGACACAGTGCAAGCTGGCATTAAAGAATGTGGTACTTGATCTTAAGGATATAGGAGATATAGTTGCCACCGGACTGCCGAGTATGTTAAGACAGGGCCTTGGCAGCATAACAACGATAATACTTAATACGGAAGCTTCGGCATACGGTGATGCCGGAGTGGCGGGAATGAGCATCGTATCAAGGCTGTTCTTTTTCATTTTTTCGGTATGTATCGGCGTGGGTCAGGGATTCCAGCCGGTATGCGGTTTCTCCTACGGAGCAAAGCGCTACGACAGGCTGAAGGAAGGCTTTAAGTTCAGTGTGCTTTTGGGTGAAGGCCTTATGGTGGTGCTCGGTGCGATACTGTTTATAAAGGCGCCGTTTTTCATAACCCTTCTGCGTGACGATCCGGAGGTTGTAAACGTTGCAGACAGGGCATTAAGGCTCCAGTGCGTGGCTGTATTGTTCCTTCCGCTTTGCATGAACACCGAAATGCTTATGCAGTGTACGGGACAGAAGGTAGTAGCTTCTGTATTATCGGCTTTAAGGAACGGAGTCATTTTTATACCGCTGCTTTTAATACTTTCACATTTCAGGGGAATGGCCGGTATCCAGGAGGCCCAGCCCCTGTCTTATGTGCTTGCTTTTGCGCCCGGGGCGATGTTTGCCGGACGCTTTTTCAGGAAACTCGAACGATCCGATACTTAGTATCGTAAAATATAAGGGAGACTCAAAATGGACAAGCTTACCGAGGCGAGACAGTCAATAGAACAGATAGATAAGGAGATGGCGCGGTTATTTGTAAAGCGTATGGGATGTTCCGAGCAGATAGCTCAGTACAAGAGCGCTAACGGTATTCCCATCCTTGATTCCGGAAGGGAAAAGGAGCTTATCGCCAAAAACGAGGAATATGTCGAAAACGAGAACTTAAAGCCATATTACAGGCATTTCATGAAGTCTGTGATGGACATCTCAAAGCAGTATCAGCACAAACTGACCGAGAGGATGAGGATAGCATATTCGGGAGTGGAAGGTGCTTTCGCGAATATAGCATCAAGAAGGATATTTCCGGACGGTGAGCTTATCGCTTACAGGAGTTTTAAGGAAGCATATAATTCAGTTGTTAAGGGTGACTGCGACGTCTTAGTCATGCCGATAGAGAACAGCTACGCGGGAGAAGTGGGACAGGCAATGGACCTTATGTATGAGGGAGACCTGTTCATAAACGGCATTTATCCGCTGCGCATACGTCAGAACCTTTTAGGAGTAAAAGGAAGCAGCATAGAAAGCATAAAGAAGGTACTGAGTCATCCTCAGGCCCTGGACCAGTGTGCGGATTATATAGCGGAGCATGACTACGAACCCGTTAAGGCTGACAATACGGCTGTAGCGGCAAAACAGGTTGCCAAGCTTAACGATATAACCGTAGCAGCCATAGCCAGTAAGGAGACGGCTGAGCTTTACGGCCTGACTCTTCTCGATCATGATATAAATGAGGACCTTCAGAACACTACAAGGTTCGCTGTTCTTTCAAGGCAGCGAGAGGAGATAATAAATGCACGTGAGGGTTCAACCGTCATTTTGATGTTTTCGGTTAAGAACGAGGCCGGAATGCTTGCTGAGGCCATAGGTGTGATCGGAAAGCACGGTTTCTCCATGAATTCACTGAAGAGCCGTCCGCTTAAGACGCTGTCGTGGCAGTACTATTTCTACACAGAGATCGAAGGCAAGCATGCATCCGAAAAGATAAACGAAATGGTTAAGGAACTTTCGGGATACTGCGAGTCGCTTAAGATACTCGGAGCCTCGATGGACAATCCGGAACTGTAAATGAAAGGAAATGCTATGAAAATAAGAGTCATAAACGGGCCCAATTTAAATATGCTGGGGATTAGGGAGCCTGACATTTACGGAAGGACGACATATGAAGACCTTGTGAAAATGATCAGGAATCATGCAGATGAAAAGGGTGTGGAAACAGAAGTCATGCAGAGCAATCACGAGGGAGACCTCGTGGATATGATACAGGAATGCTTAGGCAATGTTGACGGCATAGTCATTAATCCCGGTGCGTATACGCATACGAGCGTTGCTATACTCGATGCCCTAAAGGCGGTATCGATACCTGCGGTTGAGGTGCATATATCGGATCCTGATGAGCGTGAGGAATTCAGGAAGATAAGCTATATAAGGCAGGCATGCGTAAAAACGATAAAGGGTCATGGGCTTAACGGATATCTTGAGGCTGTCGACTTCCTTGTCGATCAGAAAAAGTAAGCATTTCATCGGGGATTACATTATAGGAGATTGAAAATGGAATGGATAAATAAAAGCAGGATACTGATAGTGGGTCTTGGCCTTATGGGCGGAAGCTACGCAAGAGCGCTTAAGAGGATAGGATATCATGTAAGTGCGATAGACAAAAGTGAAGCTTCTATTGATTATGCCCTTAAAAACGGTGTGATCGACGAAGGCTCGACAGATGCCGACAGGGAGCTTATATCAAAGGCCGATACGATAATATTTGCACTGTACCCTGCGATAATAGTTGACTGGATAAAGCAGAATCAGTCAGATTTCAAGTCGGGGATAATGCTCACCGACGTTACCGGTATAAAGGGAAACATCGTATATAAGATACAGGAAGTGCTTCGTGATGATGTTGAGTTCATAGCTGCGCATCCTATGGCAGGACGTGAGGTGTGCGGCGTTGAGAATTCCGATGAAAGGATATTCAGGGATGCCAACTTTATTGTTGTGCCTACCGAAAGGAACACCGATAAGGCGATCAAGTGGTGCAGCAACTTGGGCGGAATATTGGGATGCCGTAAAGTATCGGTCCTTACGCCCGAGGAACACGATAAGATGATAGCATACGTATCCCAGCTGACACATTGCATTGCGGTATCATTAATGACCTGTAATGACAATGAAAAGCTGGTAGACTATACGGGTGATTCTTTCAGGGATCTTACAAGGATCGCCAGGATCAACGAAAACATGTGGAGCGAGCTGTTCCTTATGAACAAAGATGCTTTGCTTTTCCAGATGGATGCGTTTATTGATGAGCTTGCTTCACTACGCGACAATATAAGGAATGAGGATGTTGAAGCGCTTAAGGAAAAGATGAGGCTTTCAACAAAAAGAAGAGAAAAATTTATTAACCCATAAAATCATAATACAAAAAACGTATCATCTACAGGAAGGGAAAAATGAATGACGAACAATTCTACCGGGCGCTGCTTAAAGTCGGTAAAAAAGACAAGGATGCGCTTAAGGAGATATACGAGGAATACATAGGTTTTATTTATCATGTGATCCTCGATATCGTTAAAAACAAAGAAACTGCGGAGGACATAACCTCGGATTTCTTCATCAAGCTGTGGGAGAAACCGATAGGATACAGTCCGGGCAAAGGGCATAAGGGGTATATTGCTGCCATGGCACGCAACATGGCTATCGACCACCTTCGAAAGTATAAGAAGGAGGAACTGATGGCGGGCATGGGAGGTGATGACGATCCCCCTGATGAACTTGAGCTTGCTGCGGATACAGGAGCAGGTCCCGAAGAAGAAGTTGTGGGCGCCTTATCCGTTGAACAGGCGCTTGAAAAATTAAAGCCTGTATACCGGCAGATAATCACCATGAAGGTGCTGGC
>JAILJC010000170.1 GCA_024694965.1 Lachnospiraceae bacterium
TACGGGAAGGCACAGATTGGGATCAGTAGTCCCCATATCTGTCGGTATAGTTGATAATATTTCGGTTCCCGGGGAACTTAAGTCAGTAGATCTAACGCCATAATTGGAAAAGCTGCTTTTTTGAACCTCCGGATCATTTGAGTTAACACAGATAACTCCATCGTTTTCACGCATAACCGTAGATGTAAAATGTATAAAATCGTTGTCCGCGCTGTCATTACCGGAGGCAAAGCAGCATACCACGTTAATCTCCGCAAGTTCTCTCACGGCAAGCGCAATCGAATTTGAATTTACTCCTCCACCCCATGAATTATTCACGGCCACAATATTAACCCCGGCTTCTTTTGCGGTTTTGATATAATTGAACCCTTTAAGTGTCGATTTGTTTGGAAAGCTGCCCTTGTTGTTACCTGCCTTTACAGCCATTATCCTGGTTCCGTTGGCTGTCCCGCTGACTCCGTATCCGTTCCAGGCTGCTCCGACGCTTCCTGCACAATGGGTGCCGTGACTTTGGTCATCCATGGGATCATATGAATAGTAAGGAATTCCCGTGCTCGTGCTGTCAACGCCGTTATATCCGTATCTGCCTCCTCCAAGCGCAGTAAGCTCGGGATACAAAAGCCCGTCATCCCATATGACATCCTTAAGGTCTTCATGGTTATAATCAACGCCCGTATCCAGAACGGCAACTACAGTATCATCCGCATTCCTGTAATCCGTGTTATTCCAATATGGTACGTCAATTCCTCCTTCGTTATTCCCGTAAGCATACTGTAAATTGGAAAGATCATGCAATTCTGCTTCGCTTCCGTCCCGGTCCTCCGGCAGCTCCGACGTTTCTGCCGGGATCATGTCAATCTCTTCATCATCAACCAGGATATCTTCTTCAATCTCCTCAGTCAGTTGATAGATATAGTTGGGCTCCGCAAATAAAATATCCGGGTCTTCTTCAAGCATTTCTATCAACTGCTTCGTGGTATAGTGGTCGGAATGTATGAATTTTAAAGTGTATTCCTCATCGGCTGCGGCTTTATCATTTGAGAGATCACCTGTTTCGTCCACCGATACTTCTTCCTTCACGGCCTCGGTAACGTCCATAAGGTCTTCGGCTTCATCAAGGAGACCGGCAACTGCCCCGGCCCTGTCGTTTGTGATCACTTCATTACCATACGATGCTGCACTGTCATCGGTTTTCATGCACACGATGACATCGCCCTCAACAAACTCTTTCTGTTCTGCATCAATCTCCGTCGGATCCGGCAGGATCGCCGCGTTTACATGACTTTTCGAAAACGGGATCGAAGTCAGTATAAGTCCCAATGTAAGTATCAGTGCGGTTTTTCTCTTGAATGAATTCATGTGTGTCTCCTTAACGGTTTTTCATACTTTCCTGGGTGTCTAATCCTTCCACACTTTCCAGGGTGCCCTGCCCTGCTTCCACATGAGTTCGAGCAGTGCCTTTTCGCGCATGGAATCCATGCACTGCCAGAAGCCCTTATGTGAGTAACTCATAAGCTCACCCTCAGATGCAAGCTTCTCAAGCGGTCCCTGTTCAAACACGGTATCATCGCCGTCAAGGTAATCAAACACCGAAGGTTCAAGGACCATGTAACCGGCATTTATGGGCGTTTCATCAGCGGGCTGTTTCTCACGGAAGCTCCTCACCGCTCCGATCTCGGATATGTCGAGCACACCCTTTTGCTGCTTTTGTATCACAGCAGTAAGGGTCGCTTTTTTGCCGTGCGATAAATGGAATTCAACCAGCTTGTTTATATCAACATCACACACACCGTCACCGTATGTGAGCATGAACGTTTCATCACCTATGTATTTTTGGATCCGCCTGATCCTTCCGCCGGTCATAGTATCAAGCCCCGTATCGACACATGTTACCTTCCAGGGCTCAACACTGGTGCTGTGAACTGTGATATTTCGGTTGCCGTCGGAATAATCAAATGTAATGTCGCAACTGTGAAGGAAGTAGTCATTGAACCACTCCTTGATCATGTACTGCTTATAGCCGCAGCAGATGATGAAGTCATTAAACCCGAAGTGCGAGTACTCCTTCATTATGTGCCACAGGATCGGCTTTTCACCGATCTCGACCATAGGTTTCGGCCTGTACTCCGATTCCTCTGATATCCTTGTTCCACGCCCTCCGGCAAGTATTACAACCTTCATATCCGTTCTCCGTTTTATCCTTTTATTTCAGCATGATTCATAAAAACATCGCCATATATAATGGCAAAGTTATGATCCCGTTTTCACTTATGCCGACATTACCATCCACAAATTTGTAACACTCATTCAGCTTAGGCCATTTCTTTTTGAGAGAATTAAGCGAGGTTGCTTTGGCATTTCCTCCTTTAACCTCTATCGGAATTACCTTTCCGCCTTTCTGGATGAGAAAATCGACTTCCTTTTTAGTCGTATCGTTTTTATAATAATACATTGCGTATGACTTTTTCTGCAGTATGTCTGCCATCACGCATTCATACAGTCCACCCTTTGTATTTCCTTCCAGTGAATTGTCATATATAAGCTTTTTAAGCGAATAATCCTTCATGGCAATAAGCAATGACAGATCAGATGTATATAACCTGAACAGGTCGTTTCGAGCATAATCATCAAGATCATAGCTTATGTCCGTGACTGATCTGCATATCCCGGCCACATCCGCCTTTATCAGCCATTCAATACTCGAATAATACTTTTGTGCCCTGCTCCCTGCCTCCACTTCTTTATACTGGAACTTATGATTCTCCTTATCCAGCAATTGTTTTGAAAGTGACAGGAAACACTTCTCGGCTTTCACTTTTTCTTCGGCTGTTGCATAATGCGCTATATCATACCGGTATCCCAAAAGCAGCTCCCGCTGTATCTTATCGGCTACCCTTATATCTCCGGTCTGAACATATTGCCACACCACTTCCGGCATACCGCCTAAAGAAGCGTACAAACGCAGACATTTCATAAGCTCCCTATGGATAGCTTCCGGGACAACTCTCCTTTTTTCATACATTTCACGTATAGAATCAAGCATTCCGCCATCTATACCCTGTGACCATAAAAACTCTTCGAGATCAAGGCCGTACATTTCAATATATTCAACATAACCTACCGGATAAGAAGACGCCCTGTTGTGATCAATCCCGAGCATTGAACCGGATGCAATAACGTCAAAACGACCATCATCGGTAAAAAACTTAAGAGAAGTGAGTGCCTCACTGCATTCCTGTATTTCATCAAGGAAGATCAATGTGCGTCCCGGGATCAGCTGCTTATCCCTGTAGCTGAACTTCATGGCGTTAATGATACTGTCTACATTAAGGTCTCCCGAAAATATATCAGCCGCACCGGGTGTTTCCTTGAAGTTTATTTCCAAAACTTCTTCGTAATACTCCCTGCCGAAATCACGGATAAGATAAGTTTTGCCAACCTGTCTTGCCCCGCGTACTATAAGGCACTTTTTATTGTTGCGCCTCCTCCATTCATTCAGGTTGTTTTTCGCTTTTCTCAATAACATATGTCCCTCGCATAAGTTCTAAAATATCCATATATCAACATTATAGAATTCTATCATGTTGTCCTATCAATATTTTAGAATAATAGTGGGGCTATTTCAACTATTATTTGAATTATAAAGCCTGAAAAAATCATCCTTAAGCTCTTTATTCGTTTCAAATTCGCCGCGGGCTGCCATGGTTACTGTCTTGCTTCCCGGCTTCTTTATCCCGCGCATGGTCATGCACATATGCTCCGCCTCGATGATGACGATCGCTCCCTTGGGGTTTAAATACTTCATAAGGGCATCGGCCACCTCAGCCGTCATCTTCTCCTGTATCTGCGGCTTTCGCGCGATAAGATCGACGGTACGCGCAAGCTTGCTTAACCCCACCACTTTACCGTTTGGGATATATGCAACGCTTGCCTTCCCGTAAAAAGGTAAAAGATGATGCTCGCACATCGAATAAAAGGTGATGTCCTTCTCGATCACCATCTCATCGTTATCCACATTAAAGGTTGTGCTTAAATACTCCTTTGGGTTAGAATCAAGCCCGCCGAATATCTCCTCATACATCCTCGATATCCTGGCCGGCGTTCCTTTAAGGCCCTCACGTTCAAGGTCCTCGCCTATTCCCTCCAGTATAAGGCGCACACCCTGTTCTATCTTATTGCTGTCCATTTTAAATCCTCACTATTTAAGTTTGTCGGCCCGCGCCGACACATTAACTATATTATTGTACCACATTTATGCACTTTTTTATATGCTTAAGGTATGACAGGGAGCCGAAAGCGATGATACATGGCCTGTCTCCTTTATCAATGTATTCGCCTGCTTTCGCAATGCTTTGGCTTACTGCTTCTTCTATCGTGCAGGCTTTTACATTTTCTTTATCAGGACTTCCCTGGGTTTTTATTATGCAGTCCCGTAATTCACCCGCATTAAGGGCACGCTCATTGTCAGGCGTTTCGACCGTAAAGATATCGGATGCCATAGGAACCATGATCCTTACTACTTCACCGTAATCCTTGTCCTTAAACATTCCCAAGATAAATATGAGTTTATGATCGGGAAGCATTTCCGTTAATGTTTCCTTAAGCCGTCTTGCGGCATCGGGATTGTGCGCCCCGTCAAGGAAAAACGGCGGCTTGTCGCATATCATTTCCATCCTGAAAGGGATGGTCGTATTGTTAAGTGCATCTATGGCCATCTTCATATCAAGCTTAAGGTTTTTGTCATTTGCCTTAAGTACCTCAAGTGCCTTAAGTGCTAAAATCGCATTATCCTTTTGATAAGTCCCGGTGGCCTTAAGGTTAAATTCGGTTTCAGCGGCCTTTGGATCCACGATCATAAGCTGTGAGCCTTTTATTTCGCATTCATTTCGGATGACTGATTCTGCCTCAGGAGGATTTGATATCATCACTGCGGGAACTCCCGGTTTGATTATGCCCGATTTGGTTTTTGCTATCTCTGATAAAATGTTGCCTATCATTCCGAGGTGGTCTTCGCTGATCGACGTCAATATCGTAAGCACTGTCGTAGTCACTATATTTGTGGCATCGCCTTCGCCGCCCAGGCCCGTTTCCAAAACAACATAGTCACAGCCCTGATCGTAGAAGTACAAAAATGCCATTGCGGTTTCTATTTCGAATTCGGTCGGGCTGTCAGTCTGCTCGTTATCAGGTGCGATAAGAGCCACATCGGCGGCACAGGCTTTTGCGGCATACCTTGCGTAATCTTCCGCCGTTATCCACGAACCGTTTATCGTATACTGCTCCCTTGCATCCATGACCGCAGGCGAGGTATACATACCGACTTTATAGCCGTTTGCAGTCAGCATTGACGCAAAAAAAGCGCAGGTCGAACCCTTACCGTTCGTACCTGCGACATGAATGAACTTCAAGTTATCCTGCGGATCGTTAAGCTGATGCATGAGGCCCCGCATCCGTTCAAGGCCGAGCTTTACCCCCTTCATCATGCGTCCATATCCGCATCATCGATATCGTCCATGTTCTGGGTGAGGCTTAAGGTGTTGAGCGTGCGCCTCTTGCGCCTCATCTCCTCGGACTGGTCGAGAATGTAGTCATTTATCACCTTGCTGTTCTTTATATGGATGAGCTTTATCACCTTATCGGTAACATCACCGGTGTAGCATATGATGGTGCCCATGCCGCACATACGCTCCATAAGCGAGCGCTCCAGCTTAACATCGATGATCTTATACAGATAACACGTATTTTCCTCGATCTTAAAGAAACCTCTGTTTATGATAAGCTTCTCCTCGTTAACCGTGTATTTCGTAAATGTGAACGGAAGGCCCAGGAACAGCCAACGCTTTCTTTCCGTGTATGTTGCCATGATGTACCCCCTTGTGTATTACTTATTGGTCTTTGATATTTTACCACAAATATGTCCAATTTACACTTGCGAATGTTTGTTCGATGTATTAAGCTTATGTTGGTGCTACCTAAACGGTGGCGGTTAGCCCCACGGAACTGTTGAACTTAATTCATCCCGCAATATGGAGGAATTGCTAAAGGGAAATAGGCCGAAATGCAAAGTAACCGCCCAGCCTAGCAACTAGCGGTTACTTTTACCAATAATTGTGGGCTAACCGTTGCTGTACGGGTAGCACCCTATGTAAGTATTTAAACATAGTTAATAATAAAAGTCAACAAATCCTAAAATCTATATGGAAATTACTTATCTAACGTGTTATCTTACTAAAGATAAGATTTTTTTGGGAGGGAATATATGCGACACTTAATGAGTCCCCTCGATTTCTCCGTGGAGGAGCTTGATAAGCTCATGGACATCGCGGAGGATATCGAAAAGAACAGAGACAAATATGCGCACATATGCGACGGTAAGGTACTTGCTACATGCTTCTACGAGCCAAGTACCAGGACAAGGTTAAGCTTTGAATCGGCAATGCTTCATTTGGGCGGACAGGTACTCGGATTTGCCTCGGCCGATTCATCATCGGCAGCCAAGGGTGAAAGCGTTTCCGATACTATACGTATCATCTCCTGCTACGCTGACATATGCGCGATGCGGCATCCCAAGGAAGGTGCTCCGATGGTAGCGGCAAGCAAGTCAGGTATCCCTGTGATAAATGCAGGCGACGGCGGCCATCAGCATCCGACCCAGACATTGACCGACCTGATGACTATCCGTTCCCTTAAGGGACATCTCGATAACATGACCATCGGTCTTTGCGGCGACTTAAAGTTCGGCCGTACAGTACATTCACTTATAAACGCTCTTAAGCGTTATCCCGGAATCAACTTCGTATTCATTTCACCTGAGGAACTTCGCATTCCCGATTATATCCGCGTTGACATCCTTGATAAAAACAACATACCGTACAAGGAAGTCATCAAGCTTGAGGATGTTATGCCTGAACTTGATATCCTGTATATGACAAGGGTACAGCGTGAGCGTTTCTTCAACGAGGAAGATTACGTAAGGTTGAAGGATTTCTACATCCTCACTAAGGAAAAGATGGAACTTGCAAAAAAGGATATGATGGTGCTCCATCCCCTGCCCCGTGTTAATGAAATATCGGTTGAGGTTGACGATGATCCCCGCGCCGTTTATTTCAAACAGGTGCAGTACGGGATGTATATAAGGATGGCGCTGATACTGACATTACTTGATCTTGTTTGAGGCGGAACTATTATGCGAAGCATAATTCAGGATGGTTCCGCCGACTTGCCGCCGACTTTGGTCATGAGGGGTACCACGAAGTGGTGGAGTCCTTATGACAGAGAAAAGGAGGGGGCATTACATTTTATTAGGAGGATAGAAAATGCTTAATGTAGGTAAGATCGAAGAAGGCTTCGTTTTGGATCATATAAAGGCCGGCAAGAGCATGTCGATTTATCACGACCTTAAGCTCGATCAGCTTGATTGTACGGTCGCGATAATAAAGAATGCACGCAGCAACAAGATGGGCAAAAAGGACATATTAAAGGTCGAATGCGACATAGATATGCTCGACCTTGATATACTGGGTTTCATTGATCATAACATCACCGTAAATGTTATTAAGGACGGTGAGATCGTTGAGAAGAAAGACCTTGTACTTCCAAATGAAATACGAAACGTTATAAAGTGCAAAAATCCGCGATGCATTACATCGATCGAGCAGGAACTTACACATATCTTCGTCCTGACCGATCCCGACAAAGAAATATACAGGTGTAAATATTGCGAAGAGATGTATGCAAGGAAATAAAAAATAAGAGGATCGAAAGATCCTCTTATTTTTTGAGTGGGACTGTAAGCCGGGTTCTGTCTTGAACAATCATCTATCTAGGATGACCGTTACCGGCCATCTCAAGCGACCTACCTGAAGGCACGACGGGCAGCCGTATAGCCCTCTGCTTGGTCTTGCTTCGGATGGGGTTTACATTGCCCGGTACGTTACCGCACCGGCGGTGGTCTCTTACACCGCCATTTCACCCTTACCTGCTAAG
>JAILJC010000177.1 GCA_024694965.1 Lachnospiraceae bacterium
GAACCGGACCGCATGGAGCTTAAGGGGATCAAAGATCCCGGATGGCAGATGTGCGTACCGTTTGTGATCTTCAGTCTGTTCATGATATCCATGTGCTTTAACGCACCGTGGATCATGGGGCAGCTTGAAAGTATCGCCGGATTGTTTTAACATCATGCCTTCTCCTTGAGGAGAAGGGGAACCGCGGTAGCGGTAGATGAGGTGAAATTAATGCTCCTGGCACTGACGACCGGCCCGATGGCCGCAGGCATAATCGCATATGTTCTCGGACGGTACAGCAAAAAGGCACGTGACTTTTTTGCCGATGCCGTTACTGTCCTTGAGATAAGTCTGCTTGCATACCTGTCGCTTAAGTTCATAGGCGGTACGGATGTGTTCTTTTATGCGCCCGACTTATGCGGACTCGGCATAAGCCTTACGCTTGACGGCTTCCGCGTGGTGTACGGAATGGTCGCTGCGTTCATGTGGCTGTGCACCACGATATTCTCGCGTGAATACATGGCTCATTATCCTAGGACGAACAGGTACTATATGTTCTTCCTAATGACTCTCGGCGCAACGGTTGGAGTGTTCTTATCAGCCGACCTGTTCACGACGTTTCTGTTCTTTGAGATAATGTCCTTTACATCGTACACATGGGTTGCACATGACGAAACAAAGGATGCGCTTCGTGCGGCAGAAACATACATAGCGGTCGCGGTTATCGGAGGCATGATTCTTCTCATGGGCCTGTTCCTTTTATACAACATAACAGGAACGCTCAGCATTGATATGCTGCCTTCATCAATACAGATAGTAAAAGAGTCATACCCCGGCGTTATGCCTAAGCTTTACACGGCTGGTGCCTGCATGCTCGTTGGATTCGGCGCCAAGGCCGGCATGTTTCCGCTGCACATCTGGCTGCCGAAGGCTCACCCCGTTGCACCCGCACCTGCATCGGCACTGCTGTCGGGCATACTTACGAAATCGGGTATATACGGCGTGCTCATAATAAGCTGTTCCATATTCACGCATGATCCGGGCTGGGGATTCCTGATCCTTGTGCTCGGCGTCATAACGATGTTTGGCGGCGCGCTGCTTGGTATCTTTTCGATCAACTTAAAAAGGACGCTTGCATGCTCGTCGATGTCGCAGATCGGCTTTATCTTAACGGGCATCGGAATGCAGGGGCTTCTCGGTGAGGAAAACGCACTTGCCATGCGCGGAACGGTCCTTCATATGGTAAATCATTCGCTTATTAAGCTTGTGCTTTTCATGGCGGCAGGCGTTGTTTACATGAACCTTCACGAGCTTGACTTAAACAAGATCCGCGGCTTCGGAAAGGACAAGCCGCTGCTCATGGCAGCCTTCCTTACAGGCGGGCTTTCGATAAGCGGTATACCGGGATTCTCGGGCTATGTCAGCAAGACTCTTTTGCATGAATCCATTGTCGAATACATGCATGAAGCCGGTGAGGCGGCAGGCACATACAGGTTCATAGAGGTGGTATTCCTTATTACGGGCGGAATGACTCTTGCATATATGACGAAGCTCTTTGTGGCTGTGTTTGTTGAGATGCCGGAAGGATCATATGACGGAGGTTTACATAACGCCGAAACGCCGGAAAGCGAAGTGCAAGGAACCGAAGCCCACGGAACGGCAGCACACGGAACCGGAAGTAAGAAATACATGAATGCGGAATCAACCCTCGCGCTCATGCTTTCGGCGGCGGTACTGCTCATATTCGGCTTTGGACCGTATAAGTTTATGGATGCCGTTGCGCGGATGACTCTTCCTTTCATGCAGGGAAGTGAGTTCGGAGAAAGCGTAAACTATTTTGCATTTTCCAATTTGAAGGGCGGCCTTATATCGATCGCGATCGGCGCGTTCATATACTTTGTGGTGATACGAAACCTGCTGATGGTTAAGGATGATCCCGGCGTGATCGAAGGAGCAGTTGAAAACGGCGGCGCGGATGGGAAGGAAACCGGTGGGAAAAAGGCCAAAGCTTACAAACGTTACGTGGATGCATGGCCCGGCTGGCTTGATGTCGAGAACATCATCTACAGGCCTCTTTTACAGCACATAATACCGTTCGTGCTCGCATTTGTTTTGAGGATATTTGACAGGCTGACAGATCACATAGTTTCGCTTACGTCAAGGACACTGCTTAAGGAAGTGGAGCCCAGGCGCCCGTTGCTTTTCGGCAACGCATTTACGCACGCCGTGGGTATATTCATGAACCGGATTGTGATATTATTAAATAAGACGATCCGCAGGAAGTCACCCAAGCAGATCAACTACGAAGAAAAGCTTGCGTTCAGCCTCGATACGATAGTTAAAACTTCGCGGCTCACCTCACGGAGCGTGTCATTCGGACTTATGATGTTCAGCTTAGGATGCATATTCACGCTGGTATATCTGATGGTAGTGCTGTTGTTACATGTAGGGGCATAAGGGGGACCGCTTGCGGTGGATACCTTATGCCGGCGGGGCGAAATGTAGTGGCGGAAAATGGCATAAGGGGGACCGCTTGAAGTAGTTATTAAGTGGCCGACGGGACCGCTTGCGGTGGATGCCTTATGCCGGCGGGGCGAAATGTAATGGCGGAAAATGGCATAAGGGGGACCGCTTGAAGTAGTTATTAAGTGGCCGACGGGACCGCTTGCGGGGGATGCCTTGTGCCGGCGGGGCGAAATGTAGTGGCGGAAAATGGCATAAGGGGGACCGCTTGCGGTGGATGCCTTATGCCGGCGGGGCGAAGGGTAGCGGTGAAAAAGGGCATAAGATGAATATAAACGAAGTGCTCCGGGAACTTGATTCCCTTCCCGGCGGCGAAGATGTAAATAAAACAGGCGAATTTCTTGATCAAAAGATCAGGCAGGCCCGCGATGAAGGCGACAGTGCCTCTGAGCTTACCCTGCTCAACGAGATGATCGGATATTTAAGGTACACCGGCAGGCATGATGATTCATACAGGTACGGTGAAGAAGCGATTAAGCTCTGTAAGGACAAGGGCTTTGACGAGCTGTCGTATGCGACCACGCTTCTTAACGTTGCGACCGCAAAGCGCGCCGGCGGAAAGCTTGAGGGATCGCTTAAGGATTACAGGGAAGTTGAGAGCCTGTACGATAAGCTCGTTGACAAACATGATTATCTGTATGCGGCACTTTACAATAACATGAGCCTTTTGTACCAGGCCATGGATGATAATGAGGCTTCGGCCGGGTGCCTTGAGAAGGCGCTTGAGATAATCAGCGAGATCGATGAAAGGCGCATCGAGCAGGCCATCACACGTACCAACCTTGCGCAGGCTTATTTAAAGCTGGGACGGCTTGATGATGCCGAGAGCGAGTTGATATCCGCAGATGATATTTTTGAAAAGGAAGGCGGGAACGATTTCCATTATCCGGGCTGCCTGAATGCGATGGCAGAGCTTTACAGGATAAAGAAGGACAATAAGGCCGCCGTGAAATATTACGAACGGGCGCTTGAGCAGCTTAGGGTCCACGTGGGTGAAGAAAACCCGAATTACCTTGCCGTTAAGGAAAGCCTTGCTGAAGCGCGGAAGGCCCTTGATGAGCAGGACGGTACTGATGATAAGTCAGAGTCACAGGCGCTAAAAGGCCTGGAACTTAGCCGTAAGTTTTATGAAGACTTTGGCAGGGCGATGATACATGAGTGCTTTGCCGAATATGAAGATAGGATAACCGTCGGCCTTGTGGGACGGGGCAGTGAGTGCTACGGCTTTGATGATGCGATGTCACGCGATCATGATTACGGCCCCGACTTCTGCATGTGGCTTGATGATGATGTTTACGAAGAGATCGGTGACAAGCTTCAGAAGGCTTACGAGGAGCTTCCCGAAAAATACATGGGACTTACGCGTACGCGCATCCTCCCGCCTGACGGCAGGAGGGTGGGAGTGATAAGGACTAAAGAGTTCTATTCACGTATACTCATGATAAGTGAAGACATCCTTATGCGTTACGTTGACGGTGAGGATGAAAGCGGGATATTTGCTCTTGTAAGGGAAGAGGACCTGTCCCAGTGCACCAACGGTGAAGTGTTTAAAGAGGGCGCGGGTGACTTTGCGAGGATAAGAAATAAACTATCTTATTATCCGGACAGTATATGGAAGAGGCGTATTGCGGAAGAACTGCATTACTCCGCGCAGATGGGGCAGTACAATTACATCCGCATGTTAAAGCGCGGAGAGAAGGTCGCATCGGAGATCGCACTCGCCGGATACATGGAGCACACGATGAAGCTCGTGTACCTTATAAACAGGAAATACGCTCCGTATTACAAGTGGCTCCACCGCGGGATGGCGGACCTTGAAAAGGCGGCCGTCATCATGGATATCTTCAATGCGGTTTATGATATGCCAAAGGGCGACGAGAGGATCAGGATGACGACCGAGATAGTGGCATCCATCATCATCGAGGAGCTTGAACGGATAGGCATGGCGGGCGGTGTTCCCGCAAACGAGAAATATCTTGATGTCTATTCGCAGGTTATAGGAAGTACATTAAACTAGCGTGAGTATAACGCTGGCAGGTTTGTAACAATTTCGTAACGGTGTGTGGCACTGTTACAGCACTGTTACAGAGGTATGTAACAATTTCGTAACGGTGTGTGGCACTGTTACAGGGAGAGGAGTATCATATGTCTGAAATTAGCTTGAATAGTAGCATGAGTTCGTGTATCATAAGCAACGTCGGGGGTAACGGCAATGTTACTCCGGGCAGTGAGAATGAGGCCGTAAACGAGCTTATAATGCTTGAGTGGCAGGCCTTTGATAAGGTAGTAAATGAGGGTGGGAGAGCATCCTGTCAGGATGATTTCGATACATTTTCCATAATGCGCAGGAGCCAGTATGATACCTGGACCGAGGAAATGCTTGATTCTTTCATCGATGATTTTTACAGCGCCAATGAGAGGGGCTGGAACCTGATCACCGAGAAGTACGCGCGCATGGAAAAGAGTACGGCTCCCGATGAGTATGAAAAGATAAAGGACGAGCTGCCTCAGGTGAGTGAAGCCAAGGAAGCTATCGTTGATCAGATCGTTGACATACAGGTCGGCTGGATGGAGGAATTCGCGGCGCGTTATCCCAAGGCTGCGGCAAATTCCAGGAGCATCCGTTCTTCGTCCGATACAAAGGACAATACTTCATACGAAACTTATTTACGGGGCGAGCTGCTCACATATTCGGACCGCACCCTTGCGCTGTACGGGCAGTTCATTGTAAAGCTCGCGGGCAACAGGGAAAACCTCGCCTTTATGATAATGGAAAACACAGCCAGGGCTTACGGTTACGCAGGCCTTGATGATATGGAAGCAAAGATCAGGTAGTAAAGATACATCAGGGGAACATTTTCAGGGGTTAGATGAGTAAAGAATCAGCTGAAAGCGCTAAAAAGACAATCGATAAGGAAAGGACCGTCAAAAAGCGCGCCGCAAGGAGCATTGTCGCGCCCAAGATAGATGAAGAGGCTTACACCGTCAGGTCATCATCAAAGGAGACGATCTTCATCCCCGGAACGCCAAAGCCTGTAAAGGAGAAGAAGCCCGCCAAGGTGATCGCTTCTCCCGTAAACGTGTCACAGGCGCCCGTTAAGAAGCGGGAAGCACGTGTGATAAAGGCTCCGGGCGGAATGATGCCTAATGAGGATGAGCGTCCCGTTTCTACGCAGCAGCCAGTCATCAGTTCCGGTGGTAACGGATGGCCCGACAGGCCGCCGACACCGAGGGTGATGCTTCAGCCCGAGGGAGCCAAGCTGTCAAGGGAACTTACCAGCGCGGTCCGTACCGACACCATCAAAGCGGAAGTCAGGGGACAGATAAGGGCCGAAGTGCAGAAGCAGGCACAGGAGGCAGCGGAGAAGGAAAAGTCTAAGCCCGAAGTTACGGGGGCAGAATCACAGGCCCCGGGAGCTATGGCACAGCCTTTAGGTAACGAAGCCGCAAAGCCCGGCCCGATGAAGCTTAACCTGCCCGAACCGCCCAAGCGTGACGGGATACCGGTAGGACCCGCAAGGCCGGGAGCACAACCGCAGCCCGCACAGGCGCCGACAGGTCCCAACGCACAGGCGGCAGCCGTTCCCAACATACAGGGTGGCACAGGCCCCAATACACAGGCGGCAGGTCCCAATGCACAGCCGGCAGCAGCCCCGGTTCCCGCAGGAGCGGTAAGTCCAGCCGTACCGGAAGCCGGACAGACGCAGCGTTCCGTGAAGGAAACGGTGGTTAATGTACCGGACAGTACGGGCAAACCGCGTAAAGTAGTTAAAACCGTAGTTACAACCACTACGACCACATATGAATCGGTAGATGAAGATGAATACAAGGAGCTGACCGGAAC
>JAILJC010000156.1 GCA_024694965.1 Lachnospiraceae bacterium
GAATGCTTCAAAGAAAGGGGATAATAGGACCTTCATATGATAGATTATTCGGTTGTCCGCTGGCTGTATGATAAAAACTCTTCAAAACAGAAAAATGGGAGCGGAACCTGAAGTTCCACTCCCGCTTTGTCTACAGTCTGAGATCAGGCATATCATTTGATATGCCTGATCTTTTTTTAGAACTGATCTTTCAAAATGTCGTATTCTCTGTTTATCTCCTGTACCGTAGCACTGTCTCCGTCCATGTTGTCGGGATGGAAGATCTTTAACAGATCGCGGTAACGCTTTTTGAGTGCGAGTACATTATCGATCCCGTTAAAGAAAACTCCGTTCTTATATGCTGTGACATTCAATGAACTGCTTCCCTGATATGCACCTGCCACATATCTGTTACGGTATTTCTCCTTTTCGGTTTCGAAGTCCTCACGCTCCCTGCATAATGTCCTGAATCCTCCCTCAAGGATCTCAAGCTTCTGCTTAAACAGGATCTTTTCGGTCGCCAGTGTTTTTCCCTCGAGTTCTGTCTTCCTGGCCTGTTCCTTCACCGAAGTCATTATTATGTTTTTTTCAATTTCGAAGTTGCGCTTCTCTTCCTCAAATTCGCGCTTTTCCTTCTCGAAGGACCGCCTTGCATACTCCAGACGCTGGCTTTCCTGTAAAAGCCATAGCTTAATAGAAGCCATGTCCTCTACAGAAATGTTCTGTGCAATGTCCATATTATGTTCCCCTTATTATACTGCTCCCTTAACAGTTACTCCCTTTTTTACAACACATAGTACTTCATCTCCCCTTGAGTACTACATAATGTATTATAAATAACCTTGTTATCTTTTTCAAGTGGTTTCCATAAAAAATTTAAAATAATTTACATAATACTATTCAGAATCAGGAAAAGCCGCCTGTTTAACCTCTTCATCACTCATGGAAACGTTCTTATTTCCTGACGTAAATTTGTTTACAAGATCAGGTACCATATCAAGGATCTTAGTTACGCCATCCTGATTCTTTATGTTAACAAGCCTTGTAGTTCCGTTCTGGATGACAAGCACGGCGCTCGGAGCCATCTTTCCGGTAAGGCCTCCTGCTCCGTTTGCTTTCTTCTCCCCCCTGAAATCACCGGCACCGACACCGAATGATACATCTACAAAAGGAACAATGACCGTATCACCGATAACCGTGGGCTCGCCAACAACGGTCTTACTTGACAGAAAGCCGTCCATTCCCTTAAGCATTGAATCAACCACTTCGTTAAAATTACTTGCCATTTTCGTTCTCCTTCTTCATTATATGTATGAACCTTCGTACTTTCCTGTTAAAATACAGCTGCAAAAGTACCGCCGCTATCACATTTATATATATTCTGCCCTTAATCTTAAGGTCAAAGCTTAATAAATTGTTTTCAAAATCCGGATTTATCTCGATCCCCGGCCCGTAAAGCGGATAAAGGACAGAAGCTATTGCAAGTACCTTTCCTGTATTAGCCGGATCTTCGGAACCGTAATCAAGATGCCCCGAGATCCTGCGTGGTTTTATACTTTCAAGCAGACGCTTCACTTTTTTTATTATTAAGCTTATCGCATCCCGGTTTCTTGAATCATTAAAAAGAGCATTACTGTAATACTCAAAACTGTCAAAAGCTTTTCCTATCCCTGACAGTATATCACTTATCCTGTCTTTAAATCTTAAGATAAATCCGTAAATCCGCGATATTTTTTCTTCAAGATCGATCTTTGGCTTAGCTTCTTTTTCCTCAGGGACTTCATTATCATTGCCATCATGTACACTTGGCATAAGGCTTTCGACCTGCTTTACCGAGTCCTCATCCGAGTCATATTCGAATATTGTATAATCCGGAGGATCATCGCTTATATCTTCATGTTTTTCTTTTTTTGTCCTGCCTTTATGACGTATACCATGCTTTGCTTTAAGATTCTCCTTCTCTTCCCTGCTTTTAAGCCGTATGCCGAACACCCTTAAGGTCAGTCCTTTTTTTTCATCTGTATAGTCATATGCCGCACTTAAAATACTGAGAAGCCATGTGGCCCGGGCATGACCGCTTAAAGACGTTTCATTTCCCTTTGCCGCATCGGCCCTGTATCTTACCGGAACAAACAAAACAAGGCAAAGTACCAAAAGAATAAGGCCGACAAGAACGAGCAGTGTTATGCCTATTATTTTTAATATTAGAATCAGTACACCCAATATAAGACTCCGATCATGAAGCATCAAAACGGCACAAATAGTCCGCCTTAAGCTCTGTATATGCTCCGCACCTTACATAGTGCTCAAGTACCATGGATTCCACAAGCCTGTACGCTTTACGCCTGCTTTCGGCAATGCCGATGACCGCATGATCCCTGCGCCTGTATCTCCTTGACTTAAACATTGTTGCGGGCACGATGTCAAACACATCGTTTATGTTATCAGCCATTTTAATGACATAAATTTCAGGCATACCCGCTCCCAGGTACAGCTTGCGTTTTATCTTTTTAAGATCCTTTCGGGTCCTGTCTGTTAAATACAGTTCTTCTGCATATCTTATCATAATTCACCATCGTCTATCATGCGGACGTTACCAATGATTATAGCATATGGATGCACTGTTTTGTAGTCATTTATCAACGTTTTGTGATGATTTTGGTTGACAATAATTATTTATATTTTTATACTCTAGGTAAAAGAGAGGTAATGACCATGGAGCTTGTAGCAACCGTAGCACTACAGCCCGGTATGGAGGTCGCTGAAGATGCGACCGATTATAAGGGGAACATACTTGTCAAAAAAGATACGGTACTTGATAAGCTGATCATACAAAAGCTTGTGGTCAGTCCTATTAAATGCATTCAGATCAAAGAGCCTGAAGACTACGTAATGACTTACTTTGAGAAGATCAGGGTAAGCAAGGCTTTCAAGGAATTTGAAAACCTGTATTACGCCAACTTTACCGCATATAAGGTTGCGATCGATTCTTTCATATACAAAAAGGTTCCGCCAAACAACAACGATTTTCTTGATATCATCAGTAATATTTTCAATCCGCTTGAGCATAGCAGGACAACAATACTTGACATGCTTGCCGTATTAAAAGTTGCTGACAGCGATCTTTTATATGCGCACGGACTTAATGTTGCCCTTATCTGCCGTTATACAGCCAAATGGTTCGGACTTGACGAAGAAGAGACCGATACTCTCGTGCTCTGTGGCTTTTATTATGATATAGGAAAGTTTAAGCTTCCCAAGGAGATAATGAGCAAGCCCGGGCGTCTTACGGATGATGAAATAGCCATAATGAGGACGCATCCGGTACACAGCTATAACCTTATACAAAACCTTTCGCTTGATATAAACGTAAAGCTTGCGGCACTGATGCATCATGAAAGGTGTGACGGGCTTGGTTATCCCCAGAAGCTTTCCGCAGACAGGATAAACAAATTCGCAAAGATAATTTCCATAATAGATGCTTACGACGCAATGACTTCGTATCGTGCTTACAGGGATCCCATGTGTCCTTTCAAGGTTGTTGAAATTTTTGAGCATGACGGACTCGACAGATATGATGTAGCCTACTATCTTACGTTCCTCGAACGTATTGTAGAGGAATATATCGGAAAGGAAGTAATGTTAAACGATGGTACCGAATGCTCGATCGTTCTTATAAACAAACAAAACCTTTCAAGGCCGATGGTACGTGCAGGTGACAGATATATCGACCTTTCAAGGGAAAAGAACCTGTTCATCGAAAAGCTTGTATAAGATCAGTCATTAAAATATTCATCAAAAACCATGCGTGCGATTGGAACTGCAGTTTCCCCTCCGGAACCTCCTCCTTCGACGATAACGGTAACCGCTATCTCAGGATCGTCATAGGGGGCAAATCCGGTGAACCATGCATGGCTTTTTGTTTTATCAACAGAGTATTCGGCCGAACCGGTCTTGCCGGCGGCTTCATATCCCATTGTTCCCTGAAGACGCGATCCGGTACCCGCAAGCACCACCTGCCGCATAAGTTCACGCAGTTTTTCCGATTCATCGGGGTTAAGAAGCCGCCCGTATTCTTCAAAACTGTAGGTGCGTACCGAAGCACCCCTTATGTTTTTCACGGAAGAAATGACAATCGGTTTCATGAGCATGCCGTTATTTGCTATCGCACTTGTGATCATTGCCATATGCATGGGAGTTATCTGCGTCCTGCCCTGCCCTATTCCGGCCTGTATCAGTTCGGCAAACCCGGTATCTGAGTTCATATCGACATAGCTGCTCTTATAATTGTATGGGCAGGGAAGCTCCGAATTAAATAAAAGCTTTGTACAGGTTCTTCCGAACTTTTCCTTATCAAGTGTTGAACTTATATTTGCAAACGATGAATTGCATGAACGGGCGAAGCTCGAATCAAAATCAAGCTCCCCATGGTTTGTACCGTGGTAGCAGCTTATCTTTACTCCGTTGCTTAAAAAGCTTCCGTGACAGTCAAATGCATATCCGGAAGTGTCAGGGTTTTCTTTAATAAACTCAAGGGCCGTCATTATCTTAAAAGTCGATCCGGGAGGATATAGTCCCTGTGTTACACGGTTAAGCAACGGGGAGCTTTCCGTATCTTCGTTAACTGCGTCCCATATCTCATCTATACGGTTTGGATCAAAATCCGGCTTGGACACAAGTGCAAGTATCTCGCCCGTCTTAACGTTAATGACCACCACAGCTCCTTTTCTGTCGCCCAATGATGACCATGCAACGGATTGTAAGGAGGTGTCAAGCGTAGTCACAACGCAGTCACCTTTGTTTTTAACGCCGGTCAGGTCGTTTACCACCCTTGTCTTAAGGGAATCGTTTGAGGTTAAAAGCTTAAATGAGGCTATCGATTCCACTCCCGTGCTTCCCTGCGAAAAGAATCCGACCGCATGGGCAAAGACCGGGCCGTATGGATAAACCCTCTTCTCATTTCCGTTTTCGTCACTATCCGTTCTTGCAAGGATTTCACCGTTACGGGAATATACAGTTCCCCGCACTATCTTTTCCGAAAGAAGCTGGGCGCGCTTGTTGTTATAGGGATTATTTATAAAGCTTTCACTCCTGAATGCGGTAAAATAGAAAATGTACGAAATAAGAAGGATGAATATACCCACAAAAATGTAGGTGACCGCCATTATCTCTTTATTTGCTTTATTATTGTCTGAAACATCGCTTTTACGTCCAAACATAATGATCCTCCGAAGTTCAGCCCGTTCTGTTGGCGGAACGCACTGATATATAAAGTCCCTGTATCACAGAGAACATAATAAGCGAAACCATTATCGAATTAGATCCGTAGCTTACAAGCGGAAGAGTCACACCTGTAAGGGGTATGAACTTTGTTACTCCCCCAACGGTAAGAAATACCTGAAAACCGTAGGTTACGGCAAGGCCGACTGCAACCAGCTTATAGAACATATCTTTAAAGCGCATGGCAATGTTCATGAACATTATAAAACAGCTGATGCACACAAGGAGCAGACATATTCCGAAAAGGGTCCCGAATTCCTCACAGATGGCTGCAAAAATGAAGTCAGCCTCGACCACGGGTATCTTATTCGGTGCTCCCTGCGTAAGTCCCATCCCGGCAAAGCCACCTGTTCCGATGGCAAAAAGCGACTGAACTATCTGATATCCGGAACCGTCAATATTTGCGAGGGGATCCCTAAACGCAGTGACTCTCACCCTTACATGCGAAAACAACATGTATCCAAGGACACTTGATACTGCAGCCCCCGCAAGCCCCGCTATGAAATATGAGAGCTTTCCGGTTGCAATAAACAGCATTATTACATATACCATGAAAAAAATAACGGCACCGCCAAGGTCCTTTGATGCCACAAGAAGAAGTACGTGTACTGCAGCAGTTGCGGCTGATGCAGGGATCCTGTATTTTTCATCCATACAGGTCAGCATACCTGCCATTGCAAATACAAATATTATCTTAACAAATTCGGATGCCTGGAAGGACATGCCTCCTATCGTAAGGCTCAATTTTGAGCCGTTTACAGATGAAGAAAACAGCAAAACGGTAAGAAGTGCTGCGATACCCGCACCGGCCAGGAAAAGATAAAACCTTCTTAAGCGCTTGAATTTCTTAAATATATAAGGGATAACTACAGCCATCGCGATCGATACCATTGCCACTATGAACTGCTTCTTTGCCTTCGAAAAATTAAGCCTTGAAAGGATAACAAAACCGATGCTCATAAGAAGGCACATATTATTTACCAGAAGTTTGCTGGCTTCCGGATACATAAACCTGTACAAAAGTATCAGTGCCCACAGGATAAGCTGTGTCAGCGCGTAAAACTTAAGCAAAAGTGTATCCCCCGTCTGTACATACAGAATGAGAAAAGACAGAAGGTAAATAAGCGACATTGCCGCATCCTGTCTTATATATATGCCGTCCCGTTCTTTCTCATCGCTGTATTTAAAGACAGAAAAACACTGGAAGGTATACACTGCCATCAGCACTATCAATATGTACTTGGAAACAGTAAGGAAGATCGCAGCCAATTACTCCACTCCTCTTTTAAGGTGCCCCAAGGTATGCTTTATATCAGGCCTTTCAGGCCTTAAGCCATCAAATACTGCTTCATAAAAATCAAGTACTTTAAATGCTTCATCCCCTCTTTCCACTGTGAAGTGGAGCCTGTATGAGAACGGCTTAAAGCTTCTTGGAAGATCATCCGGAATGATCATTTGCGGCACACAGTTTAATATAGTGTTATGGCATTCGCTGCAGGTACGCACACAGGGGAACTCATTTCCCAGCCTGTCCTTTATATATGATATGCCGTTGTCTTTAAGGCATGCGCCTGTTGTCTTCTGTGTACATTGTGCGGATATCATCATGGGAAGCCTTCCGTAAAGTATAAACTCCCCTCTTCCAGCATTTAAATTAGCAAGCTCCTTTTTGTTGGCTTCCGGTGAATATGTAATGATATCGGCACCTAAACTGTTAAGCATCCGGGCAGCTTGGTCATTAAGCACATAAAGGTGTAAGTCTGATATTAGCAAACCATTAAACTCGGATTTCCCGACAAAATACAGGCTTTCATAGTTATCAGCAAGTATCCCGTCGACAGTATTGTTATTTATCAGGGAGCATACCAGAGGATTTCTGTCAAAGTACTGATCCCTTATAATTGCCGGAAGCGAAAGTATCATCTTTTTGCCCGATTTATGTATCCGATCCGAGATACTTTCAACCTTTCTTTTATCGCTTAAGCTTACTGCGTTTACGGTTACGCTGTCTATGAATGAATATTTAAGAACACCATCAAGCAGTGAAAGATCGTCTATATGACAGTTGATATATTGACGGCAGCTTATTTCGACATCTGTATGCATATCGTCACTTTCAAGAAGTTTTGCGTTATTTCTTTTATATGCAGCAAGGATTTCCTTCTTAAGGCTTAAAAGTGCCTGCCTTCTTACCTTGTTTAGTTCCGAAACGGGTATGAATATATCGTCATCCGCATCTATATAAAGGTCTTCAAAACCAAAGACCGTATCTCCTGTTTTAATAAGCTGTTTTCTTATATCATCCTCACTTAAAGGATGAGTCTTTGCACCTTCGACCATACTGCCGTATTCGGTTATTTTACTCCTTCCGTCTGAAACGTAAACGCAAAGAGGCTCTCCTTTATGGGCGGTGACTCTTCCCGAAATACAGATGCGCTTTTCATCACCAGTATAGACATCATAAAGCTTTTCGTATAACTGTTTATCCTGAGTATCATATGAAGGCCTGCCGACCGTTATCATATCCTTCCCGTTTTTCTCATGATAATAGCCGGTACAGTGACCGCTCCTTGTATAAAGCGAATCAAGTAGTTCAATATCCGCTTTGTCTGTCTTATACTCTTTTTCACCTGCCAGAAACATATCGATATATTTACGGTAAATTCCCGTGACAGCCGCAACATATTCCTTGGGTTTCATGCGACCCTCGATCTTAAATGAACTTATCCCGGCCTTAATAAGTTCGGGCAGGATTTCAATAGTCATAATATCACGGGCGCTTAATATATAACTTCCGTCATAAGGAAGCCTGCATGGCTGCGCACAACGTCCCCTGTTTCCGCTCCTTCCTCCGGCCAGGCTTGAAAACAGGCATTTGCCGGAATAGGAATAACAAAGGGCACCATGGATAAAGCATTCAAGTTCCATTCCTGTACTCTCATGTATCATCTTTAATTCATCAAGGATTAATTCCCTCGCGGGAACGACACGAGAAATGCCCATATCCTTAAGAAGGAGAACTCCCTCCTTACCTGTTATGGCCATCTGGGTGCTCGCATGTACAGGCATATCCGGGAAACATTCTTTTATCAGCGCTATGACACCCGCATCCTGTACGATAACAGCATCAAGTCCTGCTTCATAAAGAGGAAGGATATGTTCATAGAGTTCAGGGATCTCGACATTCTTTGCGGCGGTATTTACGGTAAGGTAAAACCTTCGGTCCAAAAGATGTGCATGATCGATAGCACATATGAGTTCTTCAGACGTGAAATTCCTTGCATATGCTCTTGCCCCGAACTTAAGCCCACCGCCGTATACGGCATCGGCACCTGCCATTAAAGCCGCCTTGAAACATTCCATATCCTGCGCCGGTGCGAGAAGTTCGATCTTGTAGGTTTTATTAGTATACAATATCCTTCACCGCAAAAAAAGAAGGGCTGTCATTGACAGCCCCGTTAATCATATTTTGGATAATTCCTTCTGATAATCCTTGATCATCTTATCCTTACTTTCCATCTTGATCTGTGCTGCTATCAATTCGTGCTTGATATCATACAGTTCCTTGTCCTTGGCTTCCAGCTCCTCGGTAAGTTCCTCGAGCTGCTTTTTGGCCTTGAAATAATCATCTGCCACGTTTAACTGTATCAGCACGTTCTGCATGTCAAACGGCTGTCTCCTGAATGAATCAACTTTTTCGTATTCGGCTATCTTACCGTTAATGTAAGCGGCAACCTTCTGTAAGTATTCCTCACTTTCATATCCGCTCAAACGTATAACCTTGCCGCCGATGATTACCTCGGTATCGTTCTTTGATGTCATTATTCTCTCCCCTTATCTTTTAAAAGATCATTTCCACCCAATTGCTATAAAGAAATCCTCGCCGTCTGTTTTTCCGTCACCGTTAAGATCGCTGATGACAGTGTCCCGCATATCGTCACGCCTGTAGATATACTCTATGGCTTTCTTGTTATATGATGCGTAACCCGAATTAAGAGCTTTATCAAGAACTGCTTTTTTCTGTGCAACAACTGCCTGTTTTGCGGCAAGATCCGCCTGCTGTGCATTAAGCTGAACCGTTAACGAATCTATCTGGGCCTGAAGGGAAGGTGATGTCTTAAGCTGTACCTTATATCCTTCGATCGACCTTTTTGTCTCTTCCAAAGCAGCCGCCGCAGAATTGGCGATGTTTAACGCATTATCGTAATCAAGCTTTGCTGCCTGAAGTGAATTGACATCCTGTAATGCCTTGTAGGCCTTGTCGGCGTTATCTTCAACCGCATATTTTGACTGGCAGTCTTTAATGAAATTCTCGGCATTATAAACCGCACTTAGTTTGCAGTCAAGGTTGCGCTGTGCCGCCTCCATCTCGCTTAAGGCATTAAGATAATCCATTCCGGTAGTGATCCCGGCTGCCCTGAAAGCATTGAATTTAGCCTGCTTATCCTTAAGAACGGCCCTTGCCGTTACCACCTCTGCTTCGGCCGCAGCCTTCATTCCCTTTGCCTGTTCAAGATACATTACCGTACACGGTAGCGCATCGGCTTTTGCAACCCTGGGAACAGCCATCGTTGCGGCAGTGAAACCAAGTAGTATAAGTGCCCCTGCAATGACTTTCTTAATCATAAACATCTCCCCTTTCAAAAAGTTCATAAACTACCCTAATTATAGCAAATATTTAATAGATGTCACCATAAAAATCATAATTTAACACTTATGTAACATAAAGTGTGCGTATGCCGTTTCAGTCGCTACCCTCCCCCTTGGCGTGCGGTTGATGAAACCGTTCATGATAAGATATGGTTCATATACATCCTCTATGGTTCCTGCATCCTCACCAATCGCTGCGGCGATGGTATCAAGTCCGACAGGTCCTCCGTCAAATTTGTTTATCATAGTAAGTATCAGGTTCCGGTCAACATGGTCAAGTCCCATTTTGTCAACATCCATAAGGTCAAGTGCATTCTTTGCGACTTCATGTGTTATTGCACCTTCAAAACGGACCTGTGCAAAATCACGCACGCGCTTTAAAAGCCTGTTTGCAAGCCTTGGGGTTCCACGGCTTCTTCTTGCAAGTTCCATAGCTCCCTCTTCGTCTATATTCACATCAAGTATCCTTGCGGAATGCATGATTATCGTCTTAAGCTCTTCATTTGTGTAAAATTCAAGCCTGTGTATCACACCGAACCTGTCCCTTAAAGGAGCTGTAAGAAGTCCGGCCCTTGTGGTCGCACCTACAAGGGTAAACTTTGGAAGGTCGATCCTTATCGAACGAGCCGTTGCGCCCTTTCCTATCATTATATCAATGGCATAATCCTCCATTGCAGGATACAGTACCTCTTCAACCTGGCGGTTAAGCCTGTGTATCTCATCAACAAATAGAACATCGCCTTCCTTCAGGTTGTTTAGGATTGCTGCCATGTCTCCGGGTTTTTCGATTGCAGGCCCGGAGGTAGTCTTTAAGTTAACGCCCATTTCATTTGCGATAATGGCGGCAAGCGTGGTCTTTCCAAGTCCGGGCGGACCGTAAAACAGTACATGATCGAGCGGGTCGTTACGCTGTTTTGCCGCTTCGATATATACCTTTAGGTTCTGCTTTGCCTTTTCCTGACCAATATAATCCTTAAGGTACTGTGGCCTTAACGATCCTTCAATCTTAATATCTTCTTCGGTAAGTTTTGTTTCTATAGATCTTTTTGCCATTTTACTCCCTTTATACTAAAACCTTGTGATACGGTTAAATGCAAGTTTTATGATGGTTTCGACATCAGCATCCTTGTCCGCACCTGATTCCTTTACTGCCTTTAATGCTTCAGCCGAACTGTATCCGAGAGCGGTAAGCGCTTCAACAGCCTCACTCCGTGCGGTATCAAGTGACGATTCGTTTGTATCGCTTCGTCCCGTTGAATAAACATTAAGCATATCGCGCACGCTTACTTTGTCCTTAAGATCGATTATAAGGCGCTGTGCGGTTTTTACACCTATTCCCGGAGCCTTTGAGATCGTCTTTGAATCTCCGGACATTATCGCATATCTTAAATCCTCGGTGCTCATTGAGGAAAGCAGAGCCAGTGCTCCCCTGGGGCCTATGCCGTTTACCTGTATGAGCAGCTTGAACAGATCAAGGCAGTCGGCAGTTATGAAACCGTAAAGCTGCATTGCATCCTCACGTACGGCCAGATAAGTATAGACCTTAACATCACTGCCTATCGTATCGAGCATTTCAAGCTCCCTTACGGGCATAATGACATTAAAGCCTATTCCGCCTACATCGATCATAATGCGGTCTTCATAGATCGCGCTTAGTGTCCCCTTTAAAAACCCTATCATTCCCCTTACCTTCCTTATCAATAAGTTCAAAAAACAGTCTGTTAAGTATTACCGCGGATAAAGCTCCTATGACAAAGCCACACACCTCCCCCGCTATGATAAGCACCGGAGCGTAATAATACAGCTTTATACCGTTTAGTGTGACAGATGCGACAAGCAACTGACCTAAGTTATGAACGGTCCCTCCCACGGTGCTGACACCGTATACGCTGAAAGCTCCCGACTTCTTAAAGATCATCATTGCGATAATGCTGAGGCTTCCTCCGGCAAATGAAAATAAAACCGAATACATATTTCCAAACATCAGGCCAAGCAGGATAACCCTTGTCGTCATTATCAAAAAAGCATATGCAGGACCGAAAAGATACATTGCGATAACGGAAGCAATATTTGCAAGGCCGAGCTTAACACCGGGGATACCGAAAATATTTATCGGTATGAGAAGTTCAACATAACCTATGACTGCGGAAAGAGCCGTGAAAACAGCAATGTAAGCTACCCTTACCGAAGCCCGGCGGTCAGCGCGTAACTGCATCATATCCATCGCCTCCCCAGCCTTTTATTTCCACGACCACCCTGTTTGGAAGACATATAAGTGACTGTCCGTTAATGCTTATCTTCCCCTGATGCATACACAGCTTATCCGGGCAGGAAGCTTCTTTTATCCGGGCAGTATTGTCCTTTATAACAAGTATGTTTGTGCCGCCGTCATATCCCGTGACCTGTATTTCACAGTCTTTATTAAGCGGATATTCACCGAAAAGTTTACCATCGACATATACATATGCGTATACTCCCCTTTCGCGAAAAGCAAATAAAAAGAGCATGATCAAAACCGCCGCCGCGGTTATGACCGCCATCAGTATTATGTCGTTTTTATCAGGCTTTTTCATTGATATAATTCACAAGACCTTCTGCCTTTATTATTCCCTGCATGAATTCGGGGAAAGGCTGCCCCTTGTATTCTTCGTTCTTGGTCCTGTTGTAAATCATACCGCTGTCAAAATCAATTTCAACCTCGTCTTTGTCATCTATCCTCTGCGATGCTTCCCTGCATTCGATTATGGGAAGTCCGATATTGATAGCGTTCCTGTAAAAGATACGTGCAAAGGTTTCAGCTATCACACAGCTTACGCCCGAAACTTTTATGACTAAAGGAGCATGCTCCCTTGATGAGCCGCACCCGAAGTTCCGGCCTGCGACCATGATGTCACCCTTTTTTATCTTGTTTACAAAATCCTTATCTATATCTTCCATGCAATGCTGAGCGAGCTCATCCTTATCCTGGATCGCAAGATATCTTGCGGGGATTATGACATCGGTATCAACATTGTCGCCGTACTTATATGCTGTTCCTTTTGCGTTCATGTTTTATTGTCTCCTTTTCTACTTCGGGGCACTTATGTATCCGTTTACCGCACTTTCGGCGGCAACTGCCGGGGATGCAAGATATATCTCCGAATCAACGTGTCCCATTCGTCCGACAAAATTACGGTTGGTTGTGGAAACGCACCTCTCACCTGCGGCCAGGATGCCCATATAACCGCCGAGACAAGGCCCGCAGGTGGGCGTCGATACAATCGCACCTGCTTCTATGAATATCTTCAGAAGACCCTCATCCATTGCCTTAAGGTATATTTCCTGGGTTGCGGGGATGACTATGCAGCGCACATGCTTTGCAACCTTCCTTCCCTTTAACACATCTGCCGCAATACGCAGGTCATCAAGCCTTCCGTTTGTACAAGATCCTATCACCGACTGGTCGATCTTTATCTCTTCCTTTATCTCATCAACTGTTTTGGTATTCTCGGGAAGATGAGGGAATGACACCGTAGGCTTAAGCGTTGACAGATCGATCGTGTATTCCTCGTCATAAACAGCATCATCATCGGCTTTAAATATCTTGTACGTACGATTGCTGTGTTCCTTTAAGTAGGCTTCGGTCAATTCATCAACCGGGAAAATACCGTTTTTACCGCCGGCTTCTATGGCCATATTTGCGATAGTGAACCTGTCATCCATTGAAAGATGCTTTATGCCGTCGCCGGTGAACTCCATTGATTTATATAACGCACCGTCAACTCCGATCATGCCGATGATATGGAGAATGACATCTTTTCCGCTTATCCACTTGCCGGGTTTTCCGGTAATATTGAATTTGATCGCCGCAGGCACCTTGAACCATGCCTTTCCGGTCGCCATTCCGGCAGCCATATCAGTGCTTCCGACACCCGTTGAAAAAGCTCCCAGTGCACCGTATGTGCATGTATGTGAATCGGCACCGATTATCGCATCTCCGGCAACAGTCAGGCCCTTCTCGGGAAGCAGTGCATGCTCTATTCCCATCTGGCCCACATCGAAATAATTGGTTATGTCGTGTGTACATGCAAATTCACGGACACACTTGCAGTTTTCGGCAGATTTGATGTCCTTATTAGGGATAAAATGATCCATGACAAGGGCTATCTTGTCCTTATCAAACACATCCTTCTGTTTCATTTTATCCATTTCCCTTATTGCTACGGGACTTGTGATATCATTGCCGAGAACAAGGTCAAGTGACGCTTCTATAAGCTGTCCCGCCTCGACATAGGGAAGACCTGCATGCTCTGCCAGGATCTTCTGGGTCATTGTCATCGGTTTGCTCATTTTATCCTCCTGTAAGTTATTTATGTTTATACTGTTTCTCCAATGTAGTAAAATCCCCTGCATTCATTCAGCTTAACATCCAGTATGCTTCCTATAAGCGAAGGATCTCCGGGGAAATGGACCATGAGGTTATTGCTCATACGGCCGCTCAGAAATCCAACATCCTTTTCATTTACCTCTTCAACAAGGACACTTTCAATCCTTCCCGTAAAACGAGCGGCCATCTCCTTGCTCTCATCCTGAACGGCTGTGAGTACCCTGTCAAATTCACGCCTTATCCAGTCAGGATCCTTAAATCCTTCCATCTTAGCCGCGGGAGTTCCCGTTCTTGGAGAATATACAAAGGTGAATGCACCGTCAAATTTAACCTTTCTTATAACATCGACAGTATCATCGATATCCTCCGTGGTTTCTCCCGGAAAACCGACGATAATGTCGGTCGTTATGGATACGCCGGGTATCCTGTCTCTTATCTTAAGTGCAAGATCAACATACTGCTCTTTTGTGTAACGACGGTTCATTGCGGTAAGTATCCTTGTACTTCCCGACTGAAGCGGAAGGTGTATATGCCTGCAGATCTTATCGGAATCCCTCATGATATTTATAAGTTCGTCCGAAAGATCCTTGGGATGAGAGGTCATGAAACGTATACGCTTTATACCGTCAATCTTCTCCACTTCCTTAAGAAGTTTAGGGAAGGTCATCTCATCCTTAATACCGTTGCCGTAAGAATTGACATTCTGTCCAAGGAGCATTATCTCCTTTACCCCGTCCTGTGCAAGATGTGCACATTCCCGCAGTATCTCGTCTGAGGCACGGCTTCGTTCGTTTCCGCGTACATAAGGGACAATGCAGTAAGTGCAGTAATTGTTGCAGCCGAACATAATATTTACGCCCGACTTGAACGGATATTTTCTTATACTTGGTATATCTTCAACTATCTCTCCGGGCTTGTCCCATACATCGAAAATCCTATCACCCTTATTAAGATAACAGAACATAAGCTCTGCCAGCTTATAAATGTTATGGGTGCCGAACACTATCTTTACAAAATCATAGCTTTCCTTAAGGCGGTTGGTACACTCACTCTCCTGTACCATGCAGCCGCATACTATGACAATGCGGTCGGGATTTTTTGCATTTTTACCTCCAAGACTTCCAAGATGACCGTAAAATTTCTGATTGGCATTATCCCTTATAGTGCAGGTATTAAACAACACCACGTCGGCTTCGGTTTCCGAATCCGTTTCCGTAAAACCTATATTTGAAAGTATGCCGGTCATTTTCTCCGAATCCCGCGCATTCATCTGACAGCCGAAGGTCGTAACATGAAAAGTCATGGGATGCCCAAGCTCCGACTCCTTTTTAAGACGAAGCGATGAGGCGTGGTCGATAAAATAATACTGTCTTTCGGGCTCGCATAAGGGAGCATTGTCAAATACGGTCGTATCAATCATAAAACACCGTTCTCATTTATTATAAGATCAGGCTTGTGATCATGCTTTTCCGAAGGTATACCATCGCATTCCTGGCAGGAATAAGCCAGCGCGATCGTGACTCTTACTTTGTTTCCGGTAAGAAAACGGTCATAAAAGCCCTTGCCGTAGCCAAGCCTGTTTCTGTTTTTGTCATATCCTACAGCAGGCATTATCATAAGCGCATCTTTAAGGTCATCACCTGTCACCCTCTTTTTTTCATCCGCTGCAGGCTCCGGAATTCCCCTGTATCCGCTTTTAAGGTCGTAGGATCCTTCTATAAAGTAAAAGTCAAGCGACGGTTCACCGTTTTTCAATCCGCAGACGGGACAGGCCACTTTTTTTCCGTCATCGATACTCTTTTGTATTAGGCTGAAAGTGTCTGCTTCATTGTTATATGAAGCATATGTCAGCACTATATTACATTTTTTATAGTCATCAGTATTTATAAGAGCATTAAGGATGGCCTCATCCATTTTCTTCTTGTTGTTTTCATCTATCGATGAGCGTTTATCAAGAAGTTCAAGCCTTAACTGTTTCTTGTCGTGCTTTTTTCCAAGATGTGTAATACTGCCGTCTTTTTCCCGGATGCTAATATTATCAAGCTGGCTCTTTAAGTTACCGCGTACCGAAGCAACATATTCAAGCCTTAATCTCTTCTGTTCTTCTTTTTCCTCATCGGTAAGACCTACATCCTGAGATTTGTGATACAATTCATTGATGCGCCTTATCCTCTCATCCATGTTCATAAAGGATCACATCCGTTCGATATAATCTGCAATGTCAAAGCCATCATCCCTGCATGACTTAAACAGTGTACCGTAATAACGTCCTTCGGTTATCTTATGTATGACACTTACGTCTTTCCCGTTTGCAATGACCATATCCGTACCGGCGTTGACCGCAACTGTGGCAGCATGGAGTTTTGCACTCATTCCGCCTGTTCCGATGTTGCTTCCGGTCGATTCCTTTCCCATGTCCATCACATCATCCAGTTTATCCACAAAAGATATGAAAGAAGCATTTTTATTTGACCTTGGATCATCGGTGTATAGTCCGTCTATATCAGATAAAAGTATCAAAAGATCAGCCCCTACAAGGTTTGAGACAACAGCCGAAAGAAAGTCGTTATCCCCTATTGTATCCTCTACTTCATGGATAGCAACGGTGTCGTTTTCATTGACAACGGGGATAACACCGAGCTTTAACAGTTCGGTAAAAGTATTGTGTGCATTATGCCTGTTGATGTCATCAACTATGGTATGCTTAGTCATAAGTATCTGGGCCGTTGTATGATTGTATTCCGCAAAAAGCTTCTGATATATCATCATGAGCCGTGCCTGGCCGACTGCCGCACATGCCTGTTTTACAGGTACTTCCTTATCGGTCGGGGCAATGTTTAATACCTTCTTACCAACCGCGATCGCTCCGGAAGAAACCAGGATGACATCCTTCCCCTGATTCTTAAGCTCGCAGAGCTCACGCACCAGGCGCTCCATCTTTGTAAGGTTGAGTTCTCCGGTTGACATATGGTGAAGTGAAGATGAACCTATCTTTACTACTATGCGTTTTCTGTCCTTAAGCCTGCCCCTGTATTCTTTTTCGGTAAGTTCCGGTTCAGTATTTCTCATCTTATCTTCCTCTTTGATCAACGGCCCATGCTCATATGAAAGCTTTTGACCGGTGTATATCTTGCCATTATCTTTTCGGCAACTTTTATGCCGTCCATGGAAGCGCTTGTAATGCCGCCGGCATATCCTGCTCCCTCACCGCAGGGATACATTCCTGTTATATTGCTCATAAAATCTTCATTGCGCAATATCCTTACCGGTGAAGAAGACCTGCTCTCGACACCTGCAAGTACCGCATCGGGCCGGTCAAAACCGTCAATAGTATAACCGAATTTATCGATTGATTCAATGATCGCCTCGTTCAGTTCTTCAGGGAGGAGTTTCCTTAGGTCTGTGACCGTATAAGAGCCTTTTATACGGGGAACAAAATCTCCGGGTTTTCCACTCATTTCACCATTTTTAAAGTCACCGTACTGCTGAATGGGAATGCGTCCCCTTCCGAGTGTATATGCACGCTCCTCCAACTTTCTCTGGAATTCCATACCGGCAAGGGGGTCATACGAACCAAAATCCTTCTTATCAACAGATACTATTATCGCACTGTTTGCCGTACCCGAATCCCTGAGCGAATAACTCATTCCGTTTACAGCCACCCGTCCTTTTTCACTGGAAGCATTTACTACAAATCCCCCCGGACACATACAGAAGGAATAAACATCACGGCCGTTATTTGTATGATGGCTGAGTTTGTAGTCAGCAACCGGAAGGTTCTCATCGTGATCTTTTCCGTATTGACAATCATCTATCATGTCCTGGGGATGCTGGATCCTTAAGCCGACCGCAAAGTTCTTCTGGGCCATCTGTACGCCTTTGTCATACAGCATTTTAAAGGTATCCCTGGCTGAATGCCCTATTGCCATTACCAGACAGTTGGTTTCTATCCTTATCTGTTCAGAGGTGTTATTTGATCCTCCGAAGCCGTTGTTTGACAGTTTTTCTGCGATTACAGCCGTTATTTCATTTCCGTCCGTTTCAAATCCGGTCATCCTTGTGTTGAACTTAAAAGTGCCGCCGTGCTCTGTGATATAACATCTTAACTCTTTTACTATCCTTACGAGCACATCCGTACCGAGATGCGGCTTGTTTATATACGCTGTTTCCTCATCAGCTCCCATCTTCACGAAAGTATCAAGCACGAACTGGTTGCGTCCGTTCTTATCGTTTACACCGGTGTTTAATTTGCCGTCGGAAAATGTACCTGCTCCGCCTTCGCCAAACTGAACATTAGAATCTACATTGATCGTTTCGCCGTTCCAGAATTTTCTTACCGTTTCTGTCCTTAACTCAACTGATTCTCCACGTTCAAGTATCAGGGGAGCATAACCTTTGCTGCAAAGGATATATGCACAGAACAGACCTGCCGGCCCCGAACCTACTATCACCGGCCTTCCCTTTAAGAGTATGTCTCCGGTAGGATCAGGTATCTTATAGAGCTTAGGTTCGTATTTTGAAACGGAAGAAGCCCTTGCATGCTTCAGTATCCTCTCCTCAAGAACAGGATCGATAGTGACAACCACCGAGTACACATAAAAAAGTTCCGGCTTCTTTCTTGCATCCAATGACCTGCGAAGGATCCGGAAACTGTAATCAGGGCTTTCATTTCCTTTGCTTATCTTGTCTAACTGTAGTATCCGCTCTATGGCTTCGTTAAGCGCCCTGTCCTTTTCTGGAACCGGAAGCTTTATTTTATCTATCCTTAACATACTGCCTCCAAAAGATCATCTTATGAGCCTGAGAGTCAAGGCTATCCCTGCCAGTATATCCCCGCCAGGAAAGCTCCTTATCTCGGCTTCGTTTACTCCCTTCAACAGAAGGAGTGCCACAAAATAGACACATACTCCTATGAGGATCGATATCAGCGTTGCAACCGCATCCGATACCGCCTTACCCAAAAGAATATATGCAATGAATATCACAACTCCCATTATCGCCGATGCAAGTAAGGGGATAAGGAAGGTTTTTTTCAGTTCCTGCCTGTACGATAGATATCGCCCTATGCTTATCCAGTTAAGAATGCAGATTATCAGTGCAAAAACGATGAGTGCTATGACAACACCGTATAGCTTAAGATCAAAGACACCGATGCAAAGGTAGAGTACCCCGAGATGTATCGCCAGTGCTATTGCTGCGTTCCTTACGGGTATGTTCAATTTATTAATGCCCTGCAGAACACCGTTTGAAAGTGTTGACATTGAGTAAAGTACTACGGTTATCGAGCCAATCCTTAAAAGCATCGAAGGTATCTCTATCTCACCCGTAAAAAGCATTGAGAGGATCGGCTTACCAAGAACGCTGAGTCCCATGGCGCAGGGAAAAGCTATTATCATCACAAAACGCATACCGAGCCGTACTTTATGGCGGGCAAGCTTTAATTTGCCCTGCTCGACACATGAAGTGAGTGATGGCATTATTGATGAACAAAGTGCATTGGCGAGTGCTACCGGCACGTTTATGATAACCTTATATTTCGTGCTGAATATACCCCAGTATGAAGCGATGTCATGCTCTCCCATTCCCTTTTTCGCCATAACCGAACCAAACAGGCCCTGATCAAGCACATCTGAGATATTATATATGGTACTGCTTAGAATGACCGGTAGGATCGTTATCAGCAATATCCTGAATATCTTGGGAAAACTGTCGTTTTTGGCGGTAGAGTCATTGAAGACATTCTTTTTCATGTCACGGTTATGGATTACGAACATGACCGCCAGCATGAGAAGTCCAGCAAGAGCTCCCGCACAGGTTCCCAGTGTTCCTCCTGCCGCACCGTATGCCGAAGAATATGCATTGTCTTTAAGAAGTGCCGACACCTTAGTACCGTACTCAAACAGATATATTGCAGCGACAACAGAGATAACCGCATTTACAACCTGCTCAAAAAGCTGTGAGAAAGCCGTCGGGATCATCGTACCGAGGCCCTGGAAATAACCCCTTATAACACCCATTACGGCAACGATCAAAAGTGTCGGAGCCAGTATCCTTAAAGCTATCGCACTTTTGGGAAGGTTCATGATATTTGTTGCCATCACATCAGCCCCGAACAGCACGATAAGACAGCTGGCACCGCCCGTAATAAGTGCAAAAAGCATCGCTCCGTGCAATGTCCTGCGTGCGTTTTTGTATTGACCTTTAGCGACACGCATTGCCACAAGCTTGGAAACCGCAGTGGGAAGACTGTAGGATGATATGATGAGCATTATCGAATAGATCTGAAATGCTGCGGAATAATAACCCATTCCGCTGTCACCGATCTTTTTCTGCAGGGGGATCCTGTAAACAAGTCCGATTATCCTTGATATGACTCCCGTGATCGCAAGAATTCCACCCTGTACTATGAAATTGGACCTCTTCCCCTCGTTATTATACATCCCTACCTCGATATATTAAGAGCATCCATAATGACCCGCTGTTTTTCTTCCAT
>JAILJC010000182.1 GCA_024694965.1 Lachnospiraceae bacterium
AGAGGCACCTGAAGGTCGTTAAGCACCGTATCCTTTCCGGCCATATGCTCGCCCTCGTCCCCGAAGTTGGTCGTAAACGAAACCCTCGGATAGAGGAAATACTTATCGGTGTTAACAAGATACTTGATATAGTACTTAAGCCAGGACTTATCCGACCATGTGGAAACATTCACGGGGATATCATCCGATGCTATGTCGTCCTGTGAGTGCATATCATACCACTGCCTGAAGCCGTCCCACTGCGCCGTCGTAAAGGCCTGGCCCCACGATGAAGCAAACTGCATATAGTAATTGTCATATCCGTCATCTATGGCTTCGAAGGGCTCGCGGGCATGTACGTTTAATCTGTGTGAATAAAGCGATATGCCTCCGATCTTCTTTTCCATCCTCGTTCTTGAGAATGCAGCGAGCGTATACATATAAAAAGAGGGCGATACGTACAGGTCATCCTCCAGTACGATCACTCCGTCATAGTCCCTCGATATATCCCCGCACTCAAGGACATGCTCCCTAAGCCCGAGGTTTGTTTCGTGCAGCCTGACAGACTTGTCACCGTGTTCCCATACATAATCCCTGGCCACGTCCTCGACCGCCGCACTGTCGCTCTTGTCAACGCTTATTATAAGAGGCACGTCCACCCCTTCCGGATAATAGGCTCCGGTAAGGGAATCAAGCAGGCGCATCAGCGATGCCACCCTGTTATATGCCACTACCACGATCGCAATTCTTTCCATGTCCCTTCACTCCCACAAATGCGATATTGACCGCCTTGGTCATTCTCTTTTCGTCTTGACTTCTTCAGTCAATTTCTCGATAAAAGCGGCTGCATCATCGAATTCCCCTGCTGCCGCGCGCTTCCTTATTTCCTTAACCGGTAATCTCCACCACGGCTTTTCAAGCAGTGCCTTAACCGTGTCTTCCGGGAAGCGGTCCCTTATCTTTTTGGCCGGTACCCCCGCATATATGCCGTAGGGTTCAAGGTCCTTATTTACAAGCGAACCTGCCGCCACAATAGCGCCGTCTCCTATCTTAACACCCTCAAGTATGCTTACGTTATTGCCTATCCAGACATCGCTTCCTATGATGACCTGGATGTGTGACTCTTCATCAAGGTATTTCATCTCATCATAAGAGTCACCCTCGACATAGGTAAAGCCAAGTGCACCCGCGCTGCTGTAAAACGCAGGATGGAGCGCAACGTGTTTGCCGTCCGCCGGATGCGAACCGAGCTCGGTGGTGACCCTCGTTCCTATTGAGGAAAACCTGCCGATCCTTGTATTGGAGATATCGCAGTCGCTGTTCACATAGGAGCCGTAGCCGAGCCTTACATTCGAAAGCCTGACATCCCTGCCTATGTAGTTCCTGCCCTCAAGCTCGGTGCCCTTATCAAGGTAAGAGCCCTGCTTTATTATGCTCCGGGTGCGTGATTCTACCCCCATCCTTACAAACGGGTAACATATATTCCTGTATAAAGCCGAACCGACCTCTTTAAGCTTTCGTTCTATCATCCCGATCCTTCCCGTCTTTATCTGCTTTATCACTAAAACATAATACCACAATCCGGTATAATTTGTTACAAAAATCGATAAGATATGCTATAATTGTTTCCATGAATGAGAATAACAGGCCAAACGTATCAATAATAACCGTATGCCGCAATCCGGGCAGGAACATCGTAAAGACCTTCGAGTCGGTGCTTGCCCAGGATTACTCTGATTTTGAATACATCATCCAGGACTGCGGCTCAAATGACGGCACTTCGGAGCTCATAGATAAGTATGCCTCCCGTTTAAAGACGCGCGGGATCCGTATCAGCGTGTTTTACGAAAATGACCCCGATATTTACTCGGGCATGAACAGGGCAGTGACTCATGCCGAGGGCACGTGGATCAATTTCTTAAACGCCGGAAGCTGCTTCTATGCATCCAACGTCCTCTCATCCGTATTTAACAAGAGCAATTATCCCAACGCGGCTATCCTTTACGGCGACGCCGTGGAGTGTGAATACGGGCACTATCATATGTTCCGCAAATCATTTGCGAGCATCGAATCACGCATGCCTTTTTCACTGCAGGCGGCCTTTATAAACCGCGAGCTGTTAAGCCGCTATCCCTTTAAGACGGATTACAGGATCGGCGCCGATTACGACTGGCTGCTGTCGATGCACGGCAAGGGATTCTTCTTCAGGGATGTCAATACGATCATCTGCATCCTTATGAAAAACGATATCTCATCGCTTAAGCTGTATGATGCGTATATGGATGCCCTCAGGATAAGGAACAGCCACGGGATCACAGGTCCCACCGTGACGGAGCTCATTGTCAAAAAGCGCGAGATGAAGCTTAAACAGTTCGTTATGGACCATTTTCCGGTATTCTTACGGAAGCTTATAAGGCAGGTACAGCTGATACTGCGCAAACAGAATGCAGATCTTACGATCCCGTCATGGGCGCGTTCCAAATAAGCTAAAAAATCAAAACAGGAAGGACAAAAAAATGAGCATTAAGATCGGTATCTTGGGTTACGGTAACTTAGGGCGCGGAGTTGAGTGCGCCATCAAACAGAATGACGATATGGAGCTTACCTGCGTATTTACGAGGAGAGATCCTTCGTCGGTTAAGATCCTTACAAGCGGAGTTAATGTTTACAACGTAAACGACATCCTCGCACATAAGGATGAAGTGGATGTGCTTATCATCTGCGGCGGAAGCGCAACGGATCTTCCGGAAATGACGCCGAAGTATGCGCGTGATTTTAACGTTATAGATTCATTCGATACACACGCCAAGATCCCCGAGCACTTTGCAAACGTTGATGCCGCGGCCAAGGCAGGCGGTAATATCGCGATGATATCCGTAGGCTGGGATCCCGGTATGTTTTCGCTTAACCGAGCATATGCAAATGCGATCCTTCCCGAAGGAAGCGATTATACCTTCTGGGGCAGGGGCGTAAGCCAGGGACATTCCGATGCGATCAGGCGCATCGAAGGCGTTGCGGATGCAAGGCAGTATACGATACCTGTTGAGGCAGCCGTTGAAGCCGTACGCAGCGGTTCAAACCCCGAACTTTCCACCAGGCAGAAGCACACGCGTGAATGCTTCGTTGTGGCAAAGGACGGAGCCGATAAGGCAAAGATCGAGAAAGAGATCGTTACCATGCCCAACTACTTCTCGGATTACGATACGACCGTGCATTTCATCTCCCAGGAGGAGCTTGACAGGGATCATAAGGGCATCCCCCACGGCGGAATGGTGATAAGGAGCGGCGTTACCGGATGGGATAAGGAAAACAAGCATGTTATAGAGTATAAGCTTACTCTTGATTCAAATCCGGAATTTACCTCTTCAGTTCTCATCGCCTACGCAAGGGCGGCATACCGCATGAACAAAGAGGGAATGAGCGGATGCAAGACCGTATTTGATGTGGCTCCCGCATATCTTCTCAATGTAAGCGGCGAGGAAATGCGTGCCCATATGCTGTAAACGTTTATTAAGGTGATCAATATGTCATCGATCAAGGTTTCAGTGATCATACCGGTTTACCGGGTCAGCGAGGATTATTTCAGGGACTGTCTGCGAAGTGTCATGCACCAGTCCCTTAATGATATTGAAATACTTCTTGTTGATGACGGTGCGCCGGAAAACATCGTAAATATAATGAACGAAACTGCCGGTTCGGATCCGCGCATACGCCTTTTAAAGCAAGAGCATGCAGGTGCTTCCGCCGCCAGGAACACAGGGATCGCGGCCGCCTGCGGCGAGTACATTACCTTCGTTGATTCCGATGACTATATCGCAGAAGATAACCTTGAAGCGGCGTATGACTTTGCCATAAAAAATCAACTTGAGGTTGCAATTTGGGGAACATATAAATGCTATCCCGGCAGGCAGGAAGAATACATGCCGTTTAAGCAGACGATAGAGCTTATATCACCTGATCAGAAGCGCGACCTTATGCTTAAGACGATGGTGGGTTATTTGCCTGTATACGGAGATCTGTGCACAAGATGCGGCTCGGGTTCGTGCTGTTCCAAGCTCTACCTTCGTTCATTTCTTTCTGAAAACGATCTTAAATATCCCGTGGGCGTCATGCGCTCGGAGGATGTGAACTTTAATATACGCGTATATGACAAGGCCGCCCGTATAGGATACCTGCACCGGTTCTTCTACTACTACAGGCAGCTTCAGGAGTCTGCGTCATATCAGTACCGCGACGGCGGGATTTCCGTGTTTGAGGATGCATTGCGTGAACTTAAGGCATTCATTGAAGGAACCGGAAAGGACGAACTTTTCCATCAGGTTTACTATATGCGCTGCGTTTTCTTTTTCCTCGAGAGCATGGACATGGATTACTTAAATCCACAAAATAAAAAGCCCCTTCACACGCGGCTTAAACTTATGAAGGATAAGCTGAATGAGGAGCTGTTTTCCGAAGCACTTGATAAGATCGATCTTAAGTATCTTACATTTGCAAGGCGCATTCCCGTGTTTTTAATGAAGCATAGGATGATGGGGATGCTCGCACTGTTTTACCGTGTTTATCGGATGGCCGGCGGTAAGTGATCCTGCCGTTTCACGTTTATATAAGATAGTCAGAACACAGTCAGCGTATCAGCCACGACTTTTCAGCCTGTTAGAAAGCCAATAAGCTGCGCGGCGAGGATAATATAATACCCTGTCTATCTTTTGATGGAACGCCGCCTGTTCCTCGTATCTTTTTCCTACATATATCCTGTTACGCCTGTATGCCGCTTCACGGCCCTGACTTAATATCTCAAACAGATAATCCGACAGATAATCTTTTTCAAGACAGCTTGCAGCTGATGAACCTTCCGTGATCACGGGTTCACGCAACATCTTAAGGAAAAGCTCATTATCATTATCTATCCGTTTAACTTCCTCAAGGACTTCCTCAAGAGACGAAAAATCATGGCAGTTAATGAATGCCCCGGGATTGAATTCGGAAGCTATATCAGGATTACCCCAGTATATAGGGATCGTCTGTCCCGCAAATGCTTCGACTATCTTTTCGGTCGTATATCCGGGTGCCGATGAATTCTCAAAGCACATGGTGAATTTGTAATTCTTCTCAAATGCGATCTTATCGGCAACCGGGCCGCCTACATTGTTTTTGTATCTGCCGCCTGAATCAACCCTCTTATATCCGTCAAGCAGGCCTATCATCTTATCCCTTGAAGGATCGCTTATCGCATTGCTTATAACGTAATTACAGAACTTAAGCTTATCAGGATCGAAGTTATCAGGAAGCTCATGCTTCTTAAGTGCAAGGCCTACGGCATCCCCATACAGCACATAAAGAGGGAGCCTTAAATACCGGTCATTAAAGGAGATCGGCTGGAAGCCCAATGCATAATCAACAAGGTTAAAATCGGGGCAGAGGTTCTCGCCCGTATAGAATATCTTAACGCAATCATACTTAAGATGCCTGTTGCCGAAATTAGAGCAGAACACAAAATCAGGATCATGCGAAAGCACGACCTTGAAATGTTTCCTTAATGCATTTGTTATGAAATTATCCTTGGGATCAAAGCTGTCCCAGAAATCCGAAAACGCTATCCTAACAGTGTTCATTCTGCCCCCTGTGTATACGCTGAAGCTTGCGTATCAGCATGATCACTACCTTCGGGAAATGATCCATCACAAACTGTTTAAGCCTAAGCGACCTTAGCTTTTTTGCATACTGCCTGTCGGAGTAATGATGTATGCCGTGATCTTCCTGTATCCTTGTCGTTTCAATGAAGGTGTTGTAAAGATCCACCGACGAAAGCCCGTCAAGAGTCACCTTACATACCTGTATCGAAAGATCATAAAACCTGTGGCCGTTCTTATATGCATTTAACAGGAAATCATAATCGGCCCCTATCTTATACGACTCATTAAACGGATACTCATTAAGCAGCTCCCTTGATGCAAAAACGGACTGATGCGAAAACGGCATGCGTGATTCTATAAGGGAGATATCCTTTGTGTAACGGTAGGTCTGATTAAACTCAACAGCAACCGAATCTCCGTAAAATACACCGGGTTTTCCTTTCCCGTCACTCAAGGCTTCCTTCACCGCACGGGCTGCATCGGTAAGCGTGTGCGGTCCCATAAAGCAGTCATCCGCATTCATGAAATTAACGTAATCGCCGGATGCATGCTTAAGCGCATGGTTCATGCCCTCATATATGCCGTGATCCTCCTCCGAAAATATCATGTACGGAATGCCCGCGTGAGCAAAAGCATCCTTGTAAGAATCAGCCACCTTGCAGGTATCATCACTCGAGCAGCCGTCCATGATTATGTACTCAAAATCACGGAAATCCTGCTCAAGCACCGATAAAATGGTCTTTGCGATGCTCCCGCCCGCATTGCGGCAGGTTGTAATAACTGAAAATAACGGCATACTGTATCCTCAAAATATCATCACTGATCATACACGCTAACCATTATAACATGCCTAAAAAAAACATTGCAAATCGGCTGTTTGGTAAGTAGAATTACTAGTAGAGGATTTTTTCAAGGGGCGCATATCATGAACGAAAACAACAACGAGATAACCGCAGCACTCGCATTGACTTCCGATTATGACAGGCTAGCCATAGTGGATACAGACACCGGCAAGGTCTTAAGCGACCGCAGCCTTAATATCTTTTCGTCCCGCGTCACGGGTGATTTTGAACGGATAGGCTACGATGGGCAGTTAAACGCCTTTATTGAGCAGATGGTCGTTGATGAGGATAAGAATAAGGTCCGGATCTCCATGGAGCCCGGACTTATCACGAGCAACTTATACAGCAGCAAGGCTCACTATGTCAATTACCGCGTAAATATCGACGGCAAGGAACGTGAATACCAGACCAAGTTCTGCCGCCTGCCGTCAGATAACGGGAACCTTCTCGCTGTCGGTACCTGCGATATGAGCG
>JAILJC010000191.1 GCA_024694965.1 Lachnospiraceae bacterium
TGAATTGGAGTGTACCATAACGGATGAACCAAGACCGGCCTCGTTTGAGAACACACCCCTCTTACATCCGCTCTTTACTGTGTTAAGTGCTATCTGGACCGCTGTTCCCGCAGCACCGCCGGCTACAGCCCTGGGACCGAATGCGAACTTAAATATCGCGGCAAACATCGAACCGAGCATTGACACATGCATGAACATGATAATAAGTGCTCCGATGACATATATTATCGCCATGAAAGGAACAACCCTCTCTGCTACCGCAGCAACCCTCTTAAGTCCACCGAGGATGATCGCTGCGCCAAGAAGGGTAAGCAGCAGGCCGATGATCCAGTTTATGATCGAAACGCCGCCGAATGTTGCGGTGTTTACATTTGAAAAGAAGGCTGATTCTATATTAAGGGTTATCTTGTTTATCTGGCCCATGTTACCGATACCGAATGAAGCAAGTATCGCAAACAGCGCAAATATCGTTGCAAGCGCCTTACCGAGGCCCTTGCAGCCCTTATATGATCCGAGACCGTCGCTTAAGTAGTACATTGCTCCGCCGGACCACTCGCCTTCCGAGTTCCTGCGCCTGAAGTAGATACCGAGGATGTTTTCGGAATAGTTCGTCATCATTCCGAGGATCGCGGCGATCCACATCCAGAATACGGCACCCGGGCCGCCCACACAGATGGCTGCCGCCACACCGGCGATATTACCGGTACCTATGGTTGCCGCAAGTGCGGTACACAGTGCCTGGAACTGCGATACCGAACCCTGCTCTGTCTTTACATGCGAGTCCTTGTTAAGGACCATTCCTATCGTTTTGCTCCACCAGTGCTTTATGTGTGTTATCTGGAAGAACTTCGTGATAACCGTACATACAAGTCCGGTGCCGAGCAGCAGGATAAGGCCGAACCATCCCCATGCAAAGCTGTTGACTGCGTCGTTAACTCTGATAATACTTTCCATACTTTCCTCCTCTAGCTTTCATTCTGTGATGCCACAAGTCCCTTTCCGCCGTACATCTCGCGAAGCTTCGGCTTCTCGATCTTTCCGGTTGGATTCCTGGGAATATCGGCAAATATTATCTTATGGGGCCTCTTGTACCTCGGAAGCTTCAAACAGAATTCGTTCATCTCTTCCTCAGTCATCTTCTGGCCTTCCTTAAGCTCGATTATCGCACAGCTTACCTCTCCGAGCCGCTTATCCGGTATACCGATGACAGCAACATCGTGAACCTTGTCGTTCGTGCGGATGAAATCCTCGATCTGGACGGGATAGAGGTTCTCGCCGCCGCTTATGATGACATCCTTCTTGCGGTCTACAAGGAGGATGAACCCATCCTCATCGGTCATTGCCATATCACCGGTGTAAAGCCATCCGTCCTTTAATACCTCGGCCGTAGCCTTGGGATCGTTGTAGTATTCCTCCATAACGCCTGGACCCTTGACAATGAGCTCGCCTACTTCGCCCTGCTTTACGGGATTACCCTGTTCGTCTACTATATCTGTTTCCCATCCGTAGCCTGCCTTTCCTATGCAGCCTACCTTGTGGATGTTCTCAACTCCAAGATGTACACAGCCAGGGCCGATCGATTCTGACAGGCCGTAGTTGGTGTCGTACTGATGGTTCGGGAATACTTCCTTCCACCTCTTTATGAGGCTCTTGGGAACCGGCTGTGCACCGATGTGCATAAGCCTCCACTGGGACAGCTCGTAATCGGAGAGCTTGACCCTTCCGCTGTCTATCGCTTCAAGGATATCCTGTGCCCACGGTACCAAAAGCCATACTATCGTGCATTTTTCCTTTGATACGGCTTCAAGCACGAATTCGGGCTTTGTTCCCTTAAGGAGCACTGCCTTGCTACCCGAGAGAAGCGAACCGAACCAATGCATCTTGGCGCCGGTGTGGTAAAGGGGCGGGATGCATAAGAATACGTCGTCCCTGGTCTGGCCGTGGTGATTCTGCTCAACCCTGCATGAATGCACGAGTGACCTGTGTTTATGAAGAATCGCCTTCGGGAAGCCTGTGGTGCCCGACGAGAAGTAGATCGCGCCGAGGTCGTCATCGGTTATGGTCACCTTGGGCCGCCTTGAGCTGCAGTTATTTACGAGTGTCTTGTAATCATCGGCAAAGCTCGGGCAGTTTTCACCCACAAAGATCAGCAGGCGCTTTACCATGAGCTCGTCGGCGATATCCTCGATACGGCCCACAAATTCGGGACCGAATACCAGAACGTCGATCTCAGCAAGCTTTGCACAGTACAATATCTCATCCGAGCTGTACCTGAAGTTGAACGGAACCGCGATAGCTCCGGTTTTGAGCACTCCGAAGTAGATCGGCAGCCACTCAAGGCAGTTCATCATAAGGATACCTACCTTGTCGCCCTTTTTGATCCCTCTGCCGATGAGCATGTTGGCAAAGCGGTTGGCCTTCTCATCGAATACGCTCCATGTGATCTCCCTGCGATAGGGCTCCTTGGGGTTGGATTCGATCAGTTCGAAGTCCTTCCATGTCTTGCGCCTGTTCTCCTTGATCTCCGGATTAAGCTCCACAAGACATACGTCATCCCCGTATTTTTCCGCATTTCTTTCCAATAATTCTGTAATAGGCATTTCCCTTCTCCTTACTTATTCCTTTGTCCTTTATCCTTATTTACCCTTTGTCACCTTTAAAGTAATATGGCACGCGCCTCCGCGCGTGCCACATTGCACCTTTAATCTTATCGATTCTTATCAGTCCTGAACATAAGGCATTATTGCTACGTGGCGCGCCCTCTTCACTGCTGCTGTAAGAGCCCTCTGATGCTTAGCGCAGGTACCCGTGATCCTGCGGGGAAGTATCTTGCCCCTCTCGGATACGAATTTCCTCAGTGTAGCTGCATCCTTGTAATCAATTACCTTATCCTTGCCGCAGAATACGCAAACCTTCTTTCTCCTGCGGATCCCGCCTCTTCTCCTCATCGGAGAATCAGCTCTGTCGTTATCACCCTGTGATTTATTGTAAGCCATTTCAATTTACCTCCAAATATCCGATCCTAGTTGAACGGCAATTCCTCGTCTATTGCGTCCGGAATGTTCATGAAGCCGTCGCCGGGATCGCTTCCTTCAGCAGGATTGGCCGGTGCAAATCCGGAATTGTCTGATCCGGCATTCTTGCTCTCGGCAAATTCCTGGTCCTCTACGACTACATCGGTGGTGTAAACCTTCTGACCATCCTTATTGGTGTAGCTTCCTGTCTGGATACGGCCCGTAACGGCAACCTTGGTACCCTTCCTTAAATACTTCTCGGCAAACTCACCTGCCTTGCCAAATGCCACACAACCTATAAAATCAGCGGTCTGATCATCACCGTTTCTCTTGAATCTTCTGTCTACCGCAAGTGTGTACCTTGCGATCGCCATCGCATTATCACCCGAAGAATACCTGACATCAGGATCGCGGGTTAATCTTCCCATAAGGATAACTTTATTCATATACGCTCACTTTCTATTATGCGTCAGCTCTAACGCACAAATATCTGATGACGTTTTCCATAATGCGCACGCGATTTTCGATTTCGATGGGAGCCGTTGCATCAGCATCAAACTGTACGAAGTAATAATAAGCTTCCTTCATCTTCTGGATCTCATAAGCAAGCTTCTTCTTACCCCATTCCTCGATGCCAGTAACAGTACCGCCGAAACGAGTGATGTACTTCTGTACCTTCTCGAGTGCGGCTGCTCTCTCGTCATCTTCGATCTTAGCACTAAGAACAACGCATAATTCATATTTGTTCATGCTAGTACCTCCTTCCGGTCTTCGGCCTCACAACCCTGTGTGAAGCAAGGAATAATGGGACCGGGCGCACTTCACCCGTCCTTGATCTGTATCACGAGTCACAATATTATCATAAAAATTCCTATATTTCAAGGACTTTTTAGCACTTTATCTGTCCCAGCACCTCGCCGATGCTTCCGTTTATGACAAGATTTGCCTTCCTGTCCATAGGCGTTGACGATTTGTTTATCAGTGTAAGCTTGCTGCCCCTGTAGTAGTTGATAAGACCTGCCGCAGGATATACGGCAAGGCTCGTGCCGCCTATTATCAGCATGTCGGCCTTGCTTATATGCTCGATCGACCTGCTCATGATGCTGTCATCCAGGCCTTCCTCATACAGTACGACATCCGGTTTTACGGGTCCGCCGCAAGAATCACACTTCGGAACACCTTCTGTTTCTATTATATAGTTGATATCAAAGAACTTACGGCAGTGCTCACAGTAATTCCTGAGTGTGCTTCCGTGAAGCTCAAGCACCTCCTTTGAGCCCGCTGCCTGATGAAGGCCGTCAATATTCTGGGTTACGACCGCCTTGAGTTTGCCTGCGGCCTCAAGCTCGGCCAGCTTAAGATGCGCCTTGTTGGGCTTGGCATCGGTGCAGATGAGCTTATCGCGGTAAAAACGGTAGAACTCGGCGGGCTTGGCCCTGTAGAACGTATGGCTCAATATCGTTTCCGGCGGATAGTCGTATTTCTGGTTGTATAAACCGTCCACGCTCCTGAAATCCGGAATCCCGCTCTCGGTCGATACGCCGGCACCTCCGAAGAATACGATATACTTGCTTTCGTTGATCCATTCCTGTAATTTTTCGATGTCGCTCATTGTAAACCCTCCCTTTAATTTGAAACATTCCGTCGGTCCATGCGGCTTAGGATCCGCATTCCTTAAATCACACCACGCCGACTTGCATCTTGGCCTTGCAAACCTTCTTTCCTTCTCCGTTCCTTATGATCACTTTGATCACGATGAGGTTAAATGTATCGTTCTTTTCCGCCACAGTGCCTTCAACAGTCAGTTCATCACCCGGATATACGGCACCTTCAAACTTGACTTCCACGCTGTGTATAAGGGAACGCTCGCCCGGAAGATAGACACCCGCAAGGGTTGACAGATATGATGCCGTAAGCATGCCGAATACCACGCGATCCTTATGGCCGTGCTCCTTTGCATAGTCCGCGTCCTTATGGAGCGGGTTCACATCACCCGATATCTCGCGGAACTTATCCATATCGGCCTCTGTTACCGTGACCGTGAAGCTTTCCCTGTGGCCTGCCTGTATTTCGTCGTATGTGTATGTGTTCATATGACACCTCATCAAAGATCCCCCGGCGCTCTATCATCCCGGGAAGACGCCTTTTACATCTTGGATTTGATCATATCGACCATCTGGCCGACGTTTTCGAGCTTGTTTACTTCCTTTATATCGAATTTCATGTTGAATTCCTTCTCCATGGAAATGATAAGCGATATATGCTCAAGGGAATCCCAGTCTTCGATATCATCCGAATTCGTGGAATCCGTGATCACGAGCGTTTCATCATCGAAGACATCCCTGAATATCTCATTTACTTTTTCCATTATCTCTTCACGGCTCATAGCTTTTCCCTTTTCCTTATTATCATGATTCTTCTTTTAATAATCCTGCATCAAGCAACTGATCGACCACCTTGCGGACCACTTCGACCGGCTGCATTATGACTTTAGCAAGGCCTTCTATGTCGTGGGTCCCGTCAGCGTATGCAAGCACGTCCTTCATCGCAAGCGTTTCCTGATAGGTTTCCTTGGAACTCATCGTAGGTACCAGCCCGCGCTTTCCAAGCTGCGGCTCACACAGGCAGGTCACGCGGTACTTAGGAGAAGATGAGCTTAACGGAGCCGTCCCCGTTGACTCATTTAACGCGACAAAAGAACCGTCCCCGCGGCTGAGAGCTTCAATCTTGTCGATGCACCTTCTTATTACATTGAACGATCCGTAGAACCCTTCCGGACTTACGATCGACATATTATCTCCTGAAGTGTGGTACTCGGGATATACGTGGTACTTCGAACGGCAGAAGCATACAAGCGGGAGGTCTACTCCCGGAGCCTGGTACTGCCTCTCGTCCGAACCGCGCTTAAGATATGAATAATCCTCATATCCCGGACAGCATTCATTAAGGACTGAGGTAAGGATTTCGTCCGCAAGGGTATTGCCGTACCTTGAATGGACCATTGAATAACATCGGTTATCTCCGACACAGGTCAGGTTAAATCCCGCTTTAACTTTTTTTCGCATCTCTTCCAGGTGCTGAGAGAGGTAAGTGATCGCTCCGATGGTCTCCGGAATAAATATAATCCTGTATGAACACTTTCGATTTCGTATGCCCTTTATATAGCTTACAAGGTGAGTCATAAGCGCCGGACCGGAACACTCGTTATTTGCCATCGAGGGATGGCAGATATAGGTCGACAAAAATACTTCCGAATCCGTTTCGCCGGGTATGATGAGTTCCCCATAAGACAGGCTCCCGTCGAACAGTTCGGACTTTATAACCGCATGGTATTTACCCGGCTTTAACGAGTCCTTCATGTTCTGACTCATCGCAAAGCCCCAGCGCTCCTTATAATAAGAAGTAACATACGGTATCAGATCAGGCTGGTCCTTCAGAGTATAAATATGCGGCTCAAGCTCCGAAAGGTCCATCCATTCGTCTATCGGTGTCGAATAACCCAGGACATGCAGGTTGTTTTCCTTAAAATCTATGATCCTTGTGCCTTCCTCATCCTCAATATAAGCTTCCTCGATCCTCCATTCCTTAGGGACCGTCCAGTCAAACACCTTCGTTCCTGTCGGTACCTCGCTAAGCTTAAGATCGGGGATATACTCCTTAAGGATATCGAAGGTTTCCCTTACTCCCGCTCCCGTGATGCTGCGGCATATCGGGAAGAGCCTGTCCGCAAGAGCGTACATGCTCTCACCCAGTACCTTTGGGTCATCATCCTGTCCAATGTAGGAACATACGCGGCGGCTACGGTTTGTTAAAACGTCATTTAATATTATTGGATGGCTTTCTTTGAGCTCAATTATCTTGTATTCGATCCCGTTTATATAGAACCTGTCCTCTATACCCTTTTCAATAAATTCATCCTCAAGCGGGGTGATCGTGTTCTGAACATCCATGCCAAGGTTGCGGACATTCATCGAATAGGTAGCTTTACGGGTATTACCCTTCCCGTCGGTGTAATCGGCAGTGAAATCCTTAAGGTAGCGATAGGGAACGGGGCCGCTTGATTCTTCCGCATAATGCACAAAAACAAAGGAATGCTGCGTATCCTTATCTATAAATAAATTCCGATAGCCGTGCGATACCATGAATTCAAACGGCGAATCCGGCCCGAATGAGCTCTTGTTGTCAAGCTCACACAGTGCTTCCTTATCCTTACCCCATACCGCGAACGAGTAAATGGGGTGCTTCGTCCTTGCAAAATCATCGCGCTTTAAGGCAAACTTACCGAGAGACCCCGTTTTGCACGGCGTCTTTACATGGTCGTAAGGCACACCCTTACAGAAGGACCAGTTAAAAGTCGGGAATACCAGGGTCGCATCGCTTCCTATTATATCTATGATCCCCTGTATCAAAATGTTAAGATCGGTATCGTCGTCATTCTGTACGCAATGATACAGCAGCTGCTTGACGTCGGAGGTGACATACACGTTATCACCCTTTTTTATATGAAGATGTTTGGCTAGATCCTTTAATTTAACGTAGTTTTCCATTATTCCTCCTAAGAGGCGCTAAGATACGGGACAGCATCGCAATCCCAAACAATTGTACCACATAATTATTTAAATGACATCCTGAGATTTTCGATGTATAATCATATCCATGAGTAAGAAAAAACGTGCAAAAAAAGAACTCGAGCTTGACGCTTTAACCGTAATACGTTTTCTGCTGGGAGTACTGGTATCAACCTACTGCTGTGTGCTGTTTTTTGTGATGCCCATCATCTACCACGATAAGTACTACGATATCGGTTCTTTCAAATATACCATGTTCATGGCGATCACAGTATCGTTTCTGTTGTTTGCGGTGATACTTCTCTGTATTTATCTCCTCGCACTCATCCTTAAAAAGAAGATAAATAAGGCCTCGATAACGGAATTTTTAAGTTCGTTCTCGGTCATAGATATGTTCGTCCTGGCTTTTGTGATAGCATCCATGCTTTCATTCATCTTTTCGCCCAGCCGTACAAATGAATTCCCGCGATTCTTCCTGTTTGACATGAAGGCTCCCGAGAGTGTGGTGAACCTCCCGTGGGAAGGCTACAAGGACTGGAACATGGGACTGCGGTCACAGCTTATGTTCGCTTCGATCTATTTTCTTGTAACAAGGTTTGCCCTTAAAAGCTGGAAAAAGGACATGCTGTTCGTGATGCTCGTGTCTTCATCGATCGCTTTCATATTCGGAGTACTCCACCGGTTCAACATAGATCCGCTTGAACTTTATGAGAACCTGGAAATGAAGTATAAAAAGGACTTCCTTTCCACCCTGGGACAGTCAACCTGGTATTCAAGCTATATGATACTCCTCGTCCCCATAGGGATCTCGTTCTTCATCTATATAAGCAGGGATAACCGCCTGATGCGCATACTCTTCGGGATTTACTGCACGATAAGCGCGGCGACGCTGGTAACCCAGAACAGTGACAGTGCCTATATGGCCTGCTATGCATTCTTTCTCATATTCCTGTGGGTATCATTTGATAACAACGAACGGTTCTTAAACTTTTTGGACCTGATGATACTGATGCTGTCAACAGCGAAGGTTATCGGCATTTTCCAGCTCCTGTTCCCGGAAAGAGTCACCCCGCTTGACAAAATTTCGTTTTTCATAACGAAATCGGCCGCAACCTGGGTAGTGCTTGCCGCCCTTATCGCATTCAGGATATTTATCGGAAAAAAGGCCGACGGATCCGGGTTTGAGATATCAAAATACAATAAGGTGCGCAATTTCATTGTTTTTTCGGCTCTTGCCTGCATACCGATCGCGATCCTCATTGTCATCTTAAATACAAAAGGATATATCCCGATCGAAGCTTTGAAGAACAACAATTATCTGTATTTTGATGACCTTTGGGGAGATGCACGCGGCGTTAACTGGCGGAATACGGTTGAATGTCTGTTTGAAGACCCCTGGAAAAGCAGGTGCTTAACCGGTGCAGGCCCCGACTGCCTTGCAACGATCCTTTATGCAACTGAACCCAGGGCCACGACTCTGCTTGATTTCTTTGGCGGGATGGTCATAACCTGCTGCCACAATGAATGGCTCAATATGCTGGTAAATGAGGGTATCCTTGGATTTATCAGCTATTTAGGCATTTTCATAAGTGCCTTCACTGTATTTATGAAAAAATCGGATCATCCGGTATTTACTGCCGGAGCCGCCTGTATTGCGGCATATTTCTTCCACAATTTCTTCTGCTATCAGCAGATCCTGTGCACGCCCATGATCTTCTGCATCATCGCCCTGTGCGAATGGGCAAGGCGTGATCCCGAGATTTGTTCGTAAAATACACAAAAGTTTCTTATTTTTCCTATTTAAATTCTTTTAAATATGAGGTAAACTATGTAATGTCGTAAAAATTTTTGGAGGTTTATTGTTATTATGGAAAAGAAAAATGATGAGAACACGGCCGGCAACGTCAGCAACAGCATGAAAAAGCGCATCGACCGCGCCAATCAGGTGAAAAAGACCAAGCGTTCCAGGACGGTCGGCAGGGTGATCGAAGTTGTTATCATACTGCTTATCGTGGCGGGTATCGGCTTCCTTATCGCCAATGCGGCCATCAAGGCTTCAAAAAGGGTTACCGCAAGCACCGACTACAGCAAGTGTCTTGATGCAAACGGTTATGTCAAGGGCGTAAATGCGGCGTCGGCAGTGACTCTTCCCACATATAAGGGTGTTTCGATCTCAAACAAGGACATCGAGTTTACCGATGAAGAAGTTGAGGAGGATATCAAATCAGTACTTGAGAATCATCAGGAATTAAGCACCGACACCGACAAGCTCATTGAGGACGGCGACAAGATCAACCTTGATTACGTGGGTTCGATCGACGGCGTTGAGTTCGAGGGCGGTAATTCGGGCGGAAACGGATACGACCTTACGATCGGTTCGAATTCCTTCATCGATGACTTTGAGCAGCAGCTCATCGGACACGGCATCGGCGAGAACGTTACCGTTAACGTTACCTTCCCCGAGGATTATCAGTCGGAGGATCTTGCCGGCAAGGATGCGGTATTTGAGTGTGTGATCAACGGTATTTACATCTCTCCCGAGTTTACGGATGAGTTTGTTGCCGAGAACCTGTCAGACAAGGCCAGCACGGTTGAGGAATATAAGAAATATCTCAAGGATACCCATTACGAGGAAAACCTTAACAACTGGATTGAGAATTACTTAAAGGAAAACACCACGGCGGTTAAATATCCCGGAAGATACCTTAAGAACCTTAAGTCGACTCAGAAGAATGATGATATGCAGTCTTTCCAGTACATGAACCAGATATATGCGCAGATGTACGGCCAGGGCTACAGCGATTTCTATGAGTACCAGGGCATGACCGAGGAAGAATATGACGAGAGCCTCATCGAGACTTGTCAGGAGACCGAGAAGGAAATCCTCACATATCAGGCCATCATGGAGAACGAAGGCATAAAGCTTACGATCGACGATTACAAGAAGAAGCTTATTGAGGATGAAGGAAGCGATGAATCATATGCTTCAAGCGCCGAAACCTACGGTGACGGTTATCTTGTACAGGGAATGTATAAGGACAAGGCCATCCAGATAGTTAAAGATAATGCGGTATTCACTGACTGATATGAATTAAACCTGTATGTTTATAAAGATAATGACAACCCCGGTCCGCTGCGGACCGGGGTTGTTTGTTTACTTTTCCTATTCTGTTTTATTACTCTTCTTTATGCTTTATATATCCGTCCTCATGCTCCAGTTCAAATGGATATGTCGTACCGTCATCGTTCTCAACTCCGAACCTGTCGGCCTCTGCCTTCCTGTTCCAGAGGAATGAAAACTTAAGCTCATTGCCTTCCTTTATACGCCTGAAGTTCTCAAGATGCCTGTAAATTATCGCTATTGTTGCGATAAGCAGGATAAACATCGCATACACTCCGCCCGATTCCCTGTAAATATACCCATAGGCAAAGGGAAACAGCGCCGAAACGCTGGTAGGACCGAAGCATACATAGTTTGAGATAAATACCACAAAGATCGCAAATATCAGGAAAACAAAGAACATGCGGTAATCCATAGCAAGTATTGTACCGCCAAGGGAAGCAAAACCCTTACCGCCCTTGAATCCCATATAGAACGGGAAAATGTGGCCAAGTATTGCGGCCACTCCGGTGACTGTGCCTATTATCGGCATGTTTCCGAAAAGACCGACTGTAAGCTGTATTGCGAAATATGCCTTGAATATATCAAAAATGGCTACAAAAGCTCCGGCCTTCTTGCCCACGGTAATAATGACATTTGACGCTCCCGCATTACCCGAGCCGTGCTTCCTTATATCAAAGCCCTTAAGCTTGGCGATAAAATACGATAAGCTGATGCATCCAATGAGATATCCCACCGCAATGGATACGATGACCGCCATGGCCGGATTGTTCCCGAAATCATAAGATGCCGGAACCGATGCCGCAATTACACTCCTCATAGAATCTCCTTATTAAGCCCTCATTAGTGGCTATGTGATATTATACCACTATATATAGATAAAAAACAACTATATAAGCCTTCCCGGCACCGGGGATGAGGGCAATAAGGGGTCATGTACTTTTAAGGGTCCTCATGGAATTAAGGATAGCAAGTACTGCGACACCTACATCGGCAAATACCGCAGCCCACATGTTCGTTATGCCGAAAGCGCTTAACACAAGTACTGCCAGCTTAACCCCAATGGCAAACACAATATTCTGCCTTACTATCTTCATCGTCCGGCGCGAAATTTTGATAACAGTTGATATTTTCCTTACATCATCATCCATGAGCACTATGTCGGCTGCTTCTATTGCCGCATCCGATCCCATCGAACCCATGGCTATCCCGATATCCGCCCTTGCAAGCACCGGTGCATCGTTTATCCCGTCGCCGACAAACGCCAGATAACTGCCTTCGTTCTCACTTTTTAACAGTTCCTCGACCTTTGATACCTTATCACCGGGGAGCAGCTCGGCATAATACTTATCGACTTTAAGCTCCTTCGCGGCGCTTTTGGCCGCAGCCTCACGGTCACCCGTAAGCATCACGCACTTATTTACGCCGGCACGCTTCATTGTATCTATTGCCTCTGACGCACCGTCCTTTACGGTATCCGAAATGACTATGGCTCCGGCATATCTGCCATCTTCCGCAACATATACTATGGTTCCGTTCTCATCGCAGGGATCGTATTTGATCCCGTGCTTATCCATATGTTTACCGTTTCCGATAACAACATGCTTACCGTCTATCAGGGCATCCACGCCATGGCCGGCATCTTCATGGGCATTTTCAATCCGGGACGGATCTATCCTGCCCGAAGTACTCTTTTCACTTCCTTCTTCCCGGTCTTTAGTTCCGCCCGTAGCGGAAGTTTCCGCCGAAACTCTCTCATATGCCTCGAGTATGGATACCGCGATCGGATGCGTTGAATAGCTTTCGGCATGAGCCGCGATCTCAAGCAGCTCATCCGCCGTCATGTTCCTTGCGATCACCTTGCTTACCTTAAACTCACCCTTGGTGAGGGTACCTGTCTTGTCAAATACGACCGTATCAACCTTTGAGGCCATCTCAAGGTAATTGGAACCTTTTATCAGTATACCCTTCTTCGAAGCGGCTCCTATCCCACCGAAAAAGCCAAGCGGCACCGAGATCACCAATGCACAGGGACATGACACAACAAGGAAGGTGCAGGCCCTGAGCAGCCATTTTGATACCGATGCAACGCCTCCGCCCGATATAACGGGTCCCAAAACCGCTAATGCCACGGCACTTAAGGTGACCACCGGGGTATAGTATTTCGCAAACCTGGTTATGAAGTTTTCAACTTTAGCCTTCTTATCACTTGCGTTTTCAACCAGTTCAAGGATCTTTGCAACCGTAGAATCATCATATTCCTTTGTTGTCCTGACCCTTAAGGTTCCGTTTCCGTTTATACAGCCGCTTATTATATCGTCATTTTCATGTATCCTGCGTGGAACTGATTCTCCGGTAAGGGCTGAAGTATCAAGCATTGAATCGCCCTCGATAACGACTCCGTCAAGCGGGATCTTCTCTCCGGGCTTTATTACTATGATACTGCCTACGGGTACATCATCGGGATCTACTGAACTTATCCCGCCTTCTGTCTCAAGATTTGCGTATTCGGGCGCCATGTCCATCATGTCGGATATCGATTTCCTGCTTTTTCCGACAGCATATGACTGGAACAGCTCGCCGACCTGGTAGAAGAGCATTACCGCAACGGCCTCGGGGAACTCCTGCACTGCAAGGGCGCCGAAGGTAGCGATCATCATAAGGAAGTTTTCATCAAAAACCTTTCCCTTTAATATATTGCGGCAGGCCTTTTTAACAACATCGTATCCTATGATCCCGTAGGGGATGAGGAAAACGATGATCCTTGCAGCAAGAGGAAGCTTATCAAGTCCTCCCGTATGCTCCAAAATGAGCAGCGGGAAGAAGATAAGCGCCGTTATGATTATACGTATGAATGCTGCTTTCTGCTTTTTCGTCATATCTGCTCCTTGCCATGGATGCCCGCCACGGGGACGGTTCTTTCAGCCACGGGCAGCCACGGGGACGGTTCTTTTGGCGCGTGATTTTAACACGCCAAAAGAACCGTCCCCATGGCTGATTATAATATCACCTTGCAGTCGGGCTCTACCTTGGCGATGCATGCGACCGCCTTCTCTACTATCGCATCAAACTGATCGTCAGGTGCCTCGATCATCATCTTCTGGGCAAGGAAATTTACCGATGCATTTATAACTCCCGGTATCTCCTTTATCGCTTCTTCCATCTTAGCAGCGCAGTTAGCGCAATCAAGGTCTTCAAGGTTGAATTTTTTCTTCATGGTTTTCTCTCCTATCTGTTAATCTTTGCCGCACAGCATTCTGCCCGCTTTTGCGGCTGCCTCACTTATTAAATGAATATATGAATGATTGTTCATATGTAAAATATAACACAGGGCCTGCAAAATTGCAAGCCCTATATTTTATGTGCCAAAAAACCGCCCCTTTGTCCTTTGGCACAGATGATCAGTTTACTTTAGGTAATTTTGCGATGCTTTCCGCAAGCTCGGCATCGGTAGGAATGTAATCGTCCATCTCGCCGTTGTTGTACTTCTCGTATGCAACAAGGTCGAAGTAACCTGTACCGGTAAGTCCGAAGAGGATCGTCTTCTCCTCGCCGGTTTCCTTGCACTTCTTCGCTTCGTCGATCGCAACCTTGATCGCATGTGAGCTCTCGGGTGCGGGAAGGATGCCCTCAACCCTTGCAAAGTACTCAGCCGCCTCGAATACATCGGTCTGTACCGCCGTAGTTGCTTCCATATATCCGTCATGGTAAAGCTGCGAAAGTGTCGAACTCATGCCGTGGAACCTGAGTCCGCCTGCATGGTTGGGTGCCGGGATAAAGTCACTTCCGAGCGTATACATCTTCGCCAGAGGACAGATCATTCCGGTATCGCAGAAGTCATATGCATATGTACCTCTTGTAAAGCTCGGGCATGATGCCGGCTCAACAGCGATTATCCTGTAATCCGCTTCACCCCTTAACTTCTCGCCCATGAAAGGTGCGATCAGACCGCCTAAGTTCGAACCGCCGCCTGCGCAGCCGATGATCACATCCGGCTTAACACCTATCTTATCAAATGCAGTCTTTGCTTCAAGACCGATAACCGACTGATGAAGGAGTACCTGGTTTAATACGCTTCCGAGCACATACCTGTAGCCCTCGTTGGTAACCGCAACTTCAACCGCCTCGGAAATGGCACATCCAAGGCTTCCCGTAGTACCGGGATGCGCGGCAAGGATCTTCTTGCCGACCTCGGTCGTATCCGAAGGCGAAGGTGTTACCTGTGCACCGTAGGTTCTCATAACTTCACGCCTGAAAGGCTTCTGCTCATATGAAACCTTAACCATGTATACCTTACAGTCAAGATCGAAGTAAGCACATGCCATTGAAAGAGCTGTACCCCACTGACCTGCACCTGTTTCGGTCGTAACGCCCTTAAGTCCCTGCTTCTTAGCATAATATGCCTGAGCTATAGCCGAATTAAGCTTATGGCTTCCCGAGGTATTGTTACCCTCGAACTTATAGTAAATCTTAGCCGGTGTATCAAGCTTCTTCTCAAGGCAGTACGCCCTTACAAGCGGTGAAGGACGGTACATCTTATAGAAGTCCCTTATATCCTGGGGGATATCTATATACCGACTTGTCTCATCAAGCTCCTGCTTAACCAGTTCCTCGCAGAACACGCCCGAAAGCTCCTGCGCTGTCATGGGCTGGCCCGTTCCGGGATTTAAAAGCGGTGCCGGCTTATTCTTCATATCCGCGCGCATGTTGTACCATGCCGAGGGGATATCCTTTTCATCCAGGTAAATCTTGTAGGGTATTTCTTTTGCCATGTGTGTCTCCTTCCTGAGTTCCGTTTCTCCTAGCCATTTTCCTGACAGCCGCTATAAATCACCTCTAAGCTGTCTACACAAAAAATATTCTAGCATAACCCAACATTTCCTGACAAGGCTTCATTTATTTACATACTTTTCACGATTTCAGCTGATTTAGTATGTAATTTCGTCGGTTTACCAAAATATAAAACACTTTCCCCAAATATAATACACTTTCCCCAAATATAAACGCCTCCCCGAAAACTCAGCCCGGGAAGGCGCTTAGATTAAATTGGATCATATAGCTTAAACCGGATCACATAGCTTAATTCAGCTTAATTCACCTCAATTAAACCGATCGGCTTAATCACTGTTTCTTATTCTCGTTGTAAGTCCTCTTGGCTTCGTCAATGCCGGCCTTTGCGCCTGCGATTCCCGCCTTGGCAACTTCCTTGCCGACCTTCGCGGCTTCCATGCTGACCTCAACAACTGCCTTGCCGACTTCCTTGGCAACCTCAACAGCCTTATCGGTCAACTCCTTGGTCGTATCCTTGGCATCCTTGACCTTGCTGCTAAACTTTGCATCCTTCTTCTCAGCCTTCTGTGCGATAGCAGCCTGAGCCGCAGCCAGCCTTGCGATCGGAACGCGGAACGGTGAGCAGCTTACATAGTCAAGTCCCAACCTGTTGCAGAACTCGATCGATGTGGGATCGCCGCCGTGCTCGCCGCAGATACCGATGTGAAGCTTCGGATTAACGGGCTTTCCAAGCTTAACGGTCATTTCCATGAGCTTGCCTACTCCTGTCTGGTCAAGCCTTGCGAAAGGATCGTTCTCAAGGATCTTGGTATCGTAGTAAGCCTCAAGGAACTTGCCTGAGTCATCCCTTGAGAAGCCGAATGTCATCTGTGTAAGATCGTTGGTACCGAAGCAGAAGAAATCAGCCTCAGCTGCGATCTCGTCAGCCGTAAGAGCGGCCCTCGGGATCTCGATCATGGTACCAACCTCGTACTCAAGCGCAGCGCCTGCTGCCTTTATCTCCTCATCAGCCGTCTCAACAACGACCTGCTTGACCATCTTAAGCTCCTTGACATCGCAGATGAGCGGGATCATGATCTCGGGCTTTAAGTTCCAGTCGGGATGTGCCTCTGCAACCTTGATCGCAGCCCTTATCACAGCCTTGGTCTGCATCTTTGCGATCTCGGGATAGGTAACCGCAAGACGGCAGCCCCTGTGTCCCATCATGGGATTGAACTCATGCAGTGACTGGATGTATTCCTTGATCTTTTCAACGGTCTTGCCGGTGCTCTTGGCAAGCTTCTTGATATCGTCCTCCTCGGTGGGAAGGAACTCATGGAGCGGAGGATCAAGGAACCTTATAGTAACGGGACATCCTTCAAGTGCCTCGTAGATCTGTTTAAAGTCACCCTCCTGATAAGGAAGGATCTTATCAAGTGCCTTCTCCCTCTCCTCGGCGGTATCAGAGCAGATCATCTCACGGAAGGCTTCGATACGTGATTCTTCAAAGAACATATGCTCCGTACGGCAAAGTCCGATACCCTCGGCACCAAGCTCGCGAGCCTTCTTTGCATCAGCCGGAGTGTCGGCATTTGTACGTACCTTCATCGTGCGGTACTTGTCGGCCCAAGCCATAACCCTGCCGAATTCACCGGCTATCTGGGCATCAACCGTAGGAATGATACCTGCATAGATATTACCTGTGGTACCGTCGATACTTATCTCGGAACCCTCGGTGAACGTCTGTCCCGCGAGGGTGAACTTCTTATTTGCTTCGTCCATTGCTATATCGCCGCAGCCCGAAACACAGCACTCGCCCATACCGCGTGCAACAACCGCTGCATGACTGGTCATACCGCCACGGACTGTAAGGATACCCTGTGCAGCCTTCATACCCGTGATATCCTCGGGTGAAGTTTCAAGGCGGACAAGCACTACCTTCTCGCCCTTAGCTGCCCATGACACCGCATCGTCAGCCGTAAAGACAACCTTACCGCAGGCTGCGCCGGGTGAAGCGCCAAGGCCCTTGCCAAGAGGCGTTGCAGCCTTTAAAGCTGCCGCATCAAACTGGGGATGAAGGAGAGTATCAAGGTTACGGGGCTCGATCATCGCTACCGCCTCTTCCTCGGTCCTCATTCCGTCGTCAACAAGGTCACATGCTATCTTAAGTGCCGCCTGGGCCGTCCTCTTTCCGTTCCTTGTCTGGAGCATGTAAAGCTTATTGTGCTCAACCGTGAACTCCATATCCTGCATGTCGCGATAATGACTCTCGAGCTTCTCGCAGACATCCTTAAACTGTGCAAATGCCTCAGGGAATTTCTCCTCCATCTCGGCTATCTTCATGGGTGTACGTACGCCTGCAACAACGTCCTCGCCCTGTGCATTCGTTAAGAATTCACCGAACAGTCCCTTGTTTCCGGTAGCGGGATCGCGGGTGAACGCAACGCCGGTACCGCAGTCATCGCCCATGTTTCCGAAGGCCATTGACTGTACGTTTACCGCGGTTCCCCATGAATACGGAATATCGTTATCCCTTCTGTACACGTTCGCACGGGGGTTATCCCATGAGCGGAATACCGCCTTGATGGCTCCGTAGAGCTGCTCCTTGGGATCATCCGGGAAATCATTGCCTATCTTAGCCTTATATTCAGCCTTGAACTGCTCAGCCAGCTCCTTAAGGTCATCGGCACCAAGCTCTACGTCCTGCTTAACGCCCTTCTTGTCCTTCATCTTGTCGATGAGTTCCTCGAAGTACTTCTTGCCGACTTCCATAACAACATCGGAGTACATCTGGATGAACCTTCTATAGCAGTCCCATGCCCAACGGGGGTTGTTTGATTTTTCTGCGATCACGTTAACAACGTCTTCATTTAATCCGAGGTTTAAGATGGTATCCATCATTCCGGGCATCGAAGCACGCGCGCCCGACCTAACCGATACAAGAAGCGGATTGTCAAGATCGCCGAACTTCTTTCCGGTGATCTCCTCCATCTTAAGGATGTACTCGTCGATCTGAGCACGGATCTCGGCATTAATCTCCCTGCCGTCCTCATAGTACTGAGTACATGCCTCGGTAGTGATCGTGAAACCCTGCGGTACGGGAAGTCCAAGGTTGGTCATCTCAGCAAGGTTGGCGCCCTTACCTCCGAGGAGGTTCCTCATGTCGGCATTACCCTCACTGAACAAATATACCCATTTCCTACTCATACTGCTCCTCCTTTTGAATATATATATTATTTTTCATTTTCATTTTGTATAGTCATCTAATTAATTGTATCAAATTATATAACTAACTTCTATAAGGAATTAACTGTTTTATTAATGATAACACCCGTGTTTATATTGCTGTTTTATCCCCTTATATCAAGAAACTGCGCCTGCCCGTGTATGTTCAAAACCTCGGAGTCCGCAGGTACAAATATGCAGTCGCCCTTGTAGAAATTAAGGTTAAGCCCGTCACAGCCGATAGTGCCGCATCCTCCCACGCACAGGAGCACCTTAAAGCTTACGCTGTCCGTTGAATATGTGACCTTCTGCCGCCTCTCGGTGTTTATGATCATCCTGTATACTTCAAAGTACCTGCACCTGCACAACAGCTCCGATGCCACACCCTGCCTGTATTTAAGGACCCTTAAGGGCTGCTTGGGCTCCTCGATCGCGGTAAGCCTCGCGGCCTCAAGCGCCTTGTCTATATGAAGCTGTCGCCTGTTACCGGATTTATCCACCCTGTCATAGTCAAACAGACGGTAGGTCAGGTTTGAGCTTTCCTGTATCTCCGCCACCAGGACGCCTGCCCCTATAGCATGTATCGTGCCGGCCTCGACAAAAAACACATCGTCCTTCTTGACCGGAATGCTCTGGAGATACTTCATGACAGAACCGTCATTAAGCGATTCCCTTAAGGTTTCCTTCGAAACCGTCCTGTTAAGACCGTAAATAAGCTTTGCATCCTTAGTCGCATCCAGCACGTACCACATCTCACTCTTCCCGCGCTGTCCGCCTTCATGTTCCGCAGCATATTCGTCCGAGGGATGCACCTGTACGGACAGGTCCTTATCAGCATCAATGAATTTGATCAGTATTGGCAGCTCGCTGCTGCCGCCCGAATGGGTTCCGAGGTATTCGGGATGCGCCTTTAACACCTCATTAAGAGTCATCCCGTCAAATTCACCGCCGGTCACGAAGCTCGGTCCGTCGGGGTGCGTCGAACACTCCCATGTTTCGGCAAGCGGGGACATATCTATATTCTTTTCGAATTCATCGTTAAGCCTCCTGCCGCCCCACAGATAATCCTTGCCCGAGGGCTTAAGAAGCATCGGCTTGTTTGCCATAACCTCAGTACTCCAGTGGATATTTAACCTTATCGTGCACGCTTATCTCACGCCCAAGCTGCACTTCGATAAGCTTAAGCTCGGTCCTCGCCGTCACGGTATGCCTGCAGCCTGCACTCATCGTAATGACATCGCCCGCACTGATGCTCTGCTCCATGCCGTCGACTATAGTTGTCCCTTCTCCCGAAAGAACCACCCATACCTCATCGCGGTTTCTGTGGCTGTGGTAGTTCATTGAATTACCTTCATTAAGAGTCACCTTTATGGTCATTGACTCTGACTCCACATCCATGACCCTGTAGCTTCCCCACGACTTCTCGGCAAACATGATCTGCTGTTCCATGCCTTCAACGAACGGCGTGATCCGTGAGCTTGACTCCTTGTCGGTAACAAGTATCCCGTCAGGTGAAGCCGAGATTATCACATCCGAAAGCCCCATAGCGAGCACGGGGACATCCATTTCATTAACTATGTGGACACCGCTGCACTCATCATCGAGTATACCCTTGCCGACAACGTTTTCCTCCATTGCGGCGGTAAGGCTGCTCCAGGTACCCAGATCCTTCCATTTGCCCGAGAAGCGCTGGACCTGGATCTTGTCTTCCTTTTCGACCACGGCATAATCAAAGGATATCTTGGTAAGTGTATCGTATTTGTCAAGCAGATCTTTATAATCGGTGAAATCAATGAGTTCATGCGCCTTGTCAAGCACATACTTGAGCCTGCACGCAAAAACGCCCCCGTTCCAGAGAGCTCCCTGCTTTATCAGGCTTTCGGCCTGTCCGGCCGTCGGTTTTTCCTTGAATGTGGAAACAAATGACGTGTGTCCGTTATCTTCCGGAATGATATATCCGTACCTTTCGGAAGGAGAAGTGGGTTCGATGCCCATCAGCACAAGATTGGCCTCACCCTTTTCAGCCTGCTCGGAAAGGCTTTTTATTGCGGCAAAATAATCCTCCTCGACATAGGGATCCACGGGACATATGACGACAGGCTCATCCTGGTCGACTCCCTCTACGTCCGTAAGATACGCGGATGCAAGGGCTATCGCGGGAAATGTGTCCTTCCTGCACGGTTCAACGGACACGCCCACATCATCCCCCAGCTGATTTCTAATGGCGGACACCTGCATCTTGGAGGTGGCTATCGTTATAACGGCATCCTTATCGATCCTGCGTATACGGCTGTACATCCTTTGCAGCATGGACTCATAGGTGCCGTCCTCGTCCTTGAATATCTTGATAAACTGCTTGCTTCTTATATCATTTGACAGCGGCCAAAGGCGTTTACCCGAACCGCCCGACAACAGAACTATATTCATCAGTACGTGATCAAATATCCCTTCTTTTTCTTCTTGTCTTTATCTTTGTCCTTCTTTTTCTTTTTATCCTTGTCTTTGTCTTTATCCTTCTTTTTCTTCTTGTCCTTCTTGTCTTTATCGGCCTTATCGGCTTTCTCGGCCTTCCTGTCTTCATCCGGATGCCCGATCTTAACGTCGTCATCGTCCCTGGCGACGGTAGTGATATCGGGAGCCTTTACCTCGGGCTTCTTTTCCTCCTGTTTATCCGGCTTTTCCTTTAGACCCTCATCCTTGACCACCGGTGCCTTTACTGCCGCGGGCTTTACTGCGGGAGCCTTGGCTTTATTGCTACGTTTATCGTTGTTTTCGATACCCGAAAGCAGATAATAAGGCGATACTTCCAGTACTTCGCAGATAATAAGTATCTTGTCGGAAACCGGGTTTGTTCCCTTCTTCTTCCAGTCACTTATCGTGCTTTCCGCAATGCCTGTCTTCTTGGAAAACTCCTTCTGTGTATAGCCCCGTTCCCTGATAAGTTCAAATATCCTCTCACTGATCGTCATATCCATTCTCCTTAGTAAACGTTTTCAACTCCCCACGGATTATTATACCTTATAAGCAGTGATTTTTCATCATGAAATTTCGAAAATACGAATTCCCGCCGCTTCTTAATCCCTCTTAAAAATGTCCCTTGTATATACTTTATCCGACACGTCATCCAGCACGTTGTCATAGCGGTTGGCTATTATCGCATCGGAACGTCTTTTGAATTCATCAATATCGTTAACGACCTCGCTTCCGAAGAAGGTAGTGCCGTTTTTTATCGTAGGTTCGTAAACTATCACTGTTGCACCCTTGGCTTTTATGCGCTTCATTATGCCCTGGATGGAACTCTGACGGAAATTATCGGAATTTGTCTTCATCGTAAGCCGGTAGACGCCTATTACCACCGTCTTTTCCTCATCCGTACTGTACGAGCTTGAATTATAGTAATCGTAATAGCCTGCCTTGTTAAGCACGCGGTCGGCTATAAAGTCCTTCCTGGTCCTGTTTGACTCTACTATTGCCTGGATAAGGTTCTGTGGAACATCATTGTAATTGGCAAGCAGCTGCTTGGTGTCCTTGGGAAGGCAGTATCCGCCGTATCCGAAGGACGGATTGTTGTACATGTTTCCTATCCTCGGATCAAGGCACACGCCCTCTATTATCTTGCCCGTATCAAGCCCCTTAATCTCGGCGTATGTATCAAGTTCGTTGAAATACGATACACGCAGCGCCAGGTACGTGTTTGCAAACAGCTTTACGGCTTCAGCCTCGGTAAAGCCCATGATAAGGACATCCACATCCTTTTTAAGTGCTCCTTCCTTAAGAAGCCCGGCAAATACATCGGCCGCTTCCTTAAGACGCGCATTGCTTTCGTCTGTCCCGACTATGATCCTTGAAGGATACAGGTTATCATAAAGTGCCCTGCTCTCGCGCAGGAATTCGGGTGCAAAAAGGATGTTGTCAGAATCATACTTCTTACGTGCACTCTCCGTGAAACCCACGGGTATTGTCGACTTTATTACCATTATTGCATGGGGATTCACCTCGACAACAAGCTTTATGACCGCTTCTACGGCCGAAGTGTCAAAGAAATTCTTATTTGGATCGTAATTGGTGGGAGTTGCGATTATAACATAATCCGCATCCTTATATGCGTCCCGGGCATCGGTCGTTGCCGTAAGATCAAGTTCCTTATTGGCCAGATAGTCTTCGATCTCGGCATCCACTATCGGAGATTTCCTGTTGTTGATAAGTTCAACTTTCTCGGGTACTATGTCCACTGCGACCACGTGATTGCTTAAGGACAAAAGCGTGGCCATTGACATTCCCACGTAACCCGTTCCCGCTACAGCTATGTTGTATTTCCTGTCCATTTTTGCTACCTCCGATCAACGATCTAATTATACCCTATAATGGGTGATTTAGCAAAAAAGGCCCGGAGCAAAATGCCCCGGGCCCTTGATAATCTTAATGGTTAAATCTTACTTCCAAGCATCATACTGCTTCTGGAACTCAGCAAGTACATCCTGGTAACCAGCCTCGTCAAGAGCTGCCTGGTATTCCTCGATAACCTTCTCAACATCTGCTGAAGGATATCCACCATTCTCAAGAGCGAAACCGTAAGTCTCGAATACGTTCTGGCATGCTGCGTATGCTGCCTCTACAGGAGCCTTGTCGAAACGGAAACCTGCTGCACTTGAAGTGTTAGCGCCGCCGTTGAAGGTCTTGTAAAGCTCTGCCTTGTTGTCAGGCTCGTTTGAAAGAGGAGTAACAACTGTAGCTGAAGCTGACTCCCACATTGAGTGGTTGTAAACAGCGTTCTCAACCTGCTCTACATGGCCGTTTGCGTCATAGTTGAAGTCCTCACCTTCGATACCGAATGTGTATATATCAGCGAGCTTCTTGTCTGTGTAAAGGAGACCCATGAACTCGATGGCTGCCTTAGCCTGCTCCTCGGTGCTGTTAGCGGTTACGCAGTAGCATGAACCAAGAGCTGAGTTAGAGTGTGCCCAACGATCGGTAGCGGGAACCATTGTAACGTCCTGCTCGTAACGAGAATCAGCCTCGTCGTTAACCGGGATATCTGTCCACCATGAAACTGCCCAATCCTGAGTCTGTGTTGTGGTATCGGTTGTAACCTTTGTTACGTCATCCTCAGAGATGTAACCTTTCTCTGCCCACTGGCACATAAGAGTACAGAACTCCTTGTACTGAGGTGTAAGGATGGTATCTACTACAGAATTGCTTGCCCTGTCAACTGCAACCCAGTTAGCGGTTGAATCAGCCGTGAAGAAATCGAAATCATTGATGTACCAACGATAGAACATAGCTGTCTTCTGTGTAAGGAAGGGATACTTAAGTCCATCGTTCTTTGCTGCCTCAAGGAAAGGCTCAAGGTCTGCAAGCTTCTTAACGGTAGTAGCATCAAGATCTGTATGAGCATCTAAGAAATCCTGACGGAACATGAAGTCATAACCTTCAACGTTGTCCTTGTAAACGGGGATGAAGTAGTTCTTGCCGTCATACTTGGTAGCTTCCCACTGACCTTCGTCCATTGAAGCGTAAAGGTCTGTGCCCTTAAGGAGCTCGGTGATATCATAAACTGAGTTCTGAGGAACAAGGTCGTTAGTACCGATGGTGCCTTCCCATGAAGCTGTCCAAAGAAGGTTGATCTCGTTGTTAGCAAGAGCAAGGTTAGCCTTCTCTGTGTACTCACCTGAGTTGATATCTGTAAGGGTGATCCTTACGTTTGCGCCTTTTTCAGCAAGGTATGCATTGATAGCATCCTGTACCTGAGCCGTCTTTGCAGAATCAGGAGTGGTGTTGAAGCAGCACCTGTAAAGGCTGATGTTAACGCCACCATTGTCTGCCGGTGCAGCTGTGGTATCGTCTGCGGGAGCTGCTGCAGTATCATCTGCAGGAGCTGCTGCGTCTGCTGCGGGAGCTGCTGCAGGAGCTGCTGCCTGACCGCCGCCGCAACCTACCATGCCAAGCACCATTGCTGATGCAAGAGCGATTGATAAAGCTTTCTTAACTATTCTGTTTTTCATTCTAAAACCTCCCTTTAGATATATATTTCCTGATGTATGCACTATTGCCACATCTTGAAACCTTGTTGATCAACCCTTAACCGATCCTACCGTAAGACCCTTTACGAAGTACTTCTGGAAGAAAGGATAAGCTACCATTATGGGACCTATTACTATGATAACCGTAGTCATGGTCGCCGAGTACTGGGGGATCGTGCCTCCCATTGCCGCCCTCGCCGAAGCGGGAACGTTTGAGTTGTTGAGCAGGAACTCAATACTCTTCTGGATATTTATGAGAAGAAGCTGAAGGGGCTTCTTGCTGTCTGTTGTAATGTAGAGCAGAGCATTCTGCCAGTCATTCCAGTAAGCCGTTGCCATCATGAAACCTACGGCTGCAAGCGACGGCTTCATAAGAGGAAGCGTTATCTGGAAGAAAGTCCTGTATTCGCCGGCACCGTCGATCTTGGCGGCTTCCATCAGCTCGGCCGGAATGCTGTTTGCTATATAGGTCCTTAAGATGATGACGTTCATCGTCGTTACCATCAAAGGAAGGATGAGAAGCCACAGCGAATCCTTAAGATGATAGTATGTTGTGAATACGATGTATCCTGAAAGCTGTCCTCCGTTGAAAAGCATCGGGATCAGCAGGTAAACCGATAAAAACCTTGAAAGCCTGAAGTCCTTGCGGCTTATCGAATAAGCAAACATGCTCATTACAAGAAGTCCGACAAGTGTTCCGAAAACTGTAACGAAGATCGTTACGCCGTATGAAGTAAGGAGCCTTTTACCGTACCTAAGTACCGCATTGACACCGTTTAATGACCATTTCTCGGGGAAAAACGTAAATCCGTGCTGGGTTATGTATTTCTCATCCGTAAATGCCGCAACGAAAGTAAGTACCACGGGAAGGAAAGCAAACAGTGTATATAACAGAAGGAAGAATGTAAGTATATACTGTCCTACACCGGCTTTTTCTTTTCTTGAAGGAGCTAAATCCAAATCTTTCTTCTTTGCCATGACTGTACCTCCTTCTTAGAATAATGCGTTCTCGGGCTCGATCTTTTTGACCATCCCGTTTGCAAACAACATCAGCAGCAGTCCCACAACGGACTGGAACAGCGAAGTGGCTGCCGTAAATCCGAAGTTGGAGTTCTTAAATATCGCATTAAGTATGTAAGAATCAATAACCTGAGTCTTGCTGTAGAGGATACCGCTGTTACGCGTTACCTGATAGAACAGACCGGTATCGGACTTCATTACCGAACCAACCGAAAGAAGGAGCATTACCGTGATCATCGGTACGAGCGAAGGCAGTGTAATGTGCCAGATCTGCTGCCACTTGTTTGCTCCGTCGATCTCGGCTGCCTCGTAAAGCTCCGAATCGATACCTGCAAGAACCGACATGTAAAGAACCGAGCCGTAACCTGTATCCTTCCAGATCTTTACTATTGTAAGAAGGAGGGGCCATACGGCTGCCGTCGAGTAAAACCTCGTTGTCATTCCGAGTGATTTATTAAGTATACCTGTATCGGTACTGATGAACGCATATACGATGAACTGAACCGCTGCGTATGAAATGAATACCGGGATGATCATGAGCGTCTGCATCGTTTTCGCACAGCGCTTGAACACACACTGGTCTATCGCTATCGCAAGCACAACATTAAGGAGCGTTCCCACTGCCGTGAAGATGAAGTAATACATGAGAGTGTTTTCGGTCATCTGTATGAAGGTAGCCTTGGAAGCCATAAGGATCTTGAAATTCTCAAGTCCGTTCCAGGGACTTCCGAAAATACCGAGCTGGAAGTCATACTTCTTAAATGCCATTACAAGACCTGCCATAGGCACGTACATGATAAAGAACAATACCAGAAATGCCGGAAGCGCCATCAAAACATGCGCCCTGTGCTTCCATGTGTTTTCGAAAAATCCTTTCATATACACCTCTCCTTGTAGTGAATCCGCGGTTTTTGCGTTGCTTAATCGTTTTCGCTCTTTAATATTATTACATAATTTACAATTTTGCAAGCCTATTCTTTTCTGAATTGTGCATTTTTGATGTTTTTGGATATTATATACATATTTTGGCGGCTCATATTTTGCAATTTGCTGGTATTTTGTCTATTATTTACTTAAACGATATAATTATACCGAAAATTTACGAAATAAAAGCTCCCCGCTTAATTACAGGGAGCTTTCGCTTTTTCTTCTATATAAATTAATGCATCGAAACTTACGAAATCATTTAAGCTTAAACAGGGTTCCTATGATACCGCGCCCGAGAGAAGCCCCTACATTGCCTCCGATCTTTTTGCCGAAGGATCCGCCAACCGTTTTCCCGAGAGCGTTTCCAACCTCACGGCCCACCGTACCGGCCGCTGATGAAGCCACTCCTTTTGCCGCATTCTTAACCGCCCTCTGTTTTGCCTTTTCCTCAAGCTCCGCCTTTCTCTTTGCAGCTTCTTCGGCACGCTTTTTGGCAGCCTCTTCCCTTGCCGTCTCACGCTCGGCCGCCTTAGCCGCAGCTGCCTCTTCTTTTTCGGCCTGCTTCCTTGCTGCCTCTTCCTCTTTAAGCCTTGCTTCCTCCTCGGCGGCGGCCTTTGCCGCCTCCTCGTCCTCGAGCCTCATCCTCTGCAGGAATTCATATGCCGAATCCCTGTCAACATAATCACTGTATCTTGTATAAAGGAAGCTCCTGCTTATTTCAGCCTCCCGCTCACTGTCTTCGATGGTTCCCATCTTACTCTGAGGCGGAAGTATCTTTGTCTGCTCAACAATGGTAGGAACTCCCGATTCGTCAAGGACCGAAACCAAAGCCTCGCCGATACCGAGCTGCGTGAGCACTTCGTATGTGTCAAATTCCGGATTTTCCCTGAATGACTGTGCTGCCGCCTTGCAGGCTTTCTGTTCGGCGGGCGTATAAGCGCGGAGGGCATGCTGGATCTTTGTTCCCAGCTGTGCAAGCACTCCGTCCGGGATATCGCGCGGGCTCTGTGTGATAAAGAATACGCCGACACCCTTACTCCTTATCAGCTTGACCACCTGCTCAACCTTATCAAGAAGAGCTTTTGAGGCAGAATCAAACAGCAGATGCGCTTCATCAAAGAAGAATACCATCCTCGGCCTGTCAAGATCACCTGCCTCGGGCAGGGTCTCAAACAGCTCGGACAGCATCCATAAAAGGAAGGTTGAGTACATGTTGGGATTGTGGATGAGCTCACGGCAGTCAAGAACCTGGATCGTTCCCCTGCCCTCGGGACTCCTTGTGATCCAGTCCTTTATATCCAGAGCCGGCTCACCGAAGAACATGTCAGCTCCCTCGGCCTCAAGCGCCATAACGGACCTCATGATCGCCCCGATGCTCTGCGTCGACATGTTTCCGTACTTAAGGCTTAACTCCTTTGCATTCTCACTCACATACTGGAGCATCGCACGCAAATCCTTCGTATCTATAAGAAGCATGTTCTTGTCTTCGGCCAGCATGTCGTCGGCTATCCTGAACACAACTGTGAGGATATCCGTCTGTGTATCGTTAAGACCTAAGATCCTTGAAAGCAAAAGCGGACCCATCTCCGTAACCGTAGTACGAAGAGGAAGTCCGCCTTTTGCATAAACATCCCAGAATTCCGTCGGATACGAGCGGAATTCGAAACCTTCATTATCAAGCCCGAACCTTTCGATCCTTGCTTCCATATCCTCGGACCGGACACCCGGCCTTATCATGCCTGCAAGATCCCCCTTTACATCCGCAAGGAATACGGGGACTCCGCAGTCACTGAAGGATTCGGCAAGAACCTTTAAGGTTACGGTTTTACCGGTGCCTGTAGCGCCGGCTATCATTCCGTGTCTGTTAGCCATGCCGGGATAGATGAACACCTTTTCATCGCCCGACTTACCTATCCATATCTTTCCTTCGTTATACATTCAGTAACCTCCCTTATGCAATATAATAAGAAGCTACTAAATTATAACATATCAAACAGTCAATTCTCAATCGGTAAGGAAGAGAACCCAAACGGTAGTACCATTCACCGTTGCCGAACCGAGGCCGGCCTGACGGTAACAGCTCTCAAGCATTGACGATCGGTGCGCTGATGAAGATGCCCAACCTGCCACTGCGCTTTCTGCGCTTGAACCTACACAGGCTAAGTTCTCACCTGCAACTCCGTAGGTGATGCCGTTCTCAAACAGTATTGTGATGCCTGCCCTGCCGTTAGGCCTTGTATGTGAAAACTTGCGTATTGCTTCCTGGGCCCTTAAAGCAGCCACACGATTAAGATCTTCATTAAATACAAGCTTACCTGCACCCTTCTTCGCACGCATGGAGTTAATAGTACCGAGAGCCCTGCTCATGTCGGAAGTGATCTTCGTATTGCCCGCTGCTGCGTCTGCCGCCGGTTCGGGTTCGGGAGCAACTACGGTTACCGGAGCAGTAGCTCCGTTTAAATCATCAAGATCCGTTACCTCAATGACTTCGTTTCCTGAATCTGCAGGAGACGGTGCACTCTGTGAACCAAGATCGTCAAGATCGAGCAGTTCGCAGGAATCGGAAGAATCATAATCATCTAAGCTTATATAGTCGTCAAGTATATCCCTTCCGGAATTATCATCGTAGTCATCCAGCAGATCAGAATCATCAAAGTCATAATCATCAATAAGATAGCCACTGTCATAAGTAGTAAATTCATCAGAAATATAGTCGGAAAAACCGGTACCTGCATATACCGTGGACGCGGGCAGGATCGCAAACAAAGCAAAGCCTGCCGCTACAGCAGAAAGTTTGATCAGATTATTCATGTTTTTCTCCCTTCTTAATTAATTGTTCCCCCTAATGGCCACAATGTCACATCCAGGACCAAAAATCACATTATAACCATTTCATATTTATTATACATCACATACTGCTTTATGTCACTATTTTTTTACAATTTTATTACAAAAACCAGATCATAAGATAAGTGTCAGAGTGATCCGGTCGTAATTATACATAACGTTAGTTATTTTAATTCCCGTTCCCACTATCGCCGGAAAGATAAAATAAATGCCGGTATTGATCCCGGCTTAGGGGCGATGCGAACACGTGTGCGATTAAAGGATTTGGGTTATAACATGTTTAAACAAAATTATTCACATGTTTTTGGTCGAACATTTGTTTTGACAAGCTTCGATGGATTTTTCATCCACTTTATTGCGCAAAAATATTAATTTATGTTTTAAGTGGGATTGCAGGGGTTGTAAGTCGGCACTACTTTTTTAACATAATCGGCTATGCTGTCATTATTTTCGTAGCAGACTGCCATGAGCTCCTGCAGCTCAGATATGAATATTACGGGGTCAAACTCGATTGGCTTGCCTATATGGATCATCTTATTGGGAGTCGTCTGCATACCCTCCTCGGCCATTAATTTTTCCTCATACAACTTCTCTCCCGGCCTTAAACCTGTATATATAATCTTTATATCAACGTCCGGTTTATACCCTGAAAGCTTTATCAGGTTCCTTGCAAGTGTATCGATCTTAACCGGCTCGCCCATATCCAGGACAAATATCTCTCCGCCGTGAGCATACACACCCGCCTGGAGGACGAGAGAAACAGCTTCGGGTATTGTCATAAAATAACGTATGATATCAGGGTGTGTAACCGTAACCGGACCGCCGTTTGCGATCTGTTTTTTGAACAGAGGCACAACCGATCCGTTGGATCCGAGCACATT
>JAILJC010000219.1 GCA_024694965.1 Lachnospiraceae bacterium
TCTTCTTCTCATCTTATCATCCTTCGCATTTATTATTCACGGATTGCTGTGTGCTACGCACTCCCGCAATCCTGCCCTCCATTCGCAATTACGTGCTACTTCGTAACACTTCTTGCTCATGTAGGGGCGGGTCATAAATCCTTGTCCCCACCATCAAGCAAGCTTGTGGTGTTGACAGGCTTATGACCCCAGAATAATTCACATTATACCATCAAAGCCCGTGTTTTAACAACCTAACGCTGTAAAATATGGTATAATCGGATACACAGGAATTGTTTAAAGGAGATAAACGCGTATGACTCTTGCCCAATATCTTAACAGCCAGTTCAGCATTGCACAAAATGTAGATTTCTGCATCCGTATACTCGTTGCCGCTATCGCAGGCGGTATCATAGGCCTTGAGAGGAGCCATCGTTTCAAGGAAGCGGGAGTCCGTACGCATATCATTGTGTGCTGCACTACCGCAGTTATAATGATCCTTTCAAAATACGGCTTCGGCGATATGGTATCTCCCGACGGGGCAGCCCTTAACGGTTCCCGCGGCGCGGATGCGGCACGTATCGCCGCCCAGGCGGTAAGCGGTATATCATTCCTGTGTGCGGGTGTAATATTCAAGAACGGCAGCAATGTGAGGGGCCTCACCACCGCTGCCGGACTGTGGCTCACCGCAGGCCTTGGACTGGCCTTCGGAGCCGGTATGTATGTTGTGGGCGCGTTTGCCCTTATCTTGTTACTGGTTCTCCAGTTCGTTATTCACTACATTTTCCCGAGCGTTGATGCTTATTCGGGAAGCAACCTTAAATTTACGACAAATGACGATTCGCATTTTTATGCCGATCTGAGCGAACAGCTTAAGCAGTGGAAAGCAAAGATCGTTCAGAAAGACATAACCTACAACAGTAACGGTACGACCGAATACAGCCTTATCGTACGCCGTCGTGAGGAAATAAGTCACACCGAGCTTAAGGAGTTCGTTAAAGACCGTACCGATATCATCTCATACAGCAACAATTCGCTGTATAATCACTTCAGGTAGATCCTTACTTGAAAAAGCTTATAAGTCCGGCTATCAGTATGACCGCAAGGACTACGGGAACGACATAGCTCATGTATACCTTGAGCCACTTAGGCATCTTGACTCCCTTGCCTTCGTTACTTTCCTTAAGGAAGCCTTCCCAGCCCCAGCCGGCCTTGGATGTACAGAAAATAACGTATACTATCGCACCTATCGGGAGCAGGAGGTTTGAAACCACGAAATCCTCAAGGTCGAGCACTCCCGTTCCTTCGCCGAAAGGCGCAAATCCCGCCCATGTATTAAATCCGAGCGCACAGGGAATCGCAAGCACGAACATTGCGATGCCGCAGATCACGCAGGCCTTTTTCCTGTCAGTTGATCCGCTCAGTTCCATGAAATTTGCTACCACGTTCTCATATACGGCAAAAGCGGTCGACAGGGCCGCAAAGCTCATGAACAGGAAGAACAGCGTTCCCCACAGCCTTCCGAGTGCCATATTTGCAAATACGTTGGGCATCGTCACGAACAAAAGGCTCGGACCCGCATTCACATCGATCCCGTATGAGAAGCATGCGGGAAAGATGATAAGGCCTGCCGTAACGGCTACAAAGGTGTCAAGGATCGTGATGTTAATTGATTCTCCAAGCAGGCTCCTTTCCTTGTTTATGTAGCTTCCGAACACTGCCATCGCACCGATACCGATGCTGAGTGTAAAGAATGCCTGGTTAAGAGCTCCCATCAAAACGTTTATAAAGCCTATCTCCTTAGTACGGGCAAAGTCAGGTACAAGATAGAACTTAAGGCCTTCGGCGCTTCCCGGCATCGTAAATGCCTTTATCGCCATTACGAGCATGATGAAGAGCAATGCGATCATCATGTATTTTGTTACGTTTTCTAGGCCCTTCTGTATCCCGATCGCCAATACTACAAAGCTTATAAGTACCACTATGCCTGTGTATAAGATATTGATCCCGGGTGATGATAACATTGCGCCAAACTCCGCGCCAATTGCATCGGCATCCGCCCCCTGAAAGCCCCCTGTAAGGAACCTTACAAAATACCTTACGATCCAGCCGGCTACTACCGCGTAGTACATCATGAGCATGATACAGCCGATCATACCGACATAACCGTGGATATGCCATTTGCTGCCCTTAGGCTCAAGGCCGTCATACATCCTGACTGCGGCCTTTCCCGAAGCCCTTCCGATGGCAAACTCCATCGTCATTACAGGGATCCCGAACAATATGAGCATGGCAAAATACAGTATAAGGAATACCCCTCCTCCGTACTGCCCGGTAATATACGGGAACTTCCATACATTGCCAAGGCCGATCGCGCATCCTGCGCTGATCAGAATAAAGCCCAGGCGGCTTCCGAGTTTCGCTTTTGATTCGTTCATGTCATTATCTCCTGTCATTTATTTAACTGCATTTATAAAAGCTGCCTTATATCCGGCCGCGATCATATAACTTACATGGCACCGTCACTGTCAAGTACAACCTTTATCGTCCTTAACAGTATCCTTATATCAAGTCCTATGCTCCAGTTATTAATGTATTCGGTATCAAGCCTTACCACTTCCTCAAAATCGGTGATCTTGGACCTTCCGCTTACCTGCCATATGCCGGTTATCCCGGGCTTGAATGCAAGCCTTGCCCTGTGATGGTATTTATATTTCTCCCATTCATCGACTGTCGGCGGCCTGGTACCCACGAGGCTCATCTGGTTACGCAGTACGTTAAAAAACTGCGGAAATTCATCCAGTGAATTCCTCCGGATAAAATCACCTATACCGGTAACCTGCTTACCGTCAACTATCTTGTTGCCGATGATGCGGGGATCCCAGTCCACCTTGAACATCATGCCGTCTTCCATGCGGTTTTCCTCAAGCAGTTCCTTCTTCCGCTCCTCGGCATCCATGTACATGGATCTTATCTTATAAATCTTGAATTTCTTGCCGTTACGGCCTATCCTTGTCTGTTTAAACAGTATGGGGCCGGGTGATTCTTTCTTGATCATGGGTCCGACTATCGCGATCACGATAAGGGCAAGAAGGCTTCCCACAAGGCCGCCCGTGATATCCAGCAGACGTTTTGTCATAAGCTGGGAACGGGAAGCATAGTTGGTCGTTGTCGTAAGTACGTTATATCCGCATATCTTCTCGACGAAGCTTTTCTGCCCTATGTTCGAGATAGGGAGCATGATATGTACGGGAACAGACATCTGCCTGCATTGTTCTATAAGGCTGCCGACGGTGGCTTCTCCTTCCTCTTCACCCGGATCCGCGACCGCTTCATATTCCTTACCTGCAAAAACATGATACGAATCGTTTATAAAACCCTCGACGCTCTCATGTGCGGCCGACTCCCTGACATCTATGTCCTTGAGTTCGGCAGGATATAAAAATACCTTATCCACCCATTCGCGGCATATGTAATCGGCTGCATCCGACAGGTTTGCAACCACCTTGAGGCCGCTTACCTCCTCGCCGATCTCCGCCTTTCTGTTAATGAGTACCAGTCCTTTTATCTCAAAATCATCCGCCGGGCTTACTTTTTTAACGATCTCATCAACGTTTTTCTCATCCGCGACAAGGATCATTGTCGACTTGACCCTGTTCATACCGATACCCAGGATCACCTGCTTCCACATGAGCCTTATCCCATAGCCCAGAAAGAGGTGGAACAGGAAAGTTAAGAATACCAGGATCCTGCTGTACGTATCACCGCGCTGGGTAGAAAACAGGAACAGCGAAACGGTAACAAGAACGATGGTCACATGCATGAGCGTCTGCATGAATTCCTTGTACAATCCGCGTTTCAGTACGTTGTGCATCGTATTGAACACTGCGGCAACTATGAAATCAAGCAGCAGATACGCAATGGCCAGCTGCCTGTATACCGGTTTAAAATACGGAAGCGACAGACCGAGCCTTATAATGTAGGCAAGGATAAATGCAAGCTGCAGTGAAATTGCATCCCATATGATAAAATCAAGATGTTTGACCCACCCCTGTTTACTCCGTTTATACATTCCCCATCATCCCCTTATTATCTCGCAGATCTCATCAACGGTTTCAAGTGCCAATGAATCATATATGGGCAGAGTCAGTATCTTTCGTGATACATCTGCCGCAATCCTTGTTTCCCCTCCGGGGCAATCCTTATAAATATCTATCTCGTTAAGCGCGGGGTAGAAATACTTCCTTGCAAATATCCCCTTACGCTTAAGTGCCTTATATAGGTCATCCCTTGTACGGCCAAACTCTTCGGGTTCTACATACAAAGGCATATATGCGTAATTGGGCTTAACATCCTTACCCGGACTGCTTAAGGTAAGCCCCTTTATGCCGTCAAGCCTTTCATGGTACTTATCATGAACTTCCTTCCTTGCCGCAATGCATTCATCCACGTGCCTTAAATTGCATATGCCCATGGCACAGCGGAATTCATCAAGCTTCGCATTTCCTCCTACGGCACCTATATGTTCCTCGTCATGGATACCGAAGTTCTTAAGCTCATGCAGCGGGAGACTGTGTGCCTTATCCTTAAATGCGATCGCACCGCCCTCTATCGTGTTGAAAACCTTGGTGGCATGGAACGAAAACATGGTGGCATCACCGAAGTTGCCGACGCCCACACCCTTATAGGTCTCACCGAATGCATGGGCACCGTCATAGATAACGGTAAGCCCGTGCTGTTTTGCTATTCCTTCGATCTTATCAGTATCGCATATATGCCCGTACACATGCACGGGGATTATCGCAACCGTCTTATCGGTGATGAGCGATCCTATCTTATCCGCATCAATGCAGTAATCGTCACTGTTAATGTCGCAGAATACAGGGGTCAGCCCGTTTCTTTTTATCGCATGTATCGTGGATACAAAAGTAAACGGCGTTGTTATTACTTCACCGCCGCCCCTTTCCCTGCCGGCTTTGTCAAGGTCAAATGCCTGGATGGCCATCTCAAGTGCCATGTGTCCGTTGACAAAAAGGGACAGTTCCGGCACATCAAGGTAATCTTTGAGCCTGTGCTGGAACTTATTGTATACGGGCCCCATATTTGTGAGTATATGACTGTCAAATATGGGCTCTATTTCATTTACGAATTCGTTTATATCCGGCAAGAACGGCCGGGTAACGTATATCCTGCTCACTTTAACTCCAAGTACTATTTATCATCGTTATCATTCTGCTGCATTATATCTTCGGGAAGGTGCTTCATTATCGTTCGCTCAAGGGTTGCGCCGTCAACCGGCTTAAGAAGGTAACCGTTGAAGCCCTTTTCCTTATAAAACTCCTCGCCTCCGGCGGCAGAATTAGCCGTCATCGCATAAACCGGAAGGTCCGGATACTTCTCCCTTATCCTTGCCATCGTCTCGATGCCGTCCATCCCGGGCATCATGTGATCAAGCAATACCACATTAAAGCTTCCGTATTTTATCTTCTCAAGGCATTCCTCTCCGCTTGAAGCGGTGGTAACGAATATCTTGGTAGGCTTTAAAAGACCTTTGGCTACCGTTAAGCACATCGGGTTATCATCAACTATCAGTACATCCGCATCGGGTGCGATGAACCTCGGAACATAAGGACCGGTGTAATCATCGCCGTCATCCTCGGTAAACTTGCCGATGCCGGTCGGATCCTCTACCTTCTGGTTTACCGTTATAAAGAACTCGGAGCCCTCGCCGTAGCTGCTCTCGCACCATATCTTACCGCCCATCTGCTCGATATAGCGGCGGGATATGTCAAGTCCCAGTCCCGTGCCCTTAACGGAGCTGTTCTTTTCCTCATCAAGGCGCTCGTAGGCGTTGAAGAGCTTATCCATGTCCTCGGGCTTGATGCCTATGCCCGTATCCTTAACGGAGATACGGAGTTCACAGGTATTCTCCTTAATCTCACCGGTTGATACCTTGAGCGTAAATCCACCGTAATCCGTGTATTTTACAGCATTTGTAAGAAGGTTTAATACCACCTGCTTTATCTTGCCCTGATCACCGTAAAGACGGGACGGTACGGATTCTTCGATATCCGTTTCAAAAATAAGATCCTTCTCCTGGCTCTTGACCCTTATCATGGAGGTTATGGACTTAAGGAACTCAGCCGTGTCATATTCCTGTTCTATAAGATGCATTTTGCCCGATTCGATCTTGGACATATCGAGCAGGTCGTTAATGAGCCCGAGGAGTGATTCTGACGCGTTCTTTATATTGCGGGCATATCCTGCTATCAGGTTATGATAGGCCTTCGGAACATCCTGACTGTCCTCCCGCAGGATCATCTCATCCATACCCATTATCGTATTGATGGGGGTCCTTATCTCATGCGACATATTAGCAAGGAATCGGGACTTCGCGCTGTTGGCCTGCTCCGCCTCCTCCTTGGCAAGCCTTATCTGCTCATACTGCCTGCGGATAACGGTACCTGTCATGACACGCGATACTATAAGGCCCACTACAAGGGCGAGCAGAGCAAGCAGGATTATCTTTACCGCCATGAGCTCATAAAGCAGAGGTTTTTTAACGATGTTGAACTTATCATCCTGATATACCTGGCCCGTTGAACCGTCAATGACCTCGATATGCAGGGTGTAGTTTCCGTATGCAAGTCCCGTGTATTCAAGCGGGCTTAATTCGCTGAGCATTGCCGTGATACCCGGATCCTGCGTGCCTTCAAGGTATACATGCACGGTGGGGTTCGTAAGAGTATAGTCAAGTATCGCGGGGGTTATCTGGGTACGCCCCTTGACCGCGGGGATAGTGTACGTACCGTCCGCATCGGGCAGAACCGGTTCATCATTGCACACCACAGAACGCACATCCGTAAGGATGCCGTCGGTATGCTCAAAGTAATGTTCGATGTTAACGCGGCTTACGCCCGACCTTCCCGCTATATACAGGTTGCCCTCATCGTCAAGGTAGGAGAATGCATTTGCGGTAGGCGTGCACGGCAGGCCGTTAGCTATCGTGTACAGCCTGTAGTCCGTTACCTTATCATCTATTGCATACTGCGCCTTTATAACGTACACACCATAGGATGAAAGTATCCATAAGTTATCGTGCTTATCGTAATATACATCAAAGTTATTGTTATACGGGAAGGAGATCACCCTTGTGATGATCCCGCTCCTTATATATTCAAGGGAGTTTGATGTGATGATCCAGTACACTCCGCGCTCGGTATCCTTCTTGATGCGCAGGATAACATCGCTCGTAAGTCCGTCATCGCGCCCTAACTTTTTAACGCTTGTGCCGTCGATCTCATATATGCCGTCGCCGTCGGTACCAACGTAAATACGGCCGTTGTCGCCTTCCTCGACCGTTAAGAATATCGTGTTGTCGATCCCCGAAGAATCATCGATGCAGCGGACCACCTTGCCTTCCTTAATGACCGCAAGGCCGCCGTTCGTGCCCGCAAGTATGGAGCCGTCCGAGGCTACGGTGGTACAGCGGATCTCATTGCTCGGCATGCCGTTTTCCTCGGTAAAGCTTGTCCTGCTGCCGTCTTTGTTCACGCAGATAAGACCCTTGTCGTTTGTATAGGTTGATACCCACATATCGCCGAACTTATCGCGGGTAAGACACCTTATCCTGGTGCCTTCAAGTTCTTTTGTAAGCCCGTCCTCCGATTGCTTAAATTCCTCATCGAGCATGTGAAGGCCCCGGTCCGTTCCTATATACAGCTTCCCGTTCCATAAACAGGTCGCATTTACCACTTCGGCGTCAAGGCCGGCCTCCTCGGTCATATCCCTGAAGTTGTCGGTCACCACCTTCATGACACCCTGCCTTGAAGAAGCGAACCATATATTTCCCTGGTAATCGGCCGTCATCATCTCGATAGAATCATTCATCGGGATGTTCTTAAGCACATGGTAGTTCTTGTTTTCGTCAAGATATCCTATGGTCTCGGATGATAATACCCATATACGGTCGCAGGCCCTGGTGATCCACTTTATGTTCTCGGCGGGTGCCACGCCTATCGTGCGAAGACTTCCGGCACTCGTGCTCAAAACGCCGTAGTATATCTTGTTTACTTCGGTGCCAAGGTATACCATACCGACTTCAGCCGGATCAGCATAAACGGTCGTTATCTTCTCGATACCAAGATCATCGCCCGTTAAGTACTCGGTAACCTGACCCGCTTCAAGGGTGAATACCGCGCCGTCCCTGGTGTTTCCGTATACGGTTCCTTCACCGTCGGCAACAAGCCTTATTATATTCTGCGAATGTAGACGCTCATCTGTTATAAGGTTAAGGGTGCCGTTTGCATCAACATATGAAACGCCGCCCGTAGAACCTATATATATGGTACCGTCGCCGCCCTCGGCGAAGGTCCTCATGGATGAGGAGGGCAGTCCCTCCCTGTATGTGTACTGCGTGCTTTCATTGCCGTTAAGCATAACGACGCCGTTATCGTTGGTGCCGACCCATATCCTGCCAAGGCTGTCCTCAAATATGGCCCTTCCGCTTGTCATGCCTCCGGTAGAATCAAGCCTTTCAAAGCTCCTTCCGTCGTAACGGATGATGCCGCCGTAACCGCCTATCCATATATAACCCTTACGGGAAGCCAGGATGTAGTTGGCATCGGAAGTAGGCAGGCAGTTTGTTGCGTCGTACATCTCGGCCGTGTAGCCTACGGAGCTTAACTGCCCGGTTACCGCGAAGCCGCCGCCGTTACGGATGTTGTCGGTAGGGTGCTCTCCGCTGTTTTCAAGCGCAGCCGACTTGTTCCCGTCCGCTATATTCTGCGGGGTAACATTTCGGGGTGTTGAGTTTAAGGCAACCGTCTTTCCTTTTGCTTCAACGCCTGCTGCCGTGGCAGCCTGTATGTCCCACACGCATGAAAAAGACATCGCAAGAACTGCCGCTGCCGTCACCAAAAGCTTTATATTTCCTGAGATCTTCCTGCGCATAGTCACGCATTACCTCCGTTAATGTTCAAAATGATCTTCTTCATGGTACTTCTTAAGTATCAGCTTAACCTCGGGAAGTGCTTCCATGAACACATCGATACACTTGGGATCAAACTGCGTCCCCTTGCCTTCATTGAGAATATCAAGAGTCTTCTGCAGCGGAAATGCCGGCTTGTATACACGCGGCGACGACAGCGCGTCGAATACATCCGCGACTGCCATGGCACGTGCCGCAAGCGGGATCACTTCACCCTTAAGCCCCTCGGGATAGCCCTTGCCGTCCCAGCGCTCATGGTGGTACCCTGCCATGTTCCTTGCTTCCTTAAGATAGTTCTCCCCCTTAACGGTGCTTATCGCCTTCTCGATTATCTTCTTACCCTCGGTCGTGTGAGTCTTCATTATGGTGTACTCTTCGTCCGTTAACTTGCCGGGCTTATTAAGTATCGTATCCGATATGCTTATCTTGCCGACATCATGCAGAGGCGCCGACATAACAACGTCCGAGATATACTTATCCGTAAGCTTGTCGGGATAGTAGCCCTTCTTCCTTAAACCTTCCAGGATGATCTTTACGTATGCGGCCGTCTTCTGTACATGGGCACCCGTGTCAGAGTCACGGTTTTCCACCATGTCCGCCATCGTGATGATAAGGCCGTTCTGCATCTGTGCCGTGGCATCGGCAAAATGCCTTATATCCCTGATCTGTTCGGCCATGCCCGATGCCATGCTCCTAATGGTGCGGTATAATTCCTCAACCTCATCCCCGGTGGTAATATCAAGCTCCTTTATCTGCTTAACATCCTTATCTAAGTTTTCCTGATCCGAGCCTGTATTTTTGAATGCATTGGTAAGCGCCGTCATGCTGCCTATCGGATATACCAGGAAATACCGGGACATCCACATGCCGTAAGCAAGCACGAGTATGAGGAATCCCGCAAATATGAGCATTACCCTGAAGGTAAAATCACGCATGTATCCGTGCATGTAGGACATTGATGCATCGGCGCCCGCATAGGCCACGCAGCGGCCTTCGGAATTGTATATGGGCTCGTAAGCCGTTAAAAAGTATCCGAATGTATCGTCATTCTCAAGCACATCCATCTTCTCGCCGGCTAGCAGCGTAGGTATATAGGGCATGAAGGACTGGTCAAACGCCTGGAACTGGCCTATCACGCCGTTTTCCTTAAAATTCTCGTCCGTATCGAATACCGTGCGGCATCCGTCATTGTCTATACGGTAAACATACAGGTATTCAATACCCGGGATGCTGTTTTTTATAGAATCAAACAGCCTTGTCGTTTCCCGGTAACCCGGGCCGTTGTAGGTTCCGGCCTTCTCTCCGCTGCTTATGTATTCATCGACCATCTCGGCATTAACGACATCCCTTGCAAACCGTGCCGCTTTTATCGCATTCTCCTTATACTCACCCTTCATATGACCGAAATATAAGGCAATGCCCGCATAGGTAGTTACAAAAGCGATCATTACGGAAGCTACCGTAAGCATGATCGTAAGCCTCCTGTTAAGGGAATGCTTACCGTATTTCATGCGCTTTAAGGCTTTGATCTTCTCATCGTTAAGGGGCGTCTGCCTCCAGCCGCTGTTGCGTATCTCGAATATCATCTTATCGGAGACACGCTGCAGGATTAAAAGGGCTGCTCCCACGGAAAGACCCTTGTCTACTATATTAAGTCCTATATTTATAAGCGTTGATGAGATGGCATACGGGATATGTGTATGTGCCGTGATGAATTCGGATACATCGATAACATCCTTAAACTGCGGTTGTCCTATAAGCAGCCACTGGATCGCCGTTCCGAGGATGCCTCCGTAAAGCGCAAGCAGAAGAATGAATGCCGGTATCTTTTTCTTATGTATCATCCTGCCGTTGCCCACGTACCACACCGTGGTGATCGCGATCAGGATATTTATGATGGTGTAATATACCGAATAGTTGTTGAATATGCCGCACAGTGCATTTGTTGCAACGGCAGTCAAAATGCCCGGAAACAGCCCTGCCATCGCAGAAACTACAACGGTACCTATCGTATCGATATAAAGCGGCAGTTCAAAGCGGTATGCTAAAAACGCCAAAACAACATTAACAGCTGTTCCGGCGGCAATCACTCCTGCCAATCGCATTACGGCCTTATCGGATCTGTTATTCCCATCGAGCATCGCAAACCTCCACACGCATTACGACAGAATTATATTACATTATAACATAATAAGACCGTTTGGGTATAGCAAAAAATATTCAGCCGATCGACTGTATTATGTGGCTTCCACGCTCGTCAGAAATGACCCGTAACTTGTTGGGAATACGCTCCTGAAGGATCCCCACATGAGATATGATGCCTACCATGCCGTTTGCTTCCTGTATGCTGTTAAGTACGTTCATAGCATCGTCAATGGAATCGTCGTCCAACGACCCAAAGCCCTCGTCAATGAACAGTGCTTCCATACTTATGCCGCCCCTTGCGGCTACATTTGACATTCCTATGGATAAAGCGAGCGAAACCAGGAACTTCTCTCCGCCCGATAAAGTTCCTACAAACCTGCCGTCATGCTCGCCGCTGTTTTTGTCAAACACCTTAAGCTCAAGGCCCCTCTTGTTTGAACCCTGTGCCTTTTCATCCGAGCGGAACAGCCTGTACCTGCCGCCGTGTACCATCTCAAGCATCCTGTTTGCCGCGGATACAACAGACGAAAACATGACTCCCAGCACATAACGCTGAAGGCTTGTTCCGTAGTCGCCCCTGAGCCTTTTGGCAAATGCATGGTCCTCTTCGGCCACCCTTACCTTTTCATCTATGCCCTTGCCTTTATCCCTGATCGCTTCAAGCTTATTTTCAAGCCTTTTTATCTCCGCATTAAGTACCGCCAGTTTCCTGCCGTATTCTTCCTTTTCATCCATGGCCGCATTGATCGCCTCATGAACGGTTTCTTCATCGGGGATTTCTGCTGCATCTTTTCCTTCCGTATCTTTCACGGCTTCTATTTTCTCAAGGCCCTTCACGGCTTCCTTTAAGGCTTCATCGTAAGCTTTTTTCGCATCATCTTTTTCTTTGCCCGCCGCCCGGATCGCGGCACCTGCCTTGCCGTATGCTTCCCTGCCGGCGCTTTCGGCTTTTGTAAGCTCGTCTTTTCTTATTTTGTAGGCTTCAGTTTCCTTATTCAGCCCGTTTATCTTAGCGTTCAGTTCCTTAAGGCTTTCCATGCCGGGTACAAGGTTCTTTTTCATGGCATCAAGCCTTGCCGTGGCCTCGGTAACCTTTATCTTAGCCTCGTTAAGGGCGGTATCCTTATCATTAAGCTCGGCCTTTGCCTTTTCCTGTTTTGTCAGCATGTCCTGAAGCTTATCGTATTTATCGTCTTCTTCCTCTTTTTTGCTCTCAACCTGCTCCTTGGTAACGCTGTCATTGGCAAGTTTGGCCTTATCGGGATGCTCTCTGCTCCCGCATACCGGACAGGGCTCTCCCTCCTTAAGCTCCTGTGCAAGTTCGCCCGTTATCCCCGCAAGATAACCGTTAAGAAGGCGTGAGTGCTCAGCCTTAAGCTCCTCATATTCGTCCTTGAGCTGTTTTATGAGCGGAGTGAATCCCTCAAGTTTTTTAACGGCCGCTTCATGGGCCTGCTTTGCCTCTTTTTCCTTTCCTTCACATTCCCTTAAGTCATTTGCAGCCTTATCAATGCCCTCGTAATCACCGCGTTTTCCTTCATAACGGATACATAAGGCTTTCTTTTCCTCGTTATCGGCTTCGCTATCTAAATGGGCCTTAAGTGCCGCTGCGGCTTTCTCCGCCGCATTTTTTAGGTCTTCGGCCGCCTTTACCGCCTTTTCCTCATCTTTTATGCGCTTATCAAGTGCATCCTTAAGCCCGTTTAAGTGCCTGACAACCGTAAGTATCTCCTGCTGTTCCTTTATCTTTTCGTCAAGGCCTGCCTTGTCTGATTCTTCCTTAAGTGACTCTGCCTGCTGCCTGTTAAGTCCTATCTTTGCTTCAAGTGCGGCGGTATCCTCACAGCCTTCCTCCTCAAGGCTCAGTGCGATCCCTGCTTTTATATCCTTCAGGGCATCCCTTCGCTCCCTGGCCTCCTCATAGAATAATTCGGCGATCCGCTTCCATTTCTCCTCGCCGAAGATGCTTGACAGTATCTTTTCCTTTTCATCGGAATTAGAAGTTAAGAAGCGCTCAAACTGGCCCTGCGGCAGTACGATGACCTGCCTGAACTGACCGTAAGAAAGCCCTATTATCCTCTCGGCTTCCTCATTAAGCAGCTTCTCCTTCGGGTTTTCGAACATTACCCGCCAGATGCCGTCAGGGTCTTTTTTCATCAGGTTATATGAAGGCGATAAATTTATCCTCTTTTTTTCGAGCCTGCGATCGAAAAGATAATAGTCACCGTGATTTTCAAACTCGAATTTAACAAAGGTGGGGGTGTTGTCGGCCGCGTTTGTACAGCGCATGGATACAAAGTCATCCCTGCCGTTGCCGCTGCTCTTGCCGTAAAGCGCGAAGGTCATTGCGTCAAGGATCATTGTCTTGCCGATACCCGTTTTTCCGCAAATGAGGAAAAGGCCCTTCGAAGAAACAGCTTCAAGATCAACCACCTCGTGCCCCGCATACGGTCCGAATGCCTGAAATTCAACCTTTATCGGCCTCAATCCTCGCTCACCTCCTTTGCATACCGGTCAAGCGCGGCCCTGAAAAGCCCCGTAAGGTGCTTGTCGGGTGCCTCCTCCATAGTGTCCTTTAAATACCTTGCAAATATTGCTTCCGGATCCGATGAAATGCCCTCAAATTCCTCGACAGTCATGGTGATCACGGCATCTTCACGTTCGAAATCCTTACCGCTTATCTCAAGGAGGTTGATAAACCTGTCCCTGAATGCCGCCATCGCCTCAAGTCCCACGTAGCGGTCCGTTACGTTTAAATGCACGTAGCCGTTAAGCGTTTCCTCATCAAAGTCGCCGCCCATCAGTTCATCATAAGTTCCGGTAAGAGTCACCCGCTTATGAAGCTGGGGCACCGGTACCGTTTTTATCTCCATGGTTTCTGTGTTTATGATGGTTACGCTCTTTTCCTGCGTTTCCTCCCTGCCGAATGAGTAAATGACGGGGGAACCGCTGTATCTTATCCTTGCCGGCTTTGTGCCCGAGCTTTCGGAGGTACCCGTGTTTTCGGGGCCGGTCACGTCCTGTGGGCCGTGAAGGTGGCCGAGCGCAACATAATCAAATCCCTCAAATACGGAAGGGTCGATCATCGCAGCCTTTCCCACCTCAGCCGAGCGGTCGCTTACCGAGGTTTGTGCGTTTACCGTGAAGGCATGTGCGACAAGTATATTCGTGTGATTCTTTACAAATTTCTCCCTGTATTTTGAAAGGACTAAAGCGTAAGCGTCACTAAGCGAGCCTATCCCGTCCGCTTCCCCGGGGTAGACCGACTTAACCTTATCCGTTGATATCCATGGTAAAAGATAGATGTCCGTGTCGCCGGCGTTTATCGGCCGTATATCACCGGTAAGAGCACCGGAGATATACAGACCGCTGTTTT
>JAILJC010000019.1 GCA_024694965.1 Lachnospiraceae bacterium
ATAAGCAAGGTTCCTGTCGCCTTCGGACATTTCAGACCATATCTTTTCATAAACATAGTCCTCCAGGTACTGCTTGAACTGGGGAAGAGCCATGCTATAGTCGCCGTCATTCTTCCATGTAAAATGCCCCAAAACCTGAAAAGCAAACGAATATCCTTTTGTGATCTTGGCCATTTTCAGCGCATTGTCCGGATCTGAGTTGAACACTTTCCTGTAATTTTCAGCTATTGTCATTATATTGAGTGGTTTTAGTTCGATTTTGGGTGCCCGATACAGGAAGGTTAAGTTATTCTCATTCTGAAGATTATTTATATTTTCATATAAACCTGTCATAAGCAGAAATACAGGTAGATCCTGTCTTATAAATATTTGAAAAGCACCGGCAAATGACTTCATGGAGCTTGTCAGGGTTACCTCATCTATGCATATCAGAATTTTTCTTCCATGATTTTTAAGGGTTTCAAGCATCTTGGACAACGCAACCTGAATATTGGAAATGGGGACGCTGCCTTTGACTTCCAGACCTATTCCGAAAAAGGACAGGTTGATGCTTGCGTTTTGAAAAATCCTTGCCAGAGAGTTTTCGCTTGCGAGGCTGGCTGCGAGATCCTCAAGCAGATTTCCGGATGAGTTTAACTCAATCACTATCCACTCATCGTCCTGCATGAGTTCCTTGGCAGTTTCGGTCATAAACACAGTCTTTCCGCATCCCCTGATCCCGGTTATCATGTATATCTGCTGTGAAGCGGGCTCTTCTGAGAATGATTCCAGTATCTCTGTCATTTGTGCTGCTCTGGATATAACCTGTAAAGGTTCTTTTCCGAAAATCAGATTATAGGGATTCTTTGACATAATGCCCGCTCCTTTTACGAATATTTACGATTACCATGCTTTTTATGATTGTTTATTATTTTTACAATATTTTACGAACCTTTACGAAATTATATTATCAGAGAACTTAGAAGGTGTCAAATTATTAAATTGTTATTGTGTAAAAGTCCTTGAGAGAGCGGATTGTTGATGATATATTAAAATAATATTGAAGTCGTTCAAATCGGTCGTTGGGAAAGACATATACATCCGGCGGGAAGCTAAAGACCGAGCAGTATGGTGAGCGCGTGACCACATATGATACTGATGGGCGGGACAGGAGAAAAAAGGAGAAGCTTGCGGGTGGGGCATCTACTACATATTCCTATGATAACATAACAAACGATGTAAAGGAGGAGAAGAAAAGTTTCAGGCAGCCGGGAAGGGAAAACGCAAACACCCTTACCGCCAAATATACCTATGATGAATATGGTAATGTTATAAAAGAAACAGATAAAGCTGATAAGAAAAGCGAGACAATAGTTACGGAGACGGAATATGATACGGACGGACGCTTTATAGTATCTAATACCGACAGCAGGGGGAACATAAGCTACAGCCGTTATGATACTGATACAGGGCTTCTTACCGGGATGACGGATACGATCGGTATATCCACGGAGTATGCCTATAATGCATTCCATCATCTGACCGGAGTTTCAAGTGAAGGAGATGAAGTAAGGTATGAATACGATGATAAGTATCATGACCGGCTTGAAGGTGTAAGCATAAGTGCGGGAGCGGATCCTTTCAGCGGTGAAGCATTCAGCTTTAAATATGATAAATACGGGAATGTATCACAGATAAGCCTTGAAGGGACGGGAAAGCTTGTTTCCTATTCATATATGCCAAATAACGGCAAGCTAAAGCAGACCGCTTATGGCAACGGTAATAAGGTAAGCTATACATACAATGACCTTGAACAGCTAAAGAAAGAAAGCTACGGTCCTTCGGGGGCGGTTACTTATGAATATGATAACCGTGGTAACGTGGCAAGGATTACCGACGAACATAACTCGGATTCAAAAGGACTGTTTAAGTGGGGAAAAGAGAAATACAACTACCGCTATGATTATGATGACCATGGCAGGGTAACTGCCGCATCGATCACGAAGAAGGCAGGTAATAAGAAAGAAGCGGATAAAGAGGTCATATCCTTCCAGAACATATATGATAAGGCCGGAAGGCCATCGGTCTTTGCTTATTACACAAACGGAAAGTCATATAGGACGGAGTATGGTTATTCCTCCGATGATAAGGCAGCCGCCGCAACGCTTCCGAGCGGGGGCGTATTCAAGCGCACCTATGATGACTTTGAGCGCATAACAAAGGATGAATTTACACCGCAGAAGAAAGCCGCTACAGGGGAATCAGCTGCGAGAGGCAACGGAGCGACAGTCGTTAGCACCTATGGATATATAAGTACGGACAGGGGAGGGGATGGTGAGTACACCACAAGGCTCCTTAATAAGGTTGAGACTGTCGTAGGGAGCGGAAAGAATGCAAAGAAGGCGGTATCTGACACACTTGGTTATGATAAGCTCGGCCGTATAGACGCTTTTAACGGCATGGTATATAATTATGATGACTTAGGGAGGCTTATAAAGGCAGAGGATAACGTCAGGGTATGGACATACAGCTATGATGTCATGGGGAACCTTACCGGCAGCACGCTTTGTGAGAACGGCAAAGTCATATCCGATGAAGCATATAGTTATAAGAACGGAAGCCTTACCGCATTCAATAAGGAGAAGATAGGGGGCTATAAGGGAGGGAATCCCAAAAAATACAGGGGATATACGCTCGAATGGGAGAAAGGGAGGCAGCTTAAGGGTGTAAAGGCAGGAAAAGGCAGGGCATCCGCGGGATTCTGCTATGACCATGACGGCATCCGTATATCAAAGACAACAGGAGATAAGAAAAATCAGGCAAAAACTGAATACATCACAAACGGGAGCATGATCTTATCGGAGAAGAGGATATATGCAGGCGGTGAGGAGATACTCAACTACTACTACAGCCCCGAAGGCAGGCTGCTCGAGATAGGATACAGCCGTGGAAAAGAGGAAGAACATCATTACTCCGTTATAAGGAATGCGATGGGGGACGTTGCGGCATTATATACCGCTGATGGTATCCTGGTCGGGACTTATGAGTACGACCCTTATGGAAAGCTGCTTGGTGAAACGAAGAATACCGCATACGAAGATGTTGACGGGATCCTTGCAAAGAATCCGTTCCGCTACCGCGGGTACTACTACGATAGCGAGACAGGTTGGTATTACCTTCAGAGCAGATACTATGATCCGGAGGTAAAGAGGTTCATAAACGCGGATTCGACCGACCTTATAACCTGTGACTACATGAGCATGATGCAGTATAACCTGTTCATGTACTGTAACGGGGATCCGGTAAACGGCGTCGATCCAAGTGGGCAATTTGAAGTTTTAGTAAGAGCAGGGATAGGGGCTTTGGTTGGGGGATGTGCAGGAGTAGTTGGTCAAGCTTTAACGGATATTATTGCATGCAGTTTATCTGATGATTATGAAGTATGTTGGGAATCCTATGCCGGGGCATTTGTAGGTGGTGCTGCAGGAGGTGCCGTATTAGCTACAACGGGAAATATTAGAGCTGCAAATTTTGCTACGGGGTTTGTTACTACAGGTTCAACGAATTTGATTAAAAATATGACGGGAAGAGAGTGCAATTCTGCTAGTGATATAATTATCGATTCAACATGTGATGGAATGGCCTCATTAGCTTTTGGAGAAATTCTAAATACTCCTATATCTAATAAAATAAATAGTTCACAAAATACATATGTTGGAAAACTTATGTCAAACAACAATAATATATTTGGAGAAATTGGGTATAAAATGAGACCATCAGATGTTGGAGAGGGTATCATTTCAAACATAGGAGGCGGATTCAGATTGGATGTTTACTATGGAGTACGTCCATATACGGATAACTTTGCAAAACGATATTACCATCATTGAAGACATACTATGAAGAACCTATATGAACCAGAATTGGATTTAACCTCGTATAAAAGCATAATTAAGTATTTGGTCATAACAATAATGGCATTAGTGATATTGTATTTTCGTGCTTTTATATATAAAACCCTAAATCTCGACGGATTAATTTTGGAAATATGCAAATTTATTGGAAATATTCTGTTTGTTATGTTTGTAATATCATTATATCCAATAATTGTTGAATTTGGATATGTTACTATAAATAGAAAACTAATTATAGAAAAGTATCCTGTGAGTGAACAAAAACGTTATAATTCTAAAAATGTTTTTATATTGTTGATATTATTTATTATACCAACGATTATGCTTTTTTATACGCAAATTCATTTTAAACATATTGATATATCAGATGCTGAAAAGGTTACCGTTCATTTTAGTGAATATGTTGAAACAACAGGACACACCAGTGTACGATATGTTAGTTTTACTGATTATAAAAATCTGAATGTATTAGTTGATTCAAATACGCTAGGAACTGTAAAATACGGTTCTGAATTAACAATATTAAAAGACCCAAATGCCGATATTGCAATTGGTATTTATGAAGACAATAAAATAATCTTGGATTATGAAAAATCAATTAATGCTATAGATATAGAAAGAACAGGGTGGATGATTTTTATAATTATTATTTATATCATTATTTGTGGATTTTTTATATATTTCAAACGATGGAACGGTTAACTTCTGTAGTCCGGTTTATGAAATATCTGCGAAATATATTTCAAGTAGAACTGCACATTTTGTAGCAGATATGTTGCCATATTATGTAGAGAGGATAGTAAGGGAATAAGATGAATAAAAAAAAATAAATTCATAATACTATGTTTGGCGTTGATATTGCTTTTGTCAGGTTGTTCTTCTTCAAGTGATCGTTATTCAATCAATGAAATAAATGAGTATACAAGGGATAACGAAGAAGAGCTTGTTTATATTTCCAAGATTGCATCAAATATTCTTACAGAAGATTATTACAGAATATCAAAGGATGAAGATGAAAATATAATAGTATTCTCCTCAAAAAAGCAAGAGCATGCAAAGACTACATCTGACTTTTATTTGGATGCTGAAGGAGGTGACAAGGGGACGGGTTCCTTGTCATCTAGTTTAATACCACAACCAAATTCATGGGTGACAACTATTGAGGATGTCAATGCATCTGGAATATTAATTGCAATAAATGATTATGGAAGTCATGTTTCGGTACGCCCCACAAATGCAAGTATTAGTGTTTGGGCACAACAAGGTGTGAAATCAGAATGGACTCAGACTTTGATTGCTATATCTACAAAATTTAAATAGTTATATTGACAATATAATAATATCAAAACGTATAGGAAGAGAGAAAAATGTGTATAGATGAGATTATGGATATGCTCGATGCAAATAATCCAATAGAAGTTCAAGAGTGGGCTCGTATGTTAGCGAAGAAGATTAAATGCATAAATGTATTTATTCAACCGTGTCATAGAGAACATAATAAGAATGTATGGGATAATTGTGCACTTATTTTATCGGATCGTAATGATGACGAATTACAGCCATATTTATACGACTTGTTTAGGTGGTTACAAGATAGAAATTGGCCCGGATCAGATATCATCAAGAAGAGATTGAATAGATTCGAAAAGGACGAGTTGTTTTATTATTCCTTAAACGAGAGTATTAAAAATGCAAAAGCTCAAGAGGATGAAATGTGGTTAGAAAACTTGTTGGATTTGAATTTAAATGGGTATTAAGTTAAGAGTTTTAACTCAGCATCAATGGGTATGATACTCCAAAAGATATGGGATGTCATATAGTCTTTCGTCTATAAGGAGAAATATTTAAACAATAATGAATTTAGGTATAGGGGAACCTTACTGGGTTCAATAAGGATAAGATAACGGCATAACAATTTAATAGTGGTAAATGATAATATAGGGACCGCCGGTGCGCGGTCCCAATCCTGTTTTGTTGACTCTTCGTTTCGGTTGAAAATTGGCAGCATTGGTCACACCATCTATAACTAGCAATGCATGCAAATTGGAGTGGGGATGAAAATCGCAAGTTTTTTTAGAGGCTTGGTGAGCGAATACACGCCATTTGGATATGGTATATAATCCGCATATTACAACAACGATAATAGTCCTTGAGTGAGCGGTTTGTTGATGATATATTAGGAATGATCACATAAACGGCGCCGATAAGATGTGGGAAAAAACGGAAACGGTGCAGAAAAGACGTGGGAAATGACATGGAATATGATCCTCTTTTGATAAAGGACAGGGCCACCGGAACGGATCATTACGGCGGTGACCAGGGCTGGTATGTATCAAATACGCAGGCGTTTGCGGGCTGCGGGGCGGTAGCCTGCGCAAATATGCTGCGTGTTCTGGCCGTTAAGTATCCCGACAAGTTTAAAGATGCGAGGGTATCCGATGAACTGCATGCCCTCTCGGACAGGGACTATTACAAGGATGAATTCATTAAGTTCATGGGCAGTGTTTATAAGTCGATGCTCGTGTTCGAGATCCCCGTCATCCGCAGGATATATGATATGTGCAATCGCGGGAACAAGGTGTTTAAGAGGATCCTGATACCGAGTTTCGGCATGAACATAGGCGGGTTTATAAGGGGGAGCTTAAGGTTTTGCAAAAGCAGGGGCCTTATGCTCCATATGCATTCGCTCCCGACGGCATTCTGTCCGTATGACAAGGGACTTGAGTTTATAAAGGAAGGCCTTGATAAATGCGGGGCGGTCGTTATACTCACATCGCATAACAGGCATCCGCTCAAGCTGTATTCGGGTGGGACCGGCAGGCTTGAAAAAGGATATGACAGCAAAAACGGCATAAGTTCGCACTTTATGACCATCACGGGGATCGAGGACGATGAGCATGGCAAGCCGCTTGTAAAGCTTACCACCTGGGGAAGGGTCGCAAGCGTTCCGTATGAGAAGCTGAACCGTTCATGGCAGCTTACCAGGGCATTCGCGAGCTGTCTGTTTTACTTAACGCCGGCGGAATCGGAAGCCATAGCAAAGGCAGACATCAGGAATTCGTCCATGGTCATGATAAAGGGGATATTCATGGGATTGTTCGGCAGGTTTGTAAGGACAGGCAGATGAGGACAGATCGAACTTGTAAAATACGCCGGTGTCGGGTAGAATGTATAAGCGTGTCGAGGGGCGTGATTGGGGCCCTTGCGGCAGCTTTGTTGTGTATGGTCCTGCTTATGGGCTGCGGCGGCGCAGGGAGGAAGGCCGGGGTTACTTCCGGAACTTATGAGGAGGCCGGGACGGATGCTGGACCCGTGATCACAGTTAATAACGAAGTGGATGCCGGAAGCGCAGATACAGGCGAAGGATCAGGCGAAAGCGGAGGCAGCAAAGATCACGCGGATCCGAAAGATACGGAAGATGTGGGTGATATGGCCGGCGATGAGATAAAGTCCGAAGAGGATGAATTTTATATAACAGAGATAACGGACGACATTTTTGACAGGATTTACGGGCTGTCGTTTAAAGAGGACTGCACTCTCCCGAGGGAGGACCTTCGTTACCTGCACGTCCTTCATAAGGATATAAACGGAGATGTGCATGAGGGCGAGATCATTGTGAATGTGCATATCGCGGAGGATGTTCTTAGCATATTTAAGCAGCTGTATGAGAATGACTATCCGATCGAGAAGATAAGGCTGGTCGATGAATACGGGGCAGACGATGATAAATCCATGGAAGATAACAATTCATCGGGATTTAATTTCAGGACGGTGCCGGGCTCTGCGACGATGTCAAAGCACAGCCTTGGGCTTGCGATAGATATAAACACGCGCTATAACCCGTATGTAAGGTACAAGAACGGACAGGAGATCATCACTCCGGTGAACGGCATTGAGTATGCCGACAGGGATAAGGAGTTTGATTATAAGATAGAAAAGGGCGACCTGTGCTACAACCTGTTTATCGAGCATGGCTTTGAGTGGGGCGGGGAGTGGAAGAACAGCAAGGATTACCAGCATTTTGACATACCGAGTGCAAAGGTGAAGGAGTGGTATCCGTAGGGGTAAAGGAGAGACATCCGTCAATACTTGTAAAACAGGGAAAGGAAGGATAGGGTTTGAGATCATTTAAGAGAATTTTGGGATTTTCACTTGCGGTTATAATGGTGCTTTCATTGTGCGGCTGCAATGTGAACATAAACGATGCAAGGAACACGGGAAGCGCCGGGGATGCCATTGCCGGTGAAACGGCTGAAGATACTGTCGAAGCAGCGGCGGGAGAGGCAGCGGCGGATGAAGCTACGGACGATGCGGCTGAAGAAGTCGAGAAAAACGGCGATGTGATCATCCTGTTTACGAGCGATATCCACTGCGGTGTCGATCAGGGCTTCGGACTTGCAGGAGTTGAACAGGTAAGGGAAACCTATGAGTCGCAGGGATATACCGTGCTGCTTGTCGATGACGGTGATGCGGTACAGGGCGAGTCGATAGGAACGGTCAGCAAGGGAGAATCGATCATTCAGCTTATGAATGATATGAAGTATGACGTTGCCATTCCCGGTAACCACGAATTCGATTACGGGATGGAGAGGTTCCTTGAGCTTACCGAAATGGCTGACTTTCCCTATATAAGCTGTAATTTCAGGCATGAGGGAGAGCCTGTGTTTGACCCGTATATAATAAAGGAAGCGGCCGGGATCAGGATAGCGTTTGTAGGCGTTACCACTCCCGAGACGATAACATCTTCTTCACCCAAGTATTTCCAGGATGGAAACGGAAACTTCATTTATGATTTCTGTCAGGATGAGACGGGACAGGGAGTATACGATGCGGTGCAGAAGGCAGTGGATGACGCAAGGGCCGAAGGGGTCGATTACGTGTATATCATGGGGCATATGGGACTTGAAGAGGACTGCAGGCCCTGGACGTATGCCGAAGTCATTGAAAACACAAACGGGATCGACGTATTCCTTGACGGGCACAGCCATGATACCGAGCAGGTTGTGATGAAGAACAAGGACGGGGAAGACGTTGTACGTTCGGCCTGCGGTACCAAGCTTAACTGCATAGGTTACAGCCACATTTCGAAGGATAAGGGAATAGTTGAAACGAACATCTTAAGCTGGCCCAACAAGGTAAGTGCTCCGGACGTTTTGGGGATCAAAAACGGGATGGAGGACAGGGTAAGCGAAGTCATGGAAAGCTTCGGTGAGCAGCTTAGCGAAGTTGTTGCGGCTTCGGATGTATTTCTTACGATAAATGACCCTGAGAAAAAAGATGAAAGCGGCAATCCGATAAGGATGATAAGGCGTGCCGAGACAAATATGGGTGACTTTTGCGCGGATGTACTTCGTAACACGTTCGGTACGGATATCGCAGTCGTAAACGGCGGCGGCATACGTGCGAATATCGACAAGGGAGATATAACCTTCGGCAATATCATAGATGTGTTCCCGTTCAACAACGAAACCTGTGTTATCGAGGTTACCGGGCAGCAGATCCTTGATGCGCTTGAATGGGGCGCCAGAGTCAATCCCGAGGAGACGGGCGGCTTCCTTCAGGTTTCGGGCATGTCTTATGAGGTAGATTTATCGGTTGAGAGCGGATGCAAAACGGATACAAATAACATGTGCGCGGGGATTGAGGGAGAGAGGCGCGTTAAGAACGTAAAAGTAGGCGATGAGCCGATAGATCCCGAAAAAAAATATACCATTGCCGGCATAGTGTATACTCTTCTTAATAACGGTGACGGATATACCGCATTTGACGGGGCCGAAGTTGTTGAAAAGGGCGATAAGCTTGATAATCAGATACTTATTGATTATATAATAGAAACTCTGGGAGGAAGGATAGGCGAGGAATATGCCGATCCTTACGGTCAGGGCCGGATCACTATAATTGATGAAACACAGGAAGAAAGCGAAGGAGAAAACTAATGGTCAGATTAACGGACGCAGGTGCTTATCTTGTAAACGGGAGCAGGATCATTCCCGACTCTGAAGGCGCAGTAAAGGAAGTTGCTGCGGCTGCCGGAAAGGAAATAACAAAGGATGAGGCCGCAAAAAACACGATAGCTTACGGCATACTTAAGGCCCACAATACCGCGGATACTATGGATAAGCTTAAGATAAAGTTCGACAAGCTTACATCCCACGATATCACCTTTGTGGGGATCATCCAGACTGCAAGGGCTTCGGGCCTTGAGAAGTTCCCGATACCCTATGTACTGACAAACTGCCACAACAGCCTGTGCGCCGTTGGCGGAACGATAAACGAGGATGATCACATGTTTGGATTATCCTGCGCAAAGAAATACGGCGGCGTGTATGTTCCCCCTCATCAGGCGGTAATCCACCAGTTTGCGCGTGAGATGCTTGCAGGCTGCGGAAAGATGATCTTAGGATCCGATTCTCACACCCGTTACGGAGCGCTCGGTACCATGGCTGTCGGAGAGGGCGGTCCCGAGCTTGTAAAGCAGCTGCTTAACAGGACTTATGATATTGACAGGCCCGGGGTTGTGGGCGTATATCTTACGGGAGCACCGGTTCCCGGAGTAGGTCCCCAGGACGTTGCGCTTGCTATAATAGGTGCCGTATTTAAGAACGGATATGTTAAGAACAAGGTAATGGAATTCGTTGGTCCCGGCGTTGCTTCATTAAGTGCCGACTTCAGGATCGGCGTGGATGTAATGACCACAGAGACCACCTGCTTGTCATCCATCTGGCAGACAGATGAGGAGATAAGGGAGTTTTATAAGATCCATGGCAGGGAGGAAGAGTATAAGGAATTAAATCCGGGTGAGGTTGCATATTACGACGGACTCATCGAGATAGACTTAAGCACGATACGTCCGATGATAGCGATGCCCTTCCATCCTTCAAATACTTATACGATAGACGAGCTTAACGCAAACCTGCTTGACATCCTTGATGATGTTGAGAAGAAGGCTCTTGTAAGCCTTGACGGTCAGGTTGAGTATACCCTTAAGAACAAGGTGCGCGACGGTAAGCTGTATGTGGATCAGGGTATCATCGCAGGCTGTGCGGGCGGCGGATTTGAAAATATCTGTGCGGCGGCAGACATCCTTGAGGGTGCGAGCATCGGCTCCGATGAGTTCACCTTGAGCGTATATCCGGCTTCGATGCCTGTATACATGGAGCTTATCAAGAACGGCTGCGCGGCCAAGATACTCGAAACAGGTGCGGTACTTAAGACCGCGTTCTGCGGACCGTGCTTCGGTGCGGGCGATACACCTGCGAACAATGCATTCTCTATAAGGCATTCGACACGTAACTTCCCGAACCGCGAAGGCTCCAAGCTCCAGAACGGCCAGATATCATCGGTTGCACTCATGGATGCGCGTTCGATCGCGGCAACCGCGGCAAATAAGGGATACCTTACCGGTGCGGATAAGGTGATAGAGGCTTCGACACTTAAGAAATATAAGTACTTCTTTGATAAGACCATATATGAAAACCGCGTGTTTGATTCTAAGGGCGTGGCTGATCCTAATGAGGAGATAAAGTTCGGTCCCAATATAAAGGACTGGCCGAAGATGAGCGCACTTCCGGAGAACCTTGTACTTCGCTGCGTATCCGAGATCCATGATCCGGTAACGACCACAGATGAGCTTATTCCTTCGGGTGAGACTTCATCGTTCCGCTCGAACCCCTTAGGACTTGCGGAGTTCACGCTTTCGAGGAAGGATCCCAATTACGTCGGACTTGCAAAGGAGATAAAGAAGGCTGAGGATGCAAGGATAAGCGGCGGCCATCCGTGCGAGGCAAATCCCGATGTAAAGGGTGTAATGGAAAACATAAAGAAGAAGTTCCCGGATACGGATAAGACAAACACCGGATACGGAAGCACGATATTTGCGGTAAAACCCGGCGACGGTTCCGCGCGCGAGCAGGCGGCTTCGTGCCAGAAGGTACTCGGCGGTTGGGCAAACATCGCGAACGAATACGCTACCAAGAGGTACCGCAGCAATCTTATCAACTGGGGAATGCTCCCGTTCCTTATAAAGGAGGGCGACCTTCCGTTTAAGAATAAGGACTACCTGTTCTTCCCGGGAATCCGTAAGGCTGTAATTGACAAGGCCGATACGATCAAGGGATATGTTGTAGGTGATACGCTTAAGGAATTCGATGTCCGTCTCGGCGACCTTACCGATGATGAGAGGGAGATAATCCTTAAAGGCTGTCTGATAAATTACTACGCAGGATAATGCAGCACGGGGGTGGTGGCACGGGGACGGTTCTTTTGCCACCGGTTTTTTCGGTGGCAAAAGAACCGTCCCCGTGCCACCACCCCTTTACTCATCTACTCAGATCAAGGTGCTGCACCGTGCCGGCCTGTCCGTTCTCATACAGGAATACCCCCGTTTTGCGGATCATGCCGTTTAATGAATTGTCGCTTAAGTTCTTAAGCGAGAAGTTGGTTGAAACGTTGCCCAGGAAAATGGCACCCACGCCCTTTTCCGACAGTCCGTACAGTGACTGGCTCCCATCCTCGTTAGGTGAGTAGATAAGGAGCTTGTCCCAGATCTCATCCGCCTCATCGATCCATCCGTTCCCGTCAGAATCATATTCGGCAAGATCCCTAAAGCCGTCACCCGACTTTGTGCCGAACAGTTCGTTTCCGTCGTTTATGACACCGTCGCCATCCTTATCAAGCGCAAGGAAGCCGCTGCCCTTATTGAGCATTGAAATGCTGTCCTTAACGCCGTCGGTATCAAGGTCGAACATGAACTTCTGGTCCGAAACCGAAGCGATATCGGAATCGATGTTGATCACAAGCGGATCGCAGAGCTTACCTATATCTAAGGTATGCTCTTTTTCATAATATTCTTCAAAACTCCGGCTCATCTGAAAACTTAAGTTAAAATCAAGCTCCCTTCCGTCGGCTGTCACCACCTTGCCCACAGTGCTGTAGCTTACATCTTCAACCTCGGCAAAGTAATGCGCTTCGTATGACTGAAGCTTAAGTCCCGCCAGTGACAGCCCACTTCCCGAGTTTGATTCTGAAAGGGCGGAATCACTGCCGTTTTTAAGCCGTTTGAAGGGATCGTCGTCCTCATCGAGCCTTCCGCCGAACAGGAGCCTTATAAGGAAGTTGATGCACTGCGTCTTTATCCTGTCCATTACGGATTGCTCGAAATGATCGGGCGTTATGCGCGTAGTACTCATTGACTCATAGCGCTTCATAAGGTTGTCCATTGAATTACGGAAACTGCCCCCGTTCTCCTTATCCGATATACGGCTGTTGCTCTCGTTTATCGTATCATCATCGGAGGGCAGCGTCTTAACCCCGATGGCCATACCGTACGCATCCATGCGCAGTGAGGAATATCTCCTGACGGATTCCATTCCTATGTTACTGCTGGAAATGATCAATTATAAATCCCCTTTCTGATTTTGGGGACCACCACCTTTTAATCGCAACCGTCCGTGTTTACAAATAAAAAAGAGCATATACATTCCGCAGTAATCCGTTGCTGTTTCATGTATGCCCTCCGTGGTCGATCCTTTTTGTGGTGTTTCAATCCGGCCATGATTGAATGGGATGTTTTCACATCTGTTTATTATATCGGTAAAAATCTTAGGATTTTAACCCCCTCCCCCAATAAGTTAATGCGCTGTCCCCGGGATGTATGATAAAATCAGTTGGTCCCGCCTTAAGAATCACCGGCGGCAAACATATATGAAAGGTATAAAAGAGATGGAATACTATCTTGCTCCCATGGAGGGAATAACAGGGCACATATACAGGAATGCGGTTCATGAGTTTTTCGGCGACGGAGTGAGCAAATACTACTCGCCGTTTATCGTGGTCCATGAAAAGCGGGCGATGAGCTTTAAGGAGATAGAAGACATACTGCCGGAGCACAATGAAGGCATGCATCTTGTACCCCAGGTACTGACTGATGATGCGGAAGGATTCTTAAGGATAGAGAAAAAACTTGCTGAGTTCGGCTACAGAGAGGTCAACTTAAACCTCGGCTGTCCCTCAAAAACCGTGGCATCAAAGGGCAGGGGCTCGGGGTTCCTCGGAAGGAAGGAGGCCCTTGATAGGTTCCTTTATGAAATATATGAAGGAAGAGTCATGGATATCTCGATAAAGACAAGGATAGGCGAGGTCGATCCCGACGAACTGTTTGAACTTATTGAGATATATAACAAGTACCCGGTAAAGGAGCTTATCATCCATCCGAGGGTAAGGTATGAGTATTACAAGGGAAAACCCCACAGGGATGTGTTTTACGAAGGGTTCAAACTGTCGAAGAATCCCGTGTGCTACAACGGTGATGTCCTGGGAGCAGATGATGTTTTAAAGCTTAAAGAGGGAACTGAAGATAAGTTAGCGGCGATAATGATAGGCCGCGGGATGTTAAGGGATCCGTCCCTAATACGAACGCTCACGGGCGGCAGTCCTTATACGGCAGGTGAGCTTAAGGAGTTCCTTGCAAGGTTAAGGAGTGATTATTCTCAGCTGTTCTCCGGCGAAAAACCCGTGCTCCAAAAGATGAAGGAGCTGTGGGGCTATATGAAATATGAATTTCCGGACAAGGAAAAGCAGGTAAATTCCCTGCTTAAATGCCGGACTTTAAGCGAATATAAAAATTTTGAGTTATTTATTTTATAATATGTGTTGACAAACAATATTATACAGCGTATAGTATCATACAGAAAACAACATATGTATTTTTGCATGTTGAATTATAAGGAGGAAACGATATGACCTATCAATTGACGGCCCCGCTCCTGGACGCTTGCGTTTTGGGAATCGTCGATAACGAGGATTCATACGGCTATACGCTGACACAGAAAATGCGCCAGGTCGTTGATATTTCTGAATCGACATTGTACCCCGTACTCAGGCGCCTCCAGAAATCAGGGTATTTAAGGACCTATGATGAGCCGTTCGGCGGACGTAACAGACGCTACTACGCGATAACCGACGAAGGAAAGACTTTGCTTAGTCATTACGCGGAGGAGTGGAAGATCTACAAAGGTAAGATTGATGATCTTCTTTGTCCCGAAAAGAACGCTGTGGTTGAAACGGCAGAAGGAGGTAGCGATGAACAGGGCTGAATTTTTAAATGAACTTGGAAAGCGTCTCAAGTATATCCCCAAGGAAGACAGGGAGGACGCGATCGAGTATTATACGGAGCTCATGAGTGACATGGGGCTTACCGATACCGAGGACGTGACCGTTAAGCTCGGAAGTGCCAGGGATGTGGCAAAGCAGATACTCGATGAATGCAAGGAGAAACACGTCAATGCTTATGAAGAGAAAAAGACCGTTAAGGGTCATGCAACCGTTGTATGGTTATCGATCCTCGGTGTCCTTTCCCTTCCCTTATCGCTCCCGCTTGCAATAACCGTACTGGCTATCGCTTTTGCGCTGATAGTTGTGATTATTTCCGTATTTATCGCATTTGCGGCAACTGCAGCGGCACTCGTTATTGCCGGAATCGCATCTCTCATATTCGGATGGTTTGCGGCAGGGCTTGCGCAGAAAGCGGTCATCCTGGGCATGGGTCTTTGCTCGCTGGCTATCGGATTGCTTTTAGGCTACGGATTGGTATGTCTGGTACGCGCGGTATTCGGAAAGGTGTTTAGCAGGGGTAATAAGAAAACGGAGGAAGCAGAATAATGAACAGAACAGGAAAGATCATTTTGTTGATAGCAGTATGCATGATACCGATAGGCGCATTTCTTGTGGCGGTAGGAATACACTTTGGCGGGAAAACGAGCTGGAGCATCGGCCTTGGGAAAGGAGTGACGCCCACCTCACAGGAAGTTGTATCGGGTGAGGTCGATCTTAAGGATTTTGATTCTCTTAAGGTGGATGTGGCTTCTATAGATGTAAACATTCAGGAGGGTGATTCTTACAGGATAGAATACACGGTCCGTGAGGGCATGGAGCCCAAGATCACAGAAAGCAGCGGAAAGCTTACCGTAAAGCAACCTGATTCCGTGGGCATGGGATTTAATTTCGGCTTTGACACTCAGCCGAATGTTTATAACATAACTGTTCCGAAGGGCAGCAGCATTGATATTGATGCAGAATCAGCTTCGGGGGAGATAACGATACGCGATATAGATATATCGGGTAAGGTCGAGGCAAGCTCGGGAGATATAACGATAAGCGGCAGCGAAGGCAAAGAGCTTTCGGTCGAGACCAGCTCGGGAAAGATAAGCTGTGACTCGGTTGAGGTTAAGAGTGCGGATTTTAAGGCTTCTTCGGGCGAGATCAATCTAAGCGGGATCACTGCGGACGAGGTTAAGTGCAACACCTCTTCGGGTGATGTCGAGCTTAAGGATTCCAAGGTTTCGGACGTTGAGATGGAGGCTTCATCCGGTGAGATCGAAATAGAGCTTGACGGCGATGAGGATGACTATTCATACGATATTTCCGCATCATCCGGCGACATAAAGGTTAACGGGCAGACGGCAGAGAAACGCTTTGAAAAGGACGGCGGAAAAGGAAAGATCAGTGTTAAAACCTCGAGCGGTGATATAAAAGTAACCGTGGACTGATGATTTTAATGATTTTTTAATGATTTCTCAAAGATGGATTAAGAAAACAGTAGTACATTACATATGTTGGTAAGTGTAAGAGCTTTATACAGGAGGATGACATATGTTTACAATATTATCTCTGGTTTTATTCATGATGGTTTTCGGCAAGCTGCTCGTGTTTGCATTCAGGGTAGGCTGGGGTATGTTTAAGATAGCCTTATATCTTATTTTCCTTCCCGCGATCGTGCTTATGATGATATTCGGCGGACTGTTTTATCTCGCATTGCCGATAATGCTCATCGCGGGGATCATGGGACTGTCGGCAAAGGCTTGACCGGGCCAATACCGGGGCTGACGGCATTCAGGGCATGAGGAGGATTTTTAAAAGTCCTCCTCAAGGACCTGAATCTCAAGATAATCAAAGTCTATAGAATCAATAAAGTTATCGCCCATGAACCTGCACTTTGAGTGCTGTTGGAAATCTTTGATCGTTGCGTCAAGCCATATGGGTTTGCTCAGATCGAACTCAATGCATATCCTGTCCAGCGCATCGAATACTTTGTGGGTCCTTGTATCATCCGAATAGTTTTCAACGACCATATCTTTTATAATGCGATTGTCTCCGATAAGCTTTGCCCATATTCGCATGAAATATCCTCTTTTCTTTAAAACCCCGATTTTGTAACTCTGATATAGAATCATATCACAGATAACGATTTTTGTCTGTGTTCCTGTTGCTATAGGGCCCTATAGACATGAAGTGAAGATTTTGCTAAGGTGAGATATATAGGCCATAATGACGGAGGTTTAAAATGAGCGATAACAGGGCATATCTTTTCGGGCAGGTGCTTGGAACACATTCGTTCCTATTAAGGGACGGTTTTTTAAAGCCGGATGAGTATTCCGAGATAGGGCAGCAGTACTTTCTGCCCGGAGGCGAGACCGGAACGGCGGCAACGGTGTTAAGCTCCCTGGGGGTATCGGTCCGAATGGACGGTACTTGGATCGGGACCGAGGTAGCCCCGATGCTTAAGGAGTTTTACAAAGATAAGACCGTGGATCTTTCCTCGCTCACATTTACGCAGGCTGACCCCGGCGTGATGGATTATGTGGTGATAGCAGGCCTTGTGCGTTCACCGATGGGACGTTTCGAGACACTGTTCGCCGAAGGGAAGCGCTGGTGGAACATTCCCAAAGAGAGCGATATTGAGGGCTGCAAGGCTGCGGCGGTTGATCCGTTCTTTATGAAAGAATCAGACCTGGCCGCAGAAATGTGCTTAAAGCTTGGTGTTCCGTATGTAACGATAGATTCAAGGCATGATTCTTACCTGCATAAACATGCCGCCGTAAATGTGGTATCGAAGGAGTGCACTGAAGCCGGTGATTATAAGGATATGCCGGCTGAGGAGATCATGAAGCTTATGCAGGGTGAAGCTGAGGGCCTTACGATAATAACGCAGGGCGGCGGTGAAATGCTCTACGCAAGAAAAGGCGGCGAAATAAAGAGAATGCGCCCGTTTGATGTGGAAGTAAAGAGCACCCTAGGTGCGGGTGATACCTTTAAGGCCGGCTGCGTATACGGTCTGCTTAAGGATATGCCGGATGATGAGCTTGTACGCTTTGCAAGTGCATGTTCGGCGATCGCGATATCAAGGTTTCCGCTGCCTCTTAATCCCCCGAAGATTGAAGAGGTAAAGAAGCTTATAGGCGGATGAGAAATTGATGCAAAATTGCACAAACCATGTTATACTATACTAAAGTGTTTTGTATATATTTTAAGTATTTATAAGTATTTAAGAGTTTTGGATTTATTTTGTAAATTGAAAGTATTTTGGAAAACAAGGAAGGCAGATAATTGGAATATAAACCCAGCGGAACAGATCAGGTCGACGATTGGCAGACAATGATATTGCTGTACAATTCGGCACTTAAGGAAATAGGCACCAAGCTTGAGATCCTGAACGATGAGTTTCAGCATATACATCAGTACAATCCCATAGAACATATAAAATCAAGGGTCAAGACATCGGAAAGCATAGTAAGGAAGCTTAAAAAGCGCGGATATGAGTCTACCCTTGAGAACATGCAGAAGTATGTAAACGATATAGCGGGCATCAGGGTCATCTGCTCGTTTACTTCGGATATCTACAGGGTGGCGGACATGCTCGCGAACCAGAGCGATGTCAAGGTGCTGTCCATCAAGGATTATATCAAGCAGCCCAAGGACAGCGGATACAAGAGCTACCACATGATAGTCAGCGTGCCGATCTACCTTTCGGACAGCGTTATCGATACGAAGGTGGAGGTGCAGATACGTACGGTTGCGATGGATTTCTGGGCGAGCCTCGAGCATAAGATGAATTACAAGTTCGATATGAACGCGCCGGAGGAGATCAGGAAGGAACTGTATGAATGCGCGCAGATGGTTTCGGCGCTTGATGATCGTATGCTGCAGCTGAATGAGGAGATCAGGGAAGCGAAGAAGCTGGAAGAAGGGAAATAGATAGAGAAGCGGAAATAATACCTACTAAAAAGCGCCAAAAATGAGGAGTGCCCCGGTGGATGAGAATCACCGGGGCAATATTATGAAAAAATTTATCAACTTCTCTCTTCGTCTCTCTGCTCTATGGAAATGTTACCAATATTATATGAACAATAAATGAACAAAGTATTAATAGATGGTTAAACCGCACAAAAGAAAGAGCAAAATTTATAAAAAACAAAACAAATTGCACAAAATACCACACTTCTTGTTTTTATATCACAGAAATGTTAAAATATTGAAGGCTATAGGCGTAAGGTTATAGCGTGTTTTGCGCATGAAATCTCATGAAACATAAGGAAGCGCATTTACCATATTTGAAAGTGAGGATATTATGGAAAGCTTCAGCAAATTTGCAAGGAACTTAAATTTTAATAAGCCGCAGAGGGAAGGGCAGGAAAGGATGAGGCCCGACAGGGACTTAAGTGAGCGCAGGAGGATGATACAGAATTCCGTAAGCGCGGAGCAGATAAAGGAAGTCATAAACGACAGTAACGATGCGCAGCTTGATGCCATCCAGGATATGTTCTATGACGAGCGCGTTGACCGTGAATCTGCAGGCAAGGAACTCCTTCGTGCGGTTGATTCAAATGCGAAGCTTTTAAATAAGAACTACCGCCTTCTTAACGATATTAAGGACGACCTTGATTCCGACGAGACCGTTGATCTAAGGGAAATATCCGAGGAAAACAAGGAGGAGATACTTAAGGCTGTTTTCTCAAACAAGGAGATCCTGACTCTGCTTAAGCAGGAGCTTATAGATAACAAAGCGGAAGAGAACAGGGAATGGGTTGAGAAGCTGTTCGATAAGGAAACGGCAGAGAAGGCGTTCATCGATCTTGAGGACCATGTACATAAGGAGAACGTGAAGTGCTGCAAAAATGTACAGGCTGCCATCGAGGAGACCGACGAGAAGGCATTCGGCAGGATAAAGAAGGGATTTAATGCAGTTAAGGCGCTTGTGACGGTGAGCCTTTTGTTCGGGATCGCCAACCTCGCATTCCTTATCTGCTGGTATTTGAGGTTGATCTGATCATAAGGGGATCAGGTCTTATTCAGGGGAAGTAGGACAGGGATTTATTTCAGGGGATATTAAGGGGTATATGTTTTCTAGGTTTTCTAGGATAATCAAATACAGCCATATCAGCACGATGATAGTGGTCGCGCTTATTTCCTTTATCGTTGATTTCGGCTCGGTGGGCAAGGTCAGGGAGACGGGAAGCCGCGTGACCATCTTTGTTAACGGGACCGCGGTCGGCGTCATTGACGATGCCGGCAAGGTCGAGGAACTTGTCATAAGGGCACGTAAACGGCTCGCAAAGGAGTCGGACGGGCTGACTCTTATCAATTGTGATATCAGGACCAACACAAAAACCGATGTTTTCAACAAGATCGATGATGACGAGACTGTTGTGAACAACATATATAAGGTATTTTCCGAGAACGTCTTTAAGACCAAGGAGCCGGTTTATGAGGTTAAGATAAACGAGTTCACGGTCAACTTAAGGACGGCGAAGGAAGTGCATCAGCTGCTCATCCGGGCGAAGCAGCAGTACGACGAGACGGATGACTTTACCGTCGATCTCGTGCTCGACCCCACCAGGGAGCTTAACGTCCTTACGACGGCGGTCGCAAAGAGCGGCGAGATCGAGGACACAGAGGTGGAGCTGTTCCCCAAGGCGGGCGTGCCCGACAAGGTGGACAGGATATTCGCTACGGCGCTTAACCAGGATGTTTCGCAGTTCCACTTCGGCGTGAAGGACCTTGATTTCGGCGAAAACGTCGAGGTCGTGCAGGCTTATGCGGATCCCGAGAAGATAAGCACCCTCGATGAGGCGATAAACCTTGTGACCAAGGAAAAGGAAAAGAGCAAGATATACGAGGTTGTTGCGGGTGATTCTTTATCCGTGATCGCGGATAAGAACAATACCACGATCGAGAACCTGATAGCGCTTAACCCGGGCACGATCACGAGTGCAAAGTCACTCATACGGCCGGGCGATGAGATAAAGGTCAATTCTCCCGAGCCCGAGCTTTCGGTCGTCCGCACCGAGGAAGTGTACTACGAGGAAAATTACAACAAGCCGATCGAGTACGTGAACAACGACGACTGGTTCACCAACGAGAGCAGGGTCATAAGGGAACCTGTCGAGGGCTTTAGAAAGGTCGTTGCGGACGTTACCTATCGTAACAATAATGAAGAATCACGCGAGATAATCTACGAAGATGTCGTGGTTGATGCCGTGGCCAAGGTGGTTGAGAGGGGAACCAAGGTTCCGCCCACCTATCTTAAGCCTATTTCCGGCGGAAGGATGTCGTCGGGATTTGGAAAGAGGAAGGCTCCCAAGAGAGGTGCGTCCACCTATCATAAGGGTATCGACTGGGCAACACCGGTCGGAACAGCGGTATATGCATCATCAGGCGGTACGGTCGTGCGTGCCGGCTGGGGAAGCGGCTACGGAAATGTTGTCATGATCCAGCATCCGGACGGCAAGGAGACAAGGTACGGTCACTTAAGCAAGGTACTTGTCAAGGTCGGCCAGCAGGTCGGCCAGGGCCAGAAGATCGCACTTTCGGGTAATACCGGTGTAAGTACGGGACCGCATATCCATTTCGAGATACTTGTGAACGGAGTGCAGGTCAACCCGCTTAAATATCTTCAGTAGTGTAAATACCTTCAGCAGTGTAAATACCTTCAGCAGCACTTAAAAGTGTGCAGGTTACCCCGGTTAAATATCTCCGGCATCCTTGTCAAGTTAAATGGTGTATAAATACTTACGATATCAAATGTAACATTTGTGTAATATTTAACAGAAATTTTGTTCGCGTTTACAAGCTGACCAAGTTGGTTTATAATTTTTAAGATAGTTTTTCAATATAGCAGAGGAAACGCAGTGGAACAATACGTAATAAGGGGCGGTAATCCTTTAGTAGGCGATGTTGAAATAGGCGGGGCGAAGAACGCAGCACTTGCGATCTTGGCTACTGCGGTCATGACTGATGAAACGGTAGTGATCGAGAACCTGCCTGATGTTCGTGACACCAATGTTCTTATCATGGCAATGGAGAGCATCGGGGTTGTGGTTCAGCATCTGGACCGCCATACCGTTAAGATAAACGCATCAATGATACATGACCGTACCATAGATGCCTCATATATCAAGAAAATAAGGGCTTCCTATTATATGCTGGGGGCGCTGCTTGGCAAGTACAGGAGCGCTGAGGTCGCACTTCCCGGCGGGTGTAATATCGGAAGCCGTCCTATTGACCAGCATATCAAGGGCTTCAGGGCTCTCGGTGCCGATGTCAGGATAGCAAGGGGCCTTATAACCGCCGAAGCGGAAAAGCTTACAGGCAACCATATCTACCTGGATGTCGTAACGGTAGGTGCAACCATCAATATCATGATGGCAGCGACCCTGGCAGAAGGCAAGACGATAATCGAGAACGCAGCCAAGGAACCGCACGTTGTTGATGTGGCCAACTTCCTTAACAGTATGGGAGCCAATATCAAGGGTGCAGGTACCGACGTTATAAGGATAAAGGGCGTGGAGAAGCTCCACGGAACCACTTATTCCATCATCCCCGACCAGATAGAAGCAGGAACGTTCATGTTCGCGGCAGCGATCACAAAGGGTGACGTTACCATTAAGAACGTGATCCCCAAGCATCTTGAGTCGATAACCGCAAAGCTTATCGAGATGGGATGCGAGGTTGAAGAATTTGACGATGAATTAAGGATAGTTGCATCAAAGCAGCTTAAGCATACACATGTAAAGACACTTCCGTATCCCGGATTTCCTACGGATATGCAGCCCCAGATAGCTGCGGCGCTGTCGATCTCGGACGGGACCTGCGTTGTTACGGAGAGCATCTTTGAGAACCGTTTCAAATATGTGGACGAGCTCCTTAAGATGGGGGCAAACATCAAGGTTGAAGGAAACACGGCGATAGTCGAAGGCGTGAGCAAACTGACAGGCGCTCCGATAACGGCTCCCGACTTAAGGGCAGGAGCGGCGCTGGTGATAGCGGCACTTGCAGCCGACGGCATATCGGTCGTTGACGATATATATTACATCGAGCGCGGGTATGAGGATTTCCATGAAAAGCTTCAGAACTTAGGCGCACAGATAGAGAAAACGACTTCCGACAGGGAAGTACAGAAATTCAGATTAAAAACCGGCTGATCAATGACAGCCGGTTTTATTATTTCCGTTTAAGATCTGAAATTTCAGGATCCGCTATGTAAGTATCCCTATGTAAGGGCCCGCTATGTAAGAATCACACGAACGTTTCTATATACACATCCGGTTCCTTTGACAGGTCGATGAACCTGTTGCGGCACTGTACCATGGGACGTGACAGTGCATTCTTGTTCATGAACACCACTTCACCCTCCATACCGTTGTTAAGCCTTACGCGGTTTTTGATGTATGTCGAGGCTATGTGCTCAAGGAATACCATGATGAACTTGCTGTCGTATTTGTTGAGGCCGTCGGTCTCAAAGATGCCTATTACCTTGAAAGGACACAGGGGACCGCGGTAAACACGGGCTGCCGTCATGGCATCATATACATCCGCTATAGCCACTACCTTGGCGTATTTGTTTATCTTATCGCCGGTAAGTCCGAGCGGATAACCCGTTCCGTCGCACCTTTCGTGGTGCATCAGGGCACTTTCCTTAATATCACTGTTGATATTGTCGTAACCCTTTAATATGTTGTAACCCTGAAGGGTGTGAGTCTTTATTATGTTATATTCATCGGCGGTAAGCTTATCGGGCTTACGTATGATGTTATCGGGGATAGCGAGCTTGCCGATATCATGGAGCAGTCCGCAGAGGGTAAGCTTTTCGACTTCCGACGGCGGGAGCTTAAGCCATTTGGCAAACACGTTGCAGATAAGGCTTACATTGATACAGTGAGCGTATGTGAGGTCATCGTATTGCCGCATGTTGTGGAGCATATCGAAGATCGAGATCGAGGTCGTCTGATTTGCCATCAGGTTCGATATGTTGCTGCACAGCTCCTCGGTATTTATGGGAGCGCGGTCATCAACTATCGAGCGGAGATTTTTCTTGAAACTCTCGGTGGTGCGTAAGAAACTCTGTTCAAATTCCTTGAATTCCTTACTGGCCTTGATACGCTGCGAATACGAAGGCATGTCGAACTGGTTAAGTTCGGTCTGCTGAGGGATCGCGTCGTCATTGATACGTACCGCAAGGACAGAATAGAACTCCAGACGGGTAATGATCTTATCCGTCAGCTCCGTATTATTGGGTACTATCATCTGATTATTATACGAATAAACATCCTCGGCGGTTATCATGCCGGGAACGAGTTCCGATGTCCTAACACGCTTCATGTAAGTAAGTCCTTGCCTTAAATTGTGTATGTCCGTATCAGACAGTTACACACATTTAGTATAAAAATATTCGCGTGAAAAGTCAACGAATAAATACCTTGACTAAGATGAATAAACATAGTATGCTAACAGCGATATGACAATTCAATATTGTAGAGAATCTCTTATTCAGAGTGGTGGAGATACATAGGATCTGTGAAGCCACGGCAACCCCGTAAGGAAGGTGCCAACCTGAGCGAGCAATCGAGCAATAAGAGGATTTGATTATCAGATATCTGTCAATTCCGCTTATTCAGGCGGATTTTTTTTACCTGAAAAAGGAAAAGAAAGGAGAATCAAATGGAGAAATACTTATTCACTTCCGAATCGGTAACCGAAGGACATCCCGACAAGGTGTGCGACGCTATCTCGGATGCGATCCTTGATGCATGCATGGCACAGGATCCGATGAGCCGCGTTGCCTGCGAGACGGCATGCTGCACGGGATTCGTGCTCATTACCGGTGAGATCACGACAAATGCTTACGTAGATATGCAGAAGGTAGTACGCGAAACTGTAAAGGAGATCGGCTACACGAAGTCGGAATACGGCTTTGACGGCAACACCTGTGCGGTACTCGTTGCCATAGACGAGCAGTCAAGCGACATCGCAATGGGCGTAGACAAGGCACTTGAGGCAAGGGAAGGCTCTCTTACCGATGATCTTGATACAGGAGCAGGCGATCAGGGTATGATGTTCGGTTTTGCCACAAACGAGACCGAGGAATATATGCCTTATCCCATCTCACTTGCTCACAAGCTTGCAAAGAAGCTTACCGAAGTCCGCAAGAACGGCATACTTAAGTACTTAAGGCCCGACGGTAAGAGTCAGGTATCCGTTGAGTATGACGAGAACGGCAAGCCCTTAAGGCTCGAGGCGGTAGTGCTCTCGACCCAGCATGACGATGATGTGACCCAGGAGCAGATACATGAAGATATAAAGAAGTACGTATTCGATCCCGTGCTCCCGAAGGAGCTTGTAGACGACAAGACAAAGTTCTTCATTAATCCAACCGGGCGTTTTGTTATCGGCGGACCTCACGGAGATGCCGGACTTACGGGACGTAAGATCATTGTAGA
>JAILJC010000030.1 GCA_024694965.1 Lachnospiraceae bacterium
AGCATCGAAAGGATCATCGGGAGACCGATATTTATGATAAGCTTATTGACGGGCATCACGCCCATTTTGTTTTCTTTAAATTCCCTACCTTCCATAGCTTTCCTTTAACATATACATATACAGCACAGCCCATATAGTATAATACAAACCAAGCTATGGTTTCAAGTTTCCCGCTTCACACGGAAGGTTTCCTTAGGACCCAGATATGACTCGGGCAGGTTTTTCCCCGCTTTTGATATAACTATCTTTTCAGGTACAAAGCCGGGAGTAACGGCAAATATCCTCAATGTGTTGATGCCCTTGCTCAAGATCACGCGGCTTCTGCTCTTTCTAATATTTTCAAGGGCACCGGATCCCCAGATGTGATTGTCGTCACCGACCTTAAAACCGTCGGGTATAGCGTTTATCGTCTCAATTTCCTCAGACCACTTTTCCTTTCCCGCAAGATCGCCTGCGGATACCGAAATGCCGTAAAGGAGCCTTCCGTCCATACCAACAGGGTTTACGGGGGCGATGTAAAGAGTTACATCATATTCATCCTCACTGTCCGCATACAGGAGATAGTCGATACTCGGTGCATCCTTACCGGGTTCAAAGTAACCTGTCACCGGAAATACCTTTAATCCCGACAAAGTGCGCCCGAAATCCGGAAGTTCGACAAACTTTCCTGCTTTTGTTTCGTTAAGCGACGCATAATGCCCTGCCTCGATCGAAATATAGTCAAAGGGCTTTAACATATCCTTTTCCGTATCATCCCTGCAAAGCCATACATAGGTATTATCGGGAAGCTTTGAATAATCCCTGTTGTTGACGGGAACCCATACCTTTGCTTCGCCGAATTCACCTTTTATGCATATTTCCGAAGAGTCATCCCCGTTAAGGAGGCTTCTCTCAAGCTTAACATAGATATTTTCAAAAAATCCCGCCGGGCAGGTACCCTTTGTATCGCTGAATGATAGCCATGGTGCATCCGACCTGACCTCATACACGGCACCGTCCCTGCCTACCGTAAAAAGGGTGATCCTTGCACTGTCACATCCGGGATCGAGGAAATCAGGCAATACAAGCTTCTTTCCGTTCCAGAAGCCGCCCTCCGTATGCTGGTCGGTTCCGGGTATACTGACTATAAGCCTTGCTTTATCGGCGCTCTCACGTTCATATATGACAGGATAGGCGCATTCCTCCTCATTCCAGTACTTAAAGCCCACATGCCCGGACATTCCCATACCGTACCACTTGCCGTCCCTTATCTCATGAAGCTTATCCGTAAGTGCCCGGTCAAGCTTCAACCTGTCCCTCACCTCATCTGCGAGCTTACCTGCAAGCGTTGCCTGTATATCCGTAAGATAATGATTCTCCGTGGCCGCAAGCCACATCCGGGTAAGGTTTAACGTGGCTACAAGCGGATACCCGACAAGCTCAAAATAGGCAAATGCGTTGTCCGCCGTACAGCTTTCGCTCACCTTGTCCGCCGTCGTCATCAGTTTTTCGATCTCAAGGGAGAGGTCCTCAAGCTCCCCGTAATTGACGGGATGATATACCTTATCGTTCATCGCCTCGGGACGCCTGTTGTTTGCGATCCTTGTATATCCCTTAAGCAGCGATGCTATCGTCTTTTTTTCGAGGTCACTGAAGCTGTCCCCAAACTGCCTGTCAACAAACAGCTTATTGTACTCATCCGCACTGTTTATATTACTTATGCCCCACTTATCGTAATCATAGGCAAGCTCAAGGAAATACGAAAGCGGATACTCGTTCGTAAATATGTCGCCAACGTTCACTATCCACAGATCCCTGATGCCGAATTCATAGGCATTTGTCATCTGTTCCCAGACCTTTGGAAGGTATGAACTGTTGACCCATTCGTATGAGACCGGCCAGCCGTGATAATCAAAATGGTAATACATACCGTAGCCGCCCTTATGGTCCCTCATCTGTTCCGTCGGAAGAGTGCGCAGGTTCCCGAAATTGTCATCGCAGAGCATGAGCGTAACACCGTCAAGCTCGGGATCGCCCATCAGGCCTTCTGTTTCCTCATCACCGTAATAGAAGGGCTCAACCTCCTTGTAAAGTGCCAGCATACGCGGCACGCGGGCAAGATCCGTATTTACGTTTTCACGTATCAGACGGTTCTGTTCCTTAAGCACATCCCTTAAAAGATCTATATTGTCTTTAAGTGTTGCATCGGAACCCATTATGGTAGAATCAAACTCACCGCGCATACCGACGGTAATGACGTTTTCAAATTTTCCTCCCCGTTTAAGGCCGTCCTCCCAGAAACGGATTATACCCTCCCTGTTCTTTTTAAAATCCCAGGCATCTCCGTATACCGACCCGGGTCCTCGAAGGTACTTGTATTCCTCACCCTGCCTTAAGCACGGCTCATGATGGGACATGCCCATTACCACACCGAGTTCATCGGCAAGTTCGGCATTTAATAGTCCGGGTCCGTCATCCGGAAATATCGAAGTCCACATGGCTGGCCAGAGATAATTTCCCTTAAGCCTTAACAGCAGTTCAAAAACATGCTCGTACATCCCGGCGTTAAAGCCGCCGAAATTCTTATTCGCCCAATTGCCGAATGCCGGCCATTCATCATTGATAAAGAAGCCCCTGTAACGTACAGAGGGCTCCTTTGATATCATGTTATGGGCGCAGTCAAATATAAACTCCGTCATTTTGCCGGGTATAACATCACACCAGTCTGCAAACGGCGATACGTTGAGTATTTCAGAGATGTGAAAAAGGCCGTAAACCGTACCACGCTTATCGCTTCCGGCGATCACAAGGGCTGCCTTTGTCCCGGGAAAGGGTTCCTCAAGAACACTTACCGAATAAACCTCCCTTTTACCCCGTATCGCGGAAAGGCTTATAAGCCCTTCCTTATCAAGGCTTTCAAGGAGACGGCTGTGACCTGCCGTACCGAAAATAACGGGATAGCCAAGCGGCACTTCATCACTGTGCAGGTCAGCTATACCCTCACCCGCCTTCAGATCGATCCGAAGCGGCTTTGAAGAAAATACAAGTTCAATGTCACCCCGTACCTTATCCGCGATCTTTTTAACACCGCTTAAGGCTTCCTCCTCGTAAATAAACGCAACGTCCTTTTCATCGATCGTATTACCGCTTAAGATAAATCCCATATCGCCTCCCGGTGTTATGTAAACTTGTCCTAACCCCGGATGCTTGCAACAGCCTCGGCCGTAAGCCTTCTTATCTCGTCAAACTTCTCATCCCTTATAAGGTCCTTTGACGCCATCCAGCTTCCGCCGCATGCAAGTATCTTGGGGAAGGCCAGATACTCACCTATGTTTGATGTATTTATACCGCCGGTCGGCATGAACTTCACATTCCCGTATGGCGCGGACATCGCCTTTATCATCTTAAGGCCGCCTGCTGCCTCGGCAGGGAAGAACTTGACTACGTCAAGGGATAAGCTTAAAGCCAGCTCGATCTCAGACGGTGTCATTATTCCCGGGACGATCGTTACGTCCTTTCCCTGACAGTACTTAACGACTTCGGGATTAAGGCCCGGACTTACGATGAACTTAGCTCCCGAATCGAGTGCCTCATCAACCTGTTTGCAGGTAAGCACGGTCCCCGCTCCCACAAACATGTCGGGACGTGCTTTGCTCATGATCCTTATAGCCTCCGCCGCTGCCGAAGTACGGAATGTTACCTCCGCACATTTGATACCGCCCTCACACAGTGCATCCGCGAGCCTCTGCGCATGTGAAGCGTCTTCTATGACGACAACCGGTATTATCCTTGTTTCTCCGATTTTCTTTAATACTTCATTCATTATAACCCACCTGCCCTATCTTTGTACACGGCCTGAAGCATCTCCGCCTGCAAGCTTTAACACTTCGTCAACCGAAACCATATTGTAATCACCCTCGATAGAATGCTTAAGGCAGCTTGCCGCTACCGCAAATTCGATCGTATCCTGAGGCGCAAAATCATTAAGACATGCATATATAAGACCGCCGCCGAATGAATCTCCGCCGCCTACACGGTCAACGATCCTTATCGAATACTGCTTGCTCATGTAGTAATCGTTTCCGTCATATAAAAGAGCCTGCCATAAGTTATCACTTGCCGAAAGCGATGTACGAAGGGTCATCGCAACCTTTTTAAATCCGAACTTATCGGAAAGCTGCTTAGCCACATCCTTATATCCTTCGTAGTTCATCTTGCCGCCCGTTATATCGGTGTCCGCCGCACAGATCCCGAACACATCCTTGGCATCCTCCTCATTTGAGATGCATACATCAACATATTCGCAGAGCTTGGTCATGGTTTCCCTTGCTTCATCCCTTGTCCATAACTTGCTCCTGTAGTTTAAGTCACAGCTTACCGTTATTCCCTTTTCCTTAGCTTTTTTGCAGGCTTCAAGGCAGATATCCGCCACGTTTCTGCCAAGCGCGGGGGTAATGCCCGTAAAGTGGAACCAGTCTGCTCCCTCAAATATCTTATCCCAGTCAAAGTCACCTGATACCGCTTCCGCAATAGCGGATGCCGCCCTGTCGTATATGACCTTGCTCGGCCGCTGGCTTGCGCCCTTCTCAAGGTAATAGATACCGATCCTGTTTCCGCCGCGTACGATAAGCCCGGTGTCTACCCCGAACCTCCTTAAGGAATTAACTGCGGCCTGCCCTATCTCATGCTTGGGGAGCTTTGTTACAAACGCGGCATCCACGCCGTAGTTTGCCAGTGATACGGCAACATTGGCCTCGCCGCCGCCGTAAGTCGCACCAAGCTTATCCGCCTGAACAAACCTGTAATATCCTTCAGGTGCCAGCCTTAACATAAGTTCTCCGAATGTAATAACCCTCTTGCTCATAACGTCCTTCCTCCTTAAACTGCCCCGCTTACTTAAAGTAATCGGGATGTGACTTCATTACCTCTTCCTTATCAAGCTTATATCTCATAAGATGCTTTGTCATAAGCGCTCCGGCAGTTTCCTTATCGCCGGCAGCGATCGCGTCCGTTATCGCCTTATGATCGGATACTATCTTAAGATCCCTGATCGAATAAAGCGAAAGGGCCCTCAGCCTGTCAAACTGCCCCATCGCGGTACGCACCAGGTCGTATGTCCGCTTTTTGCCGCACATGGTGTATAACATCTTGTGAAATTCGTTATCTATCTCCATAACCTTATCGGACATCTCGTTGCCGAGGTAGTACTCCTGCAGAGCTATGTTTTCATACAGCTCTCCCAGCTGTTTCTTCGTGATCTTATCACACAGTTCCTCAACGATAGCCGTTTCCACGGTACGCCTTAAGAACGCCGCTTCTTCGACGGCTTCGAAGGATATGGGTGCCACATAGCTCCCGCGCTGGGGGAATACCTCGATAAGTCTTGACTTCTGAAGCTCATGGATAGCTTCCCTTATAGGAGTCCTGCTCACCCCGAGTGTACGTGAAAGCTCATTTTCGCTTATAAGCGCCCCCGGCTTTAACTCCATATTTATGATGCTTTCGCTTAACAGGCGGAGCGCGTATACCTTAGCTGTTTCGCCTGTAAGCCTTTCTCCTTTTCGGACCATTTTTCACCTCATTATAAAACGCTGCGATGAAGTACTTCCCTCACCTTGCCGGGACCTTCGTTCATTTCGTTAAACAGATCCGTGATCCTGCCTGCAAGACCTGCATCATACAGATCGACCGCGAAAATATCCTTCCTTGACAATATGGGCTTTAACTCCTCAGGCGTTGCTGCCTTTCCCTGTTTATAAGGCTCCATTATGCCGGTAAGCTCTGAAAGCAGCGGATCGGGACTTAATTCAAAAGGACTGCCCTCATCGTTTATCCCCGTAAGGTACCTTAAATAACCCGCAAGCACTACCGGGATGTATTTAAGTCCGGTCACATCCTCACCTTTGCCGATATAGGCCTTAAGGGTCTCACCGAAGCGTATCGGGAGCTTTTGCGATGTATCGCAGGCGATCCTCTGCGGGGTATCGGGCATAAACGGATTAACGAGCCTTTTGCCAAGCACCTCATCGATAAAGGTTTCAGGACTTATGATACCCGGATCCACAACAACCGGCATGCCCTCGCCGTATCCCATGTTCTTTACGAATGAAGCAAGGTCCTCATCTTTCATTTCCTTCCATATGGAATCATATGAAAGCAGGCATCCGAAAATGGCAAGTGCCGTGTGGAGGGGATTAAGACAGGTGCACACTTTCATCTTCTCAACCTTGTCAACCGTTTCCCTGTCGGTGAAATATACTCCGCCAAGGTCAAACGGAGGACGGCCGTTGGGGAACTTATCCTCAACCACAAGATACTGTGTTTCTTCCGCATTTACGAAAGCAGCTGTATATGTGTTCTTGTCCGTTATTATTATATCCGTATCCTCGAATCCATCCTTTTTAAGCATGTTCACTACGTCGGCGTCAGGCCTGGGGGTGATCTTATCTATCATGCTTAACGGGAATGTTACCTTCCCCTCATCGGACAGATAATCAATGAAGCCCTTATCGACAAGGCCCTGCCCGGCCCATTTGTCCGCATAAGCCATAACGGCTGCCTTAAGCTTGTCGCCATTATGTGAGCAGTTATCCATACTTGCCATCGCAACAGGATAAGCCCCGGCCTTGAAACGCTCATTCAAAAGCCAGGCAACCTTGCCCATAAGGTGCTTTGGAGGGAAAGATCTGTTGTCCCAGTCGTCCCTTACAACAGGTGCAAGTGATCCGTCGGGACCGTTTAATGAATATCCTTTTTCGGTTATCGTAAAGCTGACCATCTGCAGTGACGGTGCGGTAAATATCTCCTTAAGCCTTTTAAGATCAGCCTCATTTGAAAAGTCGGCAGTTAATGACTCTGCCACCGATCCGACAACTGTTTTGTCGATATTTCCGTCACTTTTTAATGTGACAAGAAGGCTTAAGTCATCAAAAGGCTTGTATGCCTTGGCGATGATGTCATAATCAAAGCCCTCGACAGCGATGACACCCCTGTCATACATGCTTAAGTTAAGCAGGTTGTCGATGACTGCGGCCGGGAACGCCCTGAATATGTTGCCGGTACCGAAATGCACCCATGTGGGTTTGTCCGATGTCAGTGCCTTTACTTCATCGCGGTCGTATGCGGGCAGTTTGTATCCTTTTTCTATAAACTGTTTCCTTATTTCCTCATTTCCTATCTGTGTGAGTTTCATTTTGCTACCCCCTTTTTGCGTTTTTGTCGATAGCTTCCCATAATCCGTTTAAATACGTTGCCCCCAGTGCCCTGTCATAAAGGCCGTAACCGGGCATTGCCACCTCATCCCAGATCATCCTGCCGTGGTCGGGGCGGATCGGGCCGTCAAAATCGATCTCATACAGTGCCTTCATGATCTCGTAAAGGTCGAAGTCACCGTCACGCGATAAATGAGCCGCTTCCTCGAAATCATCATCCGAATTGAACTTTAAGTTCCTTACATGGGCAAAATGTATCCTTCCCTTAAGGGCCCTTATCATTGAGGGCAGGTCATTTTCCCTGTTTGTGCCGTATGAACCCGAGCAGAATGTAACACCGTTATGGGGATCATCCACCATCTTCATCATCCTTTGAATGTTGGGAAGGTTGATGATTATCCTCGGAAGTCCGAACACGGACCATGCGGGATCGTCGGGATGGATAGCCATTTTGATATCATACTCGTTGCAGACCGGCATTATCCGCTCAAGGAAGTATTTGAGGTTTGCAAACAGCTTTTCCTCATCTACATCCTTATATTTTTCAAAAAGTTCCTTTATTATTGCCATGCGCTCAGGCTCCCAGCCGGGAAGGATGGCTCCGTTAGCCTCGTTTTTGATCGAATCGAACATCGTTTCCGGATCAAGCGCATCAATGGCTTTCTGTGAGTAGGCAAGGACCGTCGAGCCGTCGGGACGTTTGCGGGCAAGTTCCGATCTTGTCCAGTCAAACACGGGCATGAAATTGTAGCAGACAAGGTGTATGTCCTCTTCACCCAGGTTTTTCAGTGTTTCGATATAATTATCTATATACATGTCGCGGTCCGGTGAGCCGATCTTGATCGAATCATGTATGTTTACCGATTCGATCCCCGATATGCGCAGCCCCGCTGCCTCAACCTCATCCTTAAGGGCGCGTATCTTTTCCCTTGTCCACACCTCACCCGGCGTGGTATCGTAAAGCGTTGTGATGACCCCTGTAACACCGGGCACCTGCCTTATCTGTTTGAGGGTTACCGTATCAAACCCTGTTCCGAACCACCTCATTGTCATTTCCATGTCTTTTTCCCTTTTCCCTTCCATAATAATCATTTCGCAGGATCGCGACTTGTCTACTTGTATACAAGTATATTACCATATTCCCCCGGTAATTTCCATACGCTTATTATCCAATATATTGGGGATGATTTTGTTTAAAATAACTAACCGCAGGCCTTGTTCAGCTTAAGATAGCTCTCGGTAACAGCCTCCTTAAGTCCCTTGATGCTCAAAAGATCGGTCCCGAAAAAGTCCGCGTTTGAAAGCACGCTCCCAATGTATCCGTCCACATCGTCTTTCTCATGCTGCTTTAAGAATGAGATCACACTCTGATCATCCATGATCTCATACTCTTCACGCCTGCCGTTGACCGTCCTGCTCCCGGCATAGCCGGAACCACTGTCCGTACTCCCTCTGTAATAAAGAAGAAGTGCCGCAAGCGAATCAACGATACACGGCGGAAGTTCACCCTTAAGATCAATGAAATCGAGCATCGTCGGAAGGAGCCTTGCCCTCCATTTTGATATGCTGTTTAATGCGATGGATCTTAATTCATGCCTTATAAACGGATTCCTGAACCTGGATAAGACATCCCGGGCAAAGCTTTTAAGCTCCTTTTCATCAAGCTCTATAGTAGGTATGACCTCGTCAAACAGAAGCCTGTTCACAAAGTCCCAAACCTCCTTATCCTCCATGGATTCAAGCACCGTATCGTGTCCCTTAAGATATGACCATAAGGAAAAACCTGTATGGGCGCCGTTTAATATCCTTACCTTTCTGGTCTTGTAAGGCACAATGTTTTTTACATATTTAACGGGTAAGCCTGCCTTATCAAGCGGCAGTTCCTTCATCACTCTTTCATCACCCTCGATGATAAATAAGCCGAACAGCTCGCCACATACGGTAAGCCTGTCTTCATAACCCCATTCCTCCCTGAGTTTATCTGCCTCATCATAAGGGTAGCCCGATATTATCCTGTCGACCAGTGTGTTGCAGAAAATGCATGCTTCGTCAAGCCACCCGGTAAATCCCGCTTCAATTCCCCAGGTATCGGCAAGCTTCTTCACACAGGACTCAAGGACACGTGCATTGTTACTTATAAGCTCAAGCGGAAGTATTATAAGTCCCTTATCCCTGTCGCCGTTAAAATGCTTATATCGTGCATACAACAGTTTTGTGAGTTTTCCCGGGAATGAATCCGGGGGATCCATATCCATCCTGTCGTTTTCATCGAATACGATACCCGCCTCCGTCGTATTTGAAACGATGAACCTAAGGTCATCGCTTACCGCATATTCCATGAAGCGTTCATGATCGTCATAACACGATATGACGTCCGAAACGGAGGTGATGATACGTTCCCTTGTAACGGGGCTGTCGCCGGTAAGTCCCCTGAGTGAGACTGTATACTTAAACTCCTGCTCCTTAAATGCGCTGTTAAGCGCTCCGCTTCGGGGCTTGACCATCACGATGCCTATATCCGTTACGCCTGCTTCGTTGGAGACATCTATCATCTGGTCGATAAATCCGCGAAGGAAATTACCTTCACCAAACTGGAGCAGCCTTACCGGATATGATTTTGATTTTACGGTTTCATTTATTTTCTTCATAGGGTCACACCGTCCTTAAATATCGCTATTTCCCTGTATTCACCGACTTCCTGCCTTGTAAGCTTTCCGGAAGCCGTATCAAGCACATGATCGATGAGCCTTTGCGCCGCATTCTCAATGCTCTCCGATCCGTCTGCCACGGTACCCGCATTAAAGTCGATCCAGCTGCCCTTTCTTTCAAAAAGCGCTGTATTGGTGGATATCTTAAGCGTGGGGACCGGTGCTCCGAACGGAGTTCCCCTGCCTGTGGTAAACAGGATCATATGTACTCCCGACGCGGCAAGTGCCGTTGTCGATACCAGATCGTTACCGGGGCCCGAAAGAAGGGATAATCCCCTGCATTTTACGCCCTGAGCATAAGCGAGCACATCGGAAACGGGGGCCGTTCCGCCCTTTTGAACACAGCCGCATGATTTATCCTCAAGTGTCGTGATGCCTCCCGCCTTATTACCCGGGCTCGGATTTTCATATACGACCTGACCGTGCGATGTGAAATAAGCTTTAAATTCCTTAACCATTTCCACTGCCTTATCAAAGGTATCCCTGTCCCTGCAGCGGTTAAACAGCAATTCCTCCGCCCCGAACATTTCGGGCACTTCGGTAAGCACTGCCGAGCCTCCCATTGAAATGAGCATATCCGAGCAGGCGCCGACAACCGGATTCGCGGTAATGCCCGACAGACCGTCTGAACCTCCGCATTTAAGCCCCAATACAAGCTCCGATGCATCAATCTCCTCGCGTTTGCTTTTCGAAGCATAGCCGATCAGTTCCTTAAGGAGCTGTCTTCCTTCTGCCAGTTCATCCCCGACATCCTGGCATACGAGGAATTTGACCCTTTTATCATTCCATTCGCGGAGTTCTTCCTTAAACTGCTCCTGCGTCAGGTTTTCACAGCCAAGCGAAAGGATGAGCACCCCGCCCGCATTCGGATGGCGGGTAAGGGCTGCAAGGAGTTTTTTTGTATTTTCATGATCCTCACCCATCTGGGAGCATCCGTACGGATGTGTAAAAGCATACAGCCCCTCGACACTTCCGGTCAAAAGATCCTGATTCTCCCCGGCAAGGCACCTTGCCACAGAGTTGACGCAGCCAACCGTGGGCAGTATCCATATTTCATTCCTGATGCCCGGGCGGCCCTTATCGCGTTTAAATCCCATAAAGGTTTTACCTTCCGTCTTGGGGAGGCTGCCTGCTGCCGGTCTGTATTCATAAACACCGTCTTCACTAAGTCCCGTCCTTACATTATGTGTATGTACGTGGCTGCCCTTACTTATATCCTCCGTTGCCATACCTATGGGGCAGCCGTATTTTATGATCCGTGAACCGGCAGGGATATCAGCTGCCGCGACCTTGTGCCCCCTGTTTATATCATCTTTCAAGATGATGTGATGACCGTCGGCAATTATATCCTCGCCTGCCTTTAAATCCCTTAAGGCAACGATAACGTTATCAGATCTATGTATCCGTAAAGAGTCCATTTTTCCCCCATAAACTACATCAAGTCGCGGTTGTCAATATTGTCCATATCGTCGAAGTCCTGATTCTCACCTGCCATTCCCCATATAAAGGTATATGCCATGGTTCCGGCACCGGCATGGATGGACCAGCTGGGACTTATCACAGCCTGTTCGTTACGTACGATGATATGCCTTGTTTCCTTTGCCTCACCCATGAAATGGCATACATACGCATCCTCGGGAAGGTCAAAATACAGATAAACCTCCATGCGCCTGTCATGGGTATGGCAGGGCATCGTGTTCCATACGCTTCCCGGCTTTAACTCGGTCATGCCCATCTCTAGCTGACAGCTTTCAACCTGACCGGGAAGGATGTATTTGTTGATCACCCTGTGGTTTGAAGCCTCAAGGCTCCCCAGTTCCTTCTTGTTTTCATCCTTTATGATAACAACACCGTCCCCTGCCGTGCCTTCGCGCTTTATGTGCACGGTCGGATATGTCATGTGCGCAGGTACCGAATTTATGTAAAATTTAGCCGGCTTTGAAGGATCCCCGGAAGCAAAGCTTATATCCTTTGAACCCATTCCGATATACATGCCTTCCCTGTGACTTATCTTATGATCCTTACCGTCAACAGTGATGATGCCGTCTCCGCCGATATTTATAACTCCCATTTCCCTTCTTTCAAGGAAATAGGCAGCCCTTAACTCATCACCCGCCGTAAGGATGAGCTTTTTGTTTACCGGCACTGCCGATCCCGTGATCATCCTGTCGATATGGCTGTAAACAAGCTTTATCTCGTCCTTTGCAAACAGATCGTCTATAAGGAAATCACTGCGCAGCCTCTTTGTATCGTAAGCTTTAACATCAGCCTGTGAACTTGCCGTTCTTGTCTCCATATTTTCCTCCTTTGAACACTGAAAGACCGTTTAAAACACTGTATTTACCGTTAATGACATTATAAACCGGCGACTGGTCCGGTAACACTGACAAACTTGTCGCAGATATTGCAAAAATTGCTTTTTTTGTAATTTTTCTTTGATTTATCCGATGAAAACAAATAATATATAGGTATAGTCAGATCTTCTTTCGGATCAGCAAATATATAAATTTCGGAGGTATTATCATGGCAGGTATACTTGATCTGTTTTCACTTGACGGCAAAATCGCCTGGGTAACGGGCGCTTCTTACGGCCTCGGAATGGCGTATGCGATGGCTTTTGCGGAAGCGGGGGCTAAGGTAGTGTTCAACTCTTCAAATGAAGAGCGTGTAAAGGCGGCGATACGGGAATATAAGGATGCGGGCTTTGATGTATACGGAGCGGTGTGCGATGTTACAGATGAAAAAGAGGTCGCCGCTTTTGTAAGTGATGTTGAAGATAAGTTCGGAACCATAGATATACTGGTAAACAACGCAGGCATCATAAAACGCATCCCCATGACCGAAATGTCCCTTGATGAATGGAACAGTGTGATAAATGTGGACCTTACAGGCCCCTTCATATGCAGTAAGGCCGTGATCCCGGCAATGATCAGAAAGGGCGGCGGCAAGATAATAAACGCCTGCTCCATGATGAGCGAATTCGGGCGCGAAACGGTATCGGCCTATGCCGCGGCCAAGGGCGGTCTTAAGATGCTCACAAGGAACATATGCTCCGAATACGGACAGTACAACATCCAGTGTAACGGCATAGGTCCGGGCTACATAGCAACCCCTCAGACCGCGCCTTTAAGGAAACGGGGCGAAGACGGATCCATCAATCCCTTTGACAGGTTTATCCGTTCCAAAACTCCCGCGCAGCGCTGGGGACATACCGACGAGCTTAAAGGGCTTGCCGTATTTTTGGCTTCACCGGCTTCTGATTTTATAAACGGGCAGGTCATCTATATAGACGGCGGCATCAGTGCCTACATAGGACAGGACCCGGGCAACCTTGACGGATCAAAGTTTGAGCCCGAGGAAGAATGATATCAAAGGACGGATCATATTGAATATGAAGAAAAACCTTGCTACCAGCTACGATGACAGACAATATATGGTCGCTAAGGACTTCGAGCTTTACTACTATCAGGATAAGGAGCCGGTAAAGCGCACAGGCCTTCATACCCATCCGTATTATGAATTTTATTTCTTTCTTGAAGGAAATGTCGAAGCCCAGGTTAAGAGCGAGCACTGCATACTCACATACGGAGATATCCTGATCGTTCCCCCAAAGACCACGCACGGGGTTTTTATAAGGAATTTCGATGTGCCCTACCGCCGCTTTGACCTGTGGATAAGCGTGCCTTTTTATGAGCGGCTGCTTGACATGAGCATGGATTTTTCATATTGCACGGGGCTTGCACAAAAGCAGGATCAATTTATCATACATACCGAAAACATCACTTTTAACAACATCCTTTCCCGGCTTTACGGAATAATCGAAGAGGAAAAAGGCTCGCGTTTCGGAAGGGAAATGCGGCTTAACATACTTATATCCGACCTGTTCCTTACAATAAACCGGCTGGCCTATGAACAGGCCAACCGGTTTTCCGGACAGGATCAGAATACCCTGTATCAGAATATATGCACCTATATTGACAACAACATAGATGAAGATCTTTCACTTGACAGTATTTCGGAACACTTCTTTTTGAGCAAATACTACCTGTCACATGTATTTAAGGACAATATCGGAATTTCAATACACAGGTACATCTCCAAAAGGCGGCTTAACCTGTGCCGCGATGCGATCTTAAGCGGCATTCCGGTATCGCAGGTGTTCGATCAATACGGCTTTGACGACTATTCAAGTTTTTACCGGGCCTTTAAGAAGGAATACGGAATGTCCCCGAAGGAGCTTGTAAAGCAGTCAAAGATCATATGATCCCTACATCTTGTCGATCCTTACCGCACACACCTTGTATTCCGGTATCCTTGCATATTTATCGAGAGCCGCATTTGTAAGCACATTCGCATTGCCGTCCGGGAAGTGGAAAGGCATCCATGTCTCACGGACCGAAACCTTATCCCCTACCCTGGCCGTAGTGACAAGCGCACCGCGCCTTGACGATACCCTTATAAGTTCACCGTCGCTTATGTTGAGCCTTACCGCATCCTCCTTATTCATCTCGATAAAGGAATGCCCCTCCCTTTCCATAAGCCCCGGAGTCTTTCCGGTCATGGCCCTTGTATTGTAATGATACAGAATGCGACCCGTCATCAATATGAAAGGATATTCCTCATCCGGAAGCTCGGCGCTTTCGACATAATCCGCCGGATAAAACCATCCGAGTCCCCTTGCAAACCTGCCGACATGCATTATGGGAGTTCCGGGATGCTTTTTATCGGTGCATGGCCATTGCAGCCCTTCCTTCATCATATCAAGTCTCCTGTGGCTGATACCCGCAAAGCTTGGTGTCAGCGAGGCGATCTCATCCATTATCTCATCGGGTGTTAAGTACGGCTGTTCATATCCCATACGGTTCATAAGATCCGTAAATATCTCGGTATCGGGCCTTGCTTCACCGTCAATGGTCACCGCTTTCCTTACACGCTGTACACGCCGCTCCGTATTTGTAAATGTTCCTTCCTTTTCGGCATAGCTTATTCCGGGAAGGACTACATCCGCAAGCATTGCAGTTTCCGTCATAAACAGGTCATCGACTACCAAAAGGTCAAGGCTCTTAAGGGCACGGCGTATATGATTTGTATCAGCGTCCGTTACTACGGGATCCTCACCGAATATGAACAGTCCGCGTATTTCCTTTCTTGCAGCGGCACCGAAAACATCGGTGGCAAAAACACCGGGCTTCTTATTAAGAGTCACACCCCACGCCTTTTCAAACTTATCCGTTACGGCTTCATCGGTCACCTTCTGATATCCGGGGAAATGTCCGGGCATCGCACCCATATCGCAGGCGCCCTGCACATTATTCTGTCCTCTTAAGGGATTTACTCCGCAGCCGCTGCGTCCGAGCTTGCCAACCATCATCGCAAGGTTGGACATTGACATTACACCCTCCGTTCCCGTTGAGTGCTCCGTAACCCCGAGGCAGTAAATGATCGGAGCCTTTCCCGCCTTTGCGTACATAAGGGCTGCTTCCCTTAAGTGGTCGGGATCTATATGACATATCTTCGCCACTTTATCCGGGGTATACTCCATTACTATGTTCTTTAATTCCTCAAAACCCTCGGTACGCTCCTTAATGAATTCTTCATCCGTCAGGCCTTCGTTTATTATCACGTTCATCATCCCGTTCGCAAAAGCCACGTTGGTCCCGGGCTTAAGCTTTAAATGGATGTCCGCCTGTTTTGAAAGGCCTATATCACGCGGATCCACCACGATAAGCCTTGTACCCCTTGCCACGGCCTGCCTTATCTGCATGCCTACGACAGGGTGCGCCTCTTCGGGATTGGAACCCACCAACAGGATCACATCCACGTCACCCGTAATGTCCGCTATCGGGTTTGTCATCGCACCGGAACCCAGGGTCATGGCAAGTCCGTGCACCGATGCCGAGTGGCATACCCTTGCGCAGTTATCGACATTATTTGTTCCGAAGGCACACCGCACCATCTTCTGCAGCATGTATATGTCTTCGTTGGTAGAACGTGAACAGGCAAAGCCGGCGAGGGCATCCGGTCCGTATTCGTTCTTTATCTTAAGGAAGCCTTTCGCGATATAGTCCATTGCCTCTTCCCATGAAGCCTGTTTAAACTCACCCGTTGACTTATCCTTTATCATGGGATGCTTAAGCCTCTCGGGGGAATGAACGAAATTGAACGAACCGAAACGTCCCTTAACACAGAGCATACCCTTATTTGAAGGGCCCGCGGCCGGTTCGACATCCACGATCACGCCATCCTTCACGATAAGATAATACTGGCAGCCGGTCGCACAGTGCGGACAGGTGGTCAGGACCTTCTCAATCCTTCCCGGCTGGTATTTTTTCATATTTTTTGCAACAAGCGCTCCTGTCGGACACGCCTTTGCACAGTTACCGCAGGACTCACAGGCCGTTTCCTTCCAGTCGGGTCCAAACGGGGCATCGATAAGTGTCCTTGTCCCAAGCTTTGCATTGTGCAGAACCCCGTTTCCGGTAACCTTGTTGCAGGTACTTACGCAGCGCTGACAGTTAATGCAAAGGTCGGGGTAATAAGTTAAGAAGGGATTATCCTTCCTTGCAGGTATCTTGGCGTCGTTTCCTTCATAAATGGAACCTTCTATACCGTATTCGTTTGAAAGGTCCTGCAGCTTGCAGCTTCCGGCCTTTGCGCACGAAAAACACCTTACGTCATGGTTCGCAAGTATCAGGTTGAGCACCTGCTTCCTGCTGTTTATAACACGCTCGGAACAGGTACTTATCACCATTTTGTCCTTTACCATGGTATTGCATGCCGTAACAAGATGGGGATTCCCTTCAACCTCGACAACACACATCTTGCAGGCGCCTATCTCGTTAACATCCTTAAGGTAACAAAGGGTCGGGATGTTTATATCCAGGGAATGGGCCGCCTCAAGTATCGATATGTTCTTATCATGTTCAAGCTCAAGTACACTGCCGTCTATCGTGACCTTTATGCTCATACCCTGCCTCCTTCCACCGTGCCGCATCCGAAGTGGTCGCATCTTAAGCATTTATTGCACTCCTGCATTGCCTCATCATAGGTCATTCCGTTCTCAACGGGGCCAAAATCTTTCTTGCGCTCCCTTGCAGACCTGTCGGTCAAGTGGACCCGTCCTATATGAGTCCTGTCATTTTCCTTTGGAACGGGGTAATCGATGGAACCTAAGATCTTATGATGGTAACCTAAGTACTCGTCGATGTTTACCGCAGCCACCTTTCCCGCGCCTATGGCCTTTATAACAGTCGAAGGGCCGAATACGCAGTCGCCGCCGGCAAATATCTTCCTATATGATTTAAGCCTTGTCGTCTCTATGGTATTAAAGGTCTTTCTCTTCGGATTGACATCGTAATCGGTAAAAGGAGCCGAATAAATGTCCTGTCCCACGGCCATCAACACGATATCACAGGGGTGGATCCGTTTTTCGCTGTTCGCCGCCGAAACCGAAGGCCTGCCTGCCCTGTATGCGGATACTATCTGCGGCTGCATCTTAAGTCCCGTCACTTTATTGTTCTCATCATATACGACAGAATCAGGCGCATTTAAGGTAAGAAGCTCCACACCTTCTTCTATGGCGCCCTGTACCTCCGACGGAAGAGCCGTCATATCGACCTGCCGTCTCCTGTATATGACCGTTACTTCGCTGGCGTTGCACCTTATCGCACTCCTGCTCGCATCCATGGCAACATTTCCGCCGCCTACCACTACCACACGCTTTCCGGTAAAATCGGGGATATTGCCCCTGCCGATCTGCCCTAAAACCTCGACCGCCGAATACACTCCGTCTGCGTGCGCACCGTCAACCTCCACCGTTCTCCCAAGCTGCGCGCCTATAGAGATATAAACGGCATCATATTCCTTATCTATTTCTTCCATAGAAATATCTTCGGGGATGCTCACATTAAATTTAACCTCTATATTCCCTGTCGAGAGGATCGCATTTATATCCTGATCAAGCCTGTCCTTTGGCAGGCGGTAATTGGGTATGCCGTATCTTAACATCCCCCCGAGCTTTTCCTTTTGTTCGAATATGACCACTTTATGACCCATAAGCGAAAGATAATAAGCGGCTGTAAGTCCTGAAGGGCCGCCGCCTATCACGGCCACCTTCTTACCTGTTGTAACATTGCACTTGGGCACCTTTACTTCATCGGCCGCTATCATGTCAACGGCAAATTTCTTAAGCCCCCTTATATTTATGGGGCTGTCAAGGATATCCCTCCTGCACTTTTCCTCGCAAGGATGCTCACATATAAAGGCGCATGCGGTCGGGAAAGGATTATTTAAACGGATGCAGTTGATGGCATCCGCATATCTGTGCTCCCCTATGAGCGCGATATAGTTCGGTATATCCACATGCGCGGGGCAGTATGATATGCAGGGGATGGTCTGGCCCACTTCAGGCTGGCACCTGTGTTCGTTTATGTGGCTAACATATTCGTCCCTGAAAAGCTCGACGCTCTCAAGGACTATGCGGGCCGCTTCATATCCTATGGCACAGTCTGCCGAATCCTCTATCATATGGCAGAGTCCTACCATATCATCCAGGGTCTTTAAGTCGGCCTTGCCCTCGACAATGCTTAACATCATCAGCTCAACCTGCTTAAGGCCGTCGCGGCAGGGAACGCATTTGCCGCAGGTCTGGCTCCTTGCGCTCTGTAAAAATGAAAGCTGGACCGCGATCGGACACACTCCCGGCGGCGAACCCTTGACCCTTTTTACGAAACGGGCAAGGAACTTCATAGTCTTATCGTTCATCTCATTTTCATGTATAACCGTTTTTGAATACATAGTTTTTCCTCTACTGAATAAGGCCGCCAAAAGGCGGCCTTTTTTTGATCGGCTTACAGTCCGAAATACCTCTTTGCGTTGTAATACGATATCCCGCCGACTATTCTCTTTAATGCTTCTTCATCATTAGGATACTCGCCGTTTTCAACCCATCCGCCGATAAGGTTGCACATTATCCTGCGGAAGTAATCATGACGCGTATAAGATAAGAAGGAACGCGAGTCGGTGAGCATGCCTATAAAGTTACCGAGCAGACCCAGGTTTGCAAGTGACTTCATCTGCTCCTCCATCCCGTCTTTATTATCGTTAAACCACCATGCCGGCCCCTGCTGTATCTTTCCCGGCACTTCATCCGACTGGAAACATCCCAGGATGGTTCCGATCTGCTCATTATCGGCCGGATTAAGGGAGAAGATTATGGTCTTTGGCAGTTCATCCGTACTGTCAAGCTCCGACAAAAGCCCGGCAACGGAGCCGCCGCAGGTATTCTGGGCGATCATATCATATCCTGTATCGGGACCCAATTTCCTAAACATCTTCTCATTCATGTTCCTTAAGCAGGAATAGTGAAGCTCCATAGCGATACCGTGCTTATGGTATGCCTTTCCAAGCGCGATAAGAACAGCGGTCTGATAGCCTTCGGCTTCCTCCGTACTTACCTTCTCACCCTTCATTGCTTTCTTAAATGCTTCATCGCATTTTTCCATGGGTATCTTCTTAAACGGAACATAGTCAAGTCCGTGATCGGAGGCAACACATCCGTGAGAAGCAAAGAACTCAACCCTTTCTGTTAGCGCATCTATCACATCCTGCACGCTGTCAAGGCTTTCCCTGCCGGTAACCTTTGCAAGGCTGCCTATATATTCCCGAAATCCTTCCTTATTTATATTGATCGCTTTATCCGGCCTGAAAGAAGGGCGGACGGTAAAGCCAAGATCCTTTTCACCTGCCAGCTTTTCATGCCATATGAGCGAATCAACGGGATCATCCGTTGTACCGACATATGCCACGTTACTCTGCTTTATAAGGCCGCGGGGTGAAAAATTGGGATCATCTTTTATGAGACTGTTGCATTTATTCCATATCTCTTCGGCATTCGAACCTGTCAGGGGCTCATTTATACCGAAATACTTCTTGAGTTCGAGATGGCACCAGTGATACATGGGATTGCCTATCGCCATCGTAAGCGTATCCGCAAATCCCATAAACCGCTTCAGTTCATAATCCCTTCCGGTCACCATATCCTCACTCATTCCGTTTGAGCGCATCAGCCTCCATTTGTAATGGTCACCGGCATATCCCCCGTTCCCGGTCCTTCCTCCGAACCATATATCCGCAAGGTTATCAAACCTTTTGTCCTCATATATCTCCTGCGGGGACAGATGACAGTGATAATCTATTATCGGAAGATCTTTTGCGTGATCATGGAATAAATGAACAGCCGTTTCATTATTCAATATAAAATTATCATCCATAAACTCTTTCATAATCCCCCTCCTTCCTGCTGATATGTATTGCTTCCTCAATCCTTGAAAAGCTCGGGCTTCATCTTTCTTACTTCCTTAATGTCACTTTCAAAGTTTCCGATATGTTTTGACAGGATAGCCCGATATTCCTCCCTGTCATTATTTTCAATACACCGTATCAACTGCTCATGCGTACTTAAAGTACGGTCCTTATTTGTATTCTGCATATCCACCAGCAGACGTATGCGGTTGTAATGTGCCATCGTATTTGATACGATCTCGGCTGCCAGGCCCTGACCTGACACATAAAATGAAACCGCGTGGAAATCATTGTCACACTTTAAATACTCATATATCATTGCGGGATCGTTCATGTGTTTTGAAACTGTCTCCATCTTTGAGCAGAATTCACGCATTTTTACCGTGTCTTCCTTTGTGGCATTGGCAAACAGTCCGTCAACAACTGCCATCTCCAATGTTTTCCTGACAAACCATTCCTGCCTTGCCCTTGTCTCATCGATCTTTGATATGACCGAACCTGACTGCGGATATATGTCTACCAAAGCTTCGGTTTCAAGTTTTACAAGTGCCTCCCTCGCCGGCGTCCTGCTTACCTTGTAGCGTTCTGCTATCTTGGCTGCCGATACCGGATCTCCGGGCATAAGTGCAAGCGTCATGATATCCCACTTGAACTTATCATATGTCAAACTGTTAAGTGAATTATTCATTTGCTTTCCTTTATCATCCTAAATACAAAATCATATAATCCGTTACGTGTATCTTTAAGAACACTGTTTCTCAATATGTAACCCGCTCCGCCCTTAATATATACAACGAGGATGGTAGGCTTTTTTACTATACTTAAGACTTCCTGCCATTTTATAAACTGCTTCTGCCCATCGGATATAACGGTCACTCCCGCCTGAGAGAAGGTCAACTCAAGCAGCGGGCAGCCGCCTTTTAATGATGCCCCGGCCCTCAAATAAATGAGCACGGGCTGTATCACGGTAAACAGAAGCAGAAACACTACCATGAAAGTCCTTAATATATCAGATGCGCCCTTCCACCTGCTGACTATAAGAACGATGGCGGCTATGATGCAGACGACATTTACAATACCCATGTATGACGAATAAGCGTAATACATAGATGCCTGCCACAGATCCGATACTCTTACACGGTATTTGTAATCAAACTGCATCTTAAGCTCCTTTATCAGTTACCAAGCAGGTTGGGCAGGAACATAGCTATGCCCGGTATAAACGTAACCAGCAAAAGTGTAACTATCATACAGATGTAGAAAGGAAGTGTTGCCTTTACGACCTTCTCCATCTTACAATGGCCGACTGCAGATCCTATGAAAAGCACCGCACCTACGGGAGGTGTAAGGAGTCCGATACCGCAGTTGAGAACCATGATAATACCGAACTGTACCGGCGTGATCCCTATCGATGTTGCGATAGGAAGCAGGATGGGCGTTGCTATAAGGATGATGGGCGCCATATCCATTATACACCCGAGTACAAGAAGTATTATATCAATAAGGATAGCGATAACGTAAGGATTTGATGACATACCAAGTATCGCCTTGCTCGCCATATCCGGTACATGAAGCCTTGTTAAGCAGAATCCGAATATTGCGGATGTCGAAATAAGGATAAGGACGATCGCAAGGGTATCTATACACTTGTCAAGTACCTTCCAAACACTTTTCCATGTGAGCCCTTTATAGATGAATACCGATACTATAAGGCTGTATATTACGGCGATGGCTGCCGACTCCGTAGCGGTGAACACACCGGCTACAACGCCGATAACAACTATTATTACTGCCGCAAGTGCCCAGAAGGATACCACAAACTGCTTACCCAGGCGCTTAAGTGAAAACTTGTCACCCTTGGGATATTTACGCTTCTTGGAAATAATGTATGACCCGACCATAAGCGATGCGGCGAGAAGGGCTCCCGGTATGTATCCCGCAAGGAACAGTGCTCCTACCGATACACCGCCTGCGCTCATTGCATAGATTACCATGTTGTGGCTCGGAGGGACCAGAAGGCCTTCACAAGAAGATGTAATGGTTACGGCCGTTGAGAAATCATCATCATATCCCTGGTCAACCATCATGGGGATCATGATGGATCCGATCGAAGCCGTATCGGCTGCTGCCGAACCCGAGATACCGCCAAAGAAATATGATGCAACGATATTAACCATGGCCATTCCGCCTGTCATCCATCCAACGAAAGAATCGGCCAGAGCAATAAGCTTCTCGGATATTCCACCCGTTCCCATGAGCACACCCATGGTAATGAAGAAAGGAACAGCCATAAGCGAGAATGAACTTATACCTTTAACCATATACTGGCACATGGTAGCAAGCGACTGACCCTGTACAAGCAGGCAGAGCACTGATGAGATACCTACCGAAAAGGCGATAGGAAAGCGGAGTAATACCATGAGCAGGAAACTTCCGAGCAAAACAATAATTGCCAATGTCTGTACACTCATTTTTTATCACCATCCTTTCCTGCCCTTCGAGCATCTTCCTGTGCTGCCTTCTTAAGGGCTTCGTTTACTTCATCATTTTTATCCTCTACGGCTCCGGCCATATATTCCGTCTTAAGGACTATTGACTTGATGTGGGCGTAGATGGTCTCAAGCTCGAACAGTATCATCGCGGCGCCTGCAACCGGAACCGGAAGATACATCCATATCCTTGATACGGACGGCATGGATACGTAAGTTCCCTTTGAACCGATCGTCGAAGCATAATCAGTTCCGACAACCAGCATTATCACTGCAAATGCCAGTACCATGAGGTCGGCGAGCAGATCAAGCACTTTGAGTGCTCCCTTGGGAAGATAGCGGTCAAAAGCCGTCATCTTTATATGCGCTCCCCTTCGTATGGCAAGTGCTGCCGATAATACGGCCATGTATGACATGAGTGTCAGTACAACCTCTTCCGACCATGAAGGATCGGGGATAAAAGGTACGTATCTTCCGAGTACTGACAGTGTTGTGATCAATATGTCGGCTATAAGCAGAAGCTTACATACGACCAGTATCACCTTGTATACCCAATCATATACGGGTTTGATCTTGTCCAATTTATCAAACATATTTCCTACCTTCTTTTAAAATCAGGGCACTGCACAGGGTGCAGTGCCCTTTTTTTCAAGTTACATTTAATTCACTTATAAAGAGATTTATATCAAACAGTTTTACTGAAGATCAAGAAGCTGCTGATAGAGAGCTTTAAGCTCGTCGGTATTTACCTGCTCCTCGATAACCTTCGCAACCGCATCCTGCCAAGGCTTGATATCGGTTACTTCGATTACATTGCATCCCTCATCCTTAAGCTGCTGAAGTACTTCAGCTTCCTTGTCGGCTGAAATCTCCTTGCAGTACTGGCCTGCAAGCTTGCCTGCTTCCATCATTGCTTCCTGCTGGGCGGGAGTCATCTTATCCCATGCAGAATCAGTGATAACAACTTCGATAGCGCCGAGGGTATGTCCGTCAAGAATTATGGTATTTGCTACCTCGGGGAATGCGTTTGACTTATAGTTTGCGATAGGCTGCTCTGCTGCGTCTACAACACCGGTCTGAAGAGCCGAATAAAGCTCGCCGAATGCTACAACTGTAGGAGATGCGCCAAGGCCTTCAACAAGACCGTTCATAACAGGGTCGTTGGAAACACGGATCTTCATGCCCTTAAGATCCTCAATACCCTTGATATCCTTAGCTGTAAAGAAATGACGGAAACCTTCCTCGCCGTAGAAGAGGCCGCGTACGCCTGCACCGTTCTTCTGAGGCTCCTCAAGGAATTCCTGTGCAAGATCGCTCTGAGCGAAGTTCCAGAAATGATCCCTGTTCACGAATGTGTAAGGAAGTGAAAGAAGCAATGACTTCGTTCCGCCGTAGCTTGTAAGTGAGAATGCCGAGATACGTGAGATATCGCAGATACCGTTATCAGCTAACATACCGTCAAGGATGTCGTTCTCGGATCCGAGAACACCGCCTGCCTGAAGGTCGATCTCAATGGAGCCGCCCGATAACTTTTCAACTTCTTCCTTAAACTTTGAATCGGTCATACCAACGATGGTATCAAGGGGGTTAACCTCAGCCATAACGAAGGTAACCTTGGGATCGTTTGCTGCTGCGGGAGCATCCTCAGCGGGAGCTTCCTCTTCTGCAGGTGCTGCTTCCTCAGCGGGAGCTGCTTCTTCCTTTGGAGCTTCCTCAGCAGGTGCTTCCTGAACGGGCTCTGCTGCGGGTGCGGGTGCCTGCTGTGCGCTCTGAAGACCGCATGCACTGAGCATCGATGCTATCATTGTTGCTGCCAAAACTACAGATAACATTTTCTTTTTCATAAATAAATTCCTCCTGTTTGTCGTTTGTCAATCAGTCCGGAATGAACTGACATGTTACTTACGCGTTAAATATAGCACACTGACATGTCAGTCGTAAATATGGAATAATACACAGATTATCGAGGCGATTTTCGTGAAAAATTAACAGTAAAACGTTTAAGTTGGTTTAAATATTGTAACTTCTTTACAAGTTTTGACGATTATGCTAATTTGAAAATAACTGTTCGGTTTTTCTGAAAGGAACAAAACGTGACGCAAAAAAGAAGCTTAACGGTCCTGCCGGTGCTGCTGCTACTGCTGCTCAGCATGGCCGCCTGTTCAAAAAAGAATACGGCCGATGTCCCGCCGGAGGTTGTAAATTTTGAACCGCTTACCGAGATAAAGGAAGGCCGGGATGATATCTACCTTATAGTCAAGATCATTGACTCAAGCTATTGGCAGGTGATCATAACCGGTGCCAAACAGGCGGGCGATGACCTTAACTGTAATGTATACTTAGGCGGCACTACGATCGAGACGGACTGGAAGGGACAGCGGGGACTTATCAATGATGCCCTTACAAACGGGGCAAAGGCCATAGTGCTTGCTCCCGATGACTCTGTCGAGCTTGCGACCGATATCGAAAAAGTACATGATCTCAATGTTCCGATTGTACTTATCGATACTGCCGCCAATACCGACAGCTATGATAAGTGTTATATGACGGATAACCTCCTTGCCGGGCAAAAGGCTGCCGAAGAAATGTTAAGCCGCCTTAAGGAATTCGGCCACACCGAAGATGAACAGTTAAGTGTCGGCATCATGGCAGGCATGGCCACGTCACAGACCATAAACGAACGGCTTGCGGGTTTTTATCAGTACTGGTCACACAACGCTCCCGGAAAATGGTCCATTATCTCGGACATTATGAACTGTAACGGAAACATTGAACTGGGGGACCAGATGGCGGTGAACACCATGAAAAAGCACGGGGATCTTGCCGGACTTTTTGCTACTAACAACGGTCCCACACGTGCGATATGCAAGGCTGTATCCGACAACGAACGCACGGATCTTATAATTGTCGGTTTTGACTATTCGGACGAGATCAAAGGGCTTATAGCATCACCCGATTACCGCGCTTCCACAATGCTGCAGCGTCAGTATGACATGAGCTACCGAGCAGTCGGGACTGCACTTGACCTTTTAAGCGGAAAGGCTGTGGACATAAGGTTTGAAGATACCGGGGTCGTAACGGTCAACAATCAAACACTTACCGACCCTGATGTCGTGGAACTGCTTAAAAACAACTAGGACCGGGTTATTTATGAAGAATAAGAGTGCAAAAGAACAGCGTGAGATAAACATATTAAAGGGCGGAAATTCATTCTACTCTACACTTGTGATCTGCCTTTTTGTGTTCTTTTTGTCGATCGCCGCACTCATCACCGCGTTTAACAACCTTATCTCGATGCATGATAAAAACCTTTCCGGTAAGATATGTACTCTTGTCACCGAAAAGATGAACCATTCGATAGACTCTATGACCCAGTCTGCATCCAGCACTTCACACGTACTGTCCGCCCAGGGGTTTGATTCTCCCTCACAGATTTATGAGATCCTGAATGAATACGGTAAAAGCGATTACTTAAGCATCGGCTTCCTTGATTCTGACGGCAGCATGTACGCAACGGACGAGGAAAAGATAGAGTTCAAAAAATGGGACCTTAAGGAAACCGCATTAAGGGCAAAACCCGTGTCAATGTCCATGCCGTACAGGTCGGCTCTTTACGGCAAGCCTGTTGTTACCGTATTTTCACAATTCGAATACGGAAACGAAAAACACGGATATCTGTTCCTTACATACAGCCTCGGCGAACTCCAGAAAATGGCTGCCACACAGTCGCTTGACAATGATATCGAGATATGGCTCATGAACTCCGAATCCGCAAACATAATCCAGTGTGCGGGCGGTGACGAGCATGCAATAGGAAGCTGGAACAACGCATATCTTGTGATGCAGAACATTGACGAGGCGGACCGTGATGTTTACAGGGAATGGATCGACAAAACGCGTATGGGTGCCAATGATATAGGTATAAGCTATTCGATCGGCGATACGCTTTATACACAGTTTTGTTCAAGGATATCGAGCATGCCCGGATGGTATGTTGCGGTGCGCATACCCAGCAACGCACTGTCCGCAACAATGAGCACATTCAGGAACTACGTGCTTTACTTCCTCGCGGTGCTCATGCTTGTCGTGGTTGTCCTTATCACAAATATGTACAGGCTATCAAAGCGTGAGAACAAGATCCTCACGCAGCTGTCCATTCACGATTCACTTACCGGAGTATTAAACCGCCGCGCCTTTGATTTCGCAGCCGAAGAAAAGCTTTCCCACAGCAAGGGAGCTGCGCTCATATTCTTCGATATCGACTACTTTAAACAGGTCAACGATCAGTTCGGACATGATGCCGGCGACAGGCTGTTGGTTGCCTTCTCGGACACACTTAAGAATAACTTCTCAGACCGCGGTATCATTTCCCGTTTCGGCGGTGATGAGTTTGTGGTTCTTACCGATATGAGCAGTTTCGGTGATATTGCGGAATCATTGGTCAAGACGACCGATGACGTGCGCTCCATCAACTTAAACGATGATAAGCATGACGGACCGGGCTTCATGATAAGCTTCTCGGCCGGAGCAGCCGCATATCCCAAGGATGCCGATACACTGTCACGCCTTAAAAAGTGTGCCGACATGGCGCTTTATGCGACCAAGGAAAAGGGAAGGAACGGTTATTCATGGTTTGCACCGGACATGGCGGATCCCAAGGCAAACAGGGTAATACCGACAGAAGCCGGTACCAAAACAGCTGCAGCACCGGTCAAGAGCACACCTGTTAAACCCGCGGCAAATGCAGTTACACGGGAACAATCCGTTAAACCCGCGGTGACTTCGGTTACACGGGAAAAATCCGCTAAACCCGCGGTGACTTCGGTCACACGGGAAAAACCTGCCGCAGCCTCAGGCGCTGCTGCCCAGGCTGTTTCTAATCCGTCCGGGAAAAAGGTGGTTAAAAAAGTGGTCAGAAAAGTGATAGTAAAAAAGGTGGTGAAGAAAAAACCCACACCACCCGCCGATCAAACCGTTTGATCAGATCCGGCAAAACCGTTCTTAAATAAAATCCTTACGCATCGGCGTGAATATATCAAGCAATTTTACTTCTGTCAGACATTCGATCCCATGCATGACATTCGGTGCGACTATGTAGGTATCACCGGCACTGAGTACAACATCGTCGCTGCCCTCTTCCATGTACTTAAGGCTCCCCTCGATTATATATCCTATCTGCTCATGCGGATGTGAATGCATGACTCCGACCGCACCCTTTTCAAACTTCAGCTCTACATTCATGATGTTGTCACTGTAGGCAAGCACCTTGCGCCTTACACCCTTATCAACCTCTTTGTATTCCCTGTCTAAATTTTTTACGTACATTTTTTCCTCCGATCTGAACAGACTGTAAATACCGCCGGACCAAACACCGTATTCCCGCGGCTTTAAACCTCATATATACCTGGGCTTAACGGAAGCCCCTCTGAATTATATATAAGAGCGCCCGAATTCGTCTGTGCATAGCAGTATCTTATCTCCTTTACCGACCTTGAAAGCTTCGGCACGCTGAGGATAAGCTTATCCTTCATCACCGTAACGGCTGCATTCAGGATATTTCCGTCTTCATCCTTTATATACATATCCGTAACTTCGCCGCCCTTTCCGTTTGCCGGACGCGTTTCCATTCCGTCCCCTTTATGGGACATATTCAATGTGATATCCACGCTCTCACCGTTCTTTACACATGCGATCTTCTCGATCACGGGGCCGCTGTATTCAATATCCTTACCGCATTGGTTATGTGCGGCAAGCAGTGCGAGACGCCTCCCGAGTTCCTTCTTGTTTTGAGGATGCAGATCATTATCCTCACCAAGGTCTATCGTTACGACACTGTCACAGCCGTAAGTGCCTTCCGCCGCGGTGCGCAGTACTTCCCGCATCCTTGTCCAGGCTTCGCTTTCGGGATTATTGTCTATGGTGAAATTCGGAAGCTGTACCACATAAAACGGGAGCTCCTTATCATTCCACTCCCTCCGGTATCCTTCAACCATACGGTTAAAAAGATCCGTGTATTCGTCTGATTCTTCACAGTCGGACTCACCCTGATACCAGTTGACACCGCCTATCGTGAATTTATGGCAGGGAGCCGTCATCGCATTGTAAAGGCCCATGGGCTTCCAGCTTACAAAATCCTGCCTGTAGCCTTCCGTTTCGGCTTCGGCTCCTATCCTGTACTTCCACTCACCGGAAAGATCTATCGAATCCGTATCGTTAAATATCTTATATTCCTTACCCGGCGTAAAACGTCCTCCCGAAAAATAACCGGGAAGAAATTCAAGATAGTATTCCGCCTTCACCCTTACCGTAACGGTATTGAGTCCTTCACGCAGGAGCCCTTCCCTTATATCATATTTCCTCGGAGGATACTGGTATTCCGTCTGACCCACAAATTCACCGTTAACATAGGTCTTATCACTGTCGACTATCGTACCGAGCCATAATTTTGCACTCTTGCCCGCCATTGAAGCGGGAACCGTGAATGACTTCCTGAAATAAATGCATCCGAGGATATTGCCTATTTCGGTATCCCTGAAAAACGCGGGAAGCTTAACGGTATTCCATTTACTGTCATCCGTATCATCCGCCTCCCAATGCTCATCAAGCCCCGTATCTTTTTCGTCGAGGGCCTCATGCCACTTTGCAAGACCGTTTTCATTCCCCTTAAGCGCGGATGCCCTGAAAGTATCATCCGCATACTTTTCTGCCAGGGCAAGCTTATCATCATAACCCTTAAGCATTTCGCGGCTCATCCAGCAATGGATCTTGGAACCTCCGAGACTTGCATCGATAAACCCTACCGGGATCCCGGTAAGTGCATTAAGTTCCTTTGCAAAAAAATATGCAGTCGCCGAAAACTCACGTATATAAGCCCTGTCAGGACGCCTCCACTTACCTGTTGCGGGTTCCGAAAGAGGTGCGGTAAAATCAAGCGCTTCTGCTATCTTAAATTCACGTATGTTGGGATTGTCACAGTTTTCAAGCTCCTCCGGAAACATATCCTTAACACGTTCCATGGGAAGCTCCATGTTTGACTGCCCGGAGCAGAGCCATACTTCACCCACGAGCACATCCGTAACCTCGACGGATTCGCCCGAATCATCGCTTACGGTAAGCGTATACGGTCCGCCGTAAGGCTGGGGATTAAGCCATACACTGAAGCATCCGTTGCCGTCCGTCACCGTTTTGTAAACATCATCCATGAAGGCGACGGTGATGTTGCGGCCCGGCTTATCCTGCCCCCAGATATGGGCTTTTTTATCCCTCTGTAAAACCATGCCGCTGCTTAAAAGCCTCGGCAGCTTAAGATTGTCCATCATATCTCCCTTATCAGATAAGTTCAAAGTCAAGCAGATTTAAATTGCTCTCTCCCCTGAAGATAAAGTACAGGGCATACACGCCGTCCTTAACAGAAGCATCACCCTCCCAGCGTATAAAGGTATTTTTGCTGGTAACCGGGATGCTGCATATAAGCTCCTTATCCGCGGGCTTATCCTTAAGTGCCGCGTATACTTCCATGCATCCCCTTCCGTAGCCCTTGGTCCGGATGGCT
>JAILJC010000075.1 GCA_024694965.1 Lachnospiraceae bacterium
ATAAAGTGCATCATAGATATTTAAGATAGTACCGCCCGGATAACCGAAAACGGTATCCACGCCCTGCTCCTTCAAACATTCAATTACTATTTCCGATCCTGATAACTGCATATCTTCCTCACATTCTGAAATCTATTATCACTTGTTTCCGGGTATTTCAAGTATCGCTCCCCTGTTACCGCTCGTAACCATCGATGCATACCTTGCAAGATAGCCTGTTGTTACCTTGGGCGTGCGGGGCTTCCACGCCTCACGACGCTTTTTAAGTTCTTCATCGCTTACCTTTAGATCTATTGAATAGTTGTTAATATCTATCTGTATGATATCGCCCTCTTCAACCAATGCTATGGGGCCGCCCACAGCGGCTTCGGGAGATACATGACCGATGGAAGCGCCGCGGCTTGCTCCGGAAAAACGCCCGTCGGTAATGAGTGCAACCGTCGAACCCAGTCCCATTCCCGCTATTGCGGAAGTGGGATTTAACATCTCCCTCATTCCCGGGCCTCCCTTAGGTCCTTCATACCTTATTACAACGACATCGCCTTCCTTTATCTTTCCGCCCTTTATGGCTTCTATTGCATCCTCTTCACAATCAAATACCCTTGCAGGTCCTTCATGTTTTAACATCTCGGGAACGACGGCCGAACGTTTTACGACCGAACCGTCCGGTGCAAGGTTGCCCTTTAATACGGCAAGTCCGCCCGTCTTTGAATAGGGATCGTCAACCGGCCTTATAACAGACGGATCCTTATTAACGGAATCTTTAACGGCTTCGCCAATGGTCTTTCCGGTCACCGTCATACAGTCTTTGTTTATAAGCCCTATGTCACAAAGTTCCTTTATAACCGCATAAACTCCGCCTGCCTCGTTAAGGTCTTCCATATAGGTAGGACCCGCAGGGGCAAGGTGGCAAAGATTGGGCGTTTTTTCGCTTATGGGATTTGCAAATGAGATATCAAAATCAAATCCTATCTCATGCGCTATCGCCGGAAGATGGAGCATCGAGTTTGTGGAACAGCCAAGTGCCATGTCAACCGTCAGAGCGTTTAATATCGAGTCCTTTGTGATTATGTCGCGGGGACGGATATTCTTATTATACATATCCATTACCGCATAGCCTGCCTTCTTCGCAAGCCTTATCCTTTCGGAATAAACCGCGGGGATCGTGCCGTTGCCGGGAAGACCCATTCCGAGAACTTCGGTTAAGCAGTTCATAGAATTTGCCGTATACATTCCGGAACATGAGCCACAGGTCGGACAGACGTTTTCTTCATATTCGGTAACATCAGCCTCCGTGATCTTTCCGGCAGCATATTCGCCTACTGCCTCAAACATTGATGAGAGGCTCCTTTTCCTGCCTTTTACGTGACCTGCCAGCATGGGACCGCCGGATACAAATACTGTCGGGACATTGACTCTTGCTGCAGCCATTAAGAGTCCCGGAACATTTTTGTCACAGTTGGGGATCATTACCAGAGCGTCAAACTGATGAGCGATAGCCATTGCCTCCGTGGAATCCGCAATAAGATCCCTTGTCACAAGGCTGTATTTCATTCCGATGTGGCCCATTGCGATACCGTCGCATACAGCTATGGCGGGGAATACGACCGGAGTTCCGCCCGCTTCGGCGACGCCTAACTTTACTGCCTCGGTGATCTTGTCAAGGTTCATATGTCCCGGTACTATCTCGTTATATGAGCTGACGATTCCCACAATAGGCTTTTTGACCTCTTCGGCGGTATAACCCAAAGCATTTAAAAGCGAACGGGCCGGAGCCTGCTGCATACCGCATTTCATGTTGTCACTAAGCATAATTCTCCTCCTTATAGATCCTTTCTAAATCCTCTGTGCGATAAGGTCACCCATCTCATCACATTTAACCTGATCCTGTCCGGGTGCCGCTATGTCTATCGTCCTGTAGCCTTCCTTTAATACCTTTTTAACAGCCTCTTCAATAGCATCGGCCTCTTTGTCAAGATCGAATGAGTATCTTAACATCATCGCCGCACTGAGTATCGTGGCAATGGGATTTGCGATGTTCTTTCCCGCTATATCGGGTGCCGAGCCGCCGGAGGGCTCATACAGGCCGAACTTTGTTTCGTTAAGCGATGCCGACGGGAGCATTCCGATCGAACCTGTTATCATGGATGCCTCATCGGAAAGTATATCTCCGAACATATTCTCCGTAAGTACAACATCAAACTGCGCCGGATCCTTAACCAGCTGCATTGCGCAGTTATCTACCAGCATAACACCGTATTCAACCTCGGGATAGGCGGCAGCGACCTCTTCGGTAACCTTACGCCAGAGCCTTGAAGAATCAAGCACGTTTGCCTTATCTATTAGCGTGAGCTTTTTCCTTCTCTTCATGGCTATGTCAAAGCCCTTTATCGCGATCCGTCTTATCTCATCTTCGTTATATGAAAGCGTATCAACGGCTGTCATCACACCGTCTATCTCTTTCGTGTAACGTTCGCCGAAATACAGTCCTCCCGTAAGTTCCCTTATCATCATCATATCAAAGCCGCGTGCGGCGACTTCTTCCTTAAGAGGACAGGCCTCCTTAAGTTCGGGATAAAGATATGCGGGACGCAAATTTGCAAAAAGCTTAAGAGCTTTTCGTATGCCGAGAAGCCCAGCCTCCGGGCGTTTTGAGGGCTCAAGCTTATACCATGGTGAAGTACGGGTATCACCGCCTATGGAACCCATAAGCACCGCGTCACACTTCTTCGCCTCTTCTACAGTCTCATCGGTGAGCGGCACGCCGTTTACATCTATGGATGCACCTCCCATAAGGAGTTCCATAAATTCAAATCCATGACCGTACTTTTCCCCGACAGCCTTTAACACCTTCTGTGCCTGAGTTACTATCTCGGGTCCAATACCGTCACCCTTAATGCTTGCAATACGATAATCCATTAATGATCCGCCTTTCTTAATAATGACGCAAGGATGCCCTTTTTAGAGCATCCTGCATAAGTCCGGTCTTATGGTTTTATTCTGCGCCGGGCCTTTCAACTTCCTGGATCGCAGCCTTTTTCATCGGTATCCTGCAGTTCTTATTGCTTCCGAATTCAACTATCACAGTCTCCTCATCGGGTATATCTATGATAATACCGTAAAAGCCGCTTGTCGTAAGCACCGCCGAGCCCACCTGCACTTCTGCGAGCATCGCGTCGCGTTTTGCCTGTTCCTTCTTCTGCGGACGGTAAAACATAAAATACATAAGTCCGCCAAGTACGATTATCCACAGTATCATGGGCAGCATCTGCTGCACGCCCGTTTGGGCAGTACCGGTTAATAATATAGCCATGTTATTTCCTCCGTAAATATAAATTGACTCGTATAATAATACACAAATTTGCCTTATTCATCAAGCCCTTTCGTGAATCCGGAAAGCTTATTTTTCTTATATTCTTTAAACTCTCTCTTATCGAGGGCATCACGTATTTCTTCCATCATCTTATTGTAAAAATACAGGTTATGCATCACGCACAATCTCATACCGAGCATTTCCTTTGCCTTTAAGAGATGCCTTATATACGCCCTTGAATACCTTTTACAGGTCGGACAGCCGCAGCCTTCTTCTATCGGTGAATCATCAAGCTCATATTTTGCATTGAAAAGGTTCAGCTTTCCTGCATTTGTATAAACGTGCCCATGTCTTCCGTTACGTGACGGATATACACAGTCAAAAAAGTCCACTCCCCGATCTACCGCTTCAAGGATATTTGCGGGTGTACCAACGCCCATAAGGTAAGTCGGTTTGTCTTTTGGAAGATAAGGCACTGTCGCTTCTATAGTTTCATACATCTCCTCATGACTCTCACCTACCGCAAGCCCGCCGATCGCATAACCGTCAAGTTCAAGTTCGGAGATCTCCTTGGCGTGTCCGATACGGATATCCTCAAAGACAGCACCCTGGTTTATACCGAACAAAAGCTGTTCGCGGTTTATAGTATCCTCAAGGGAATTAAGCCGTTTCATTTCATCCCTGCACCTTATAAGCCAGCGTGTTGTCCTATCGACAGAAGCCTTTACATATTCCTTTTCCGCTTTTGAGCTCGGACATTCGTCAAAAGCCATGGCTATTGTTGAAGCTAAGTTGCTCTGTATCCGCATGCTCTCCTCGGGGCCCATGAATATCTTTCTGCCGTCAACATGGGAGCGGAAGTATACCCCTTCTTCCTTTATCTTTCTTAAGCTGCTAAGGGAGAAAACCTGAAATCCTCCGGAATCTGTCAGTATCGGCCGGTCCCATGACATAAACTTATGTAAACCACCCATTTTTTTTACCACTTCATCCCCCGGACGTACATGCAGATGATATGTATTGCTCAACTGCACCTGAGTCCCTATTCTTTCAAGATCCTCCGTGGATACGGCGCCCTTAATTGCCGCAGCCGTTCCCACATTCATAAATACGGGGGTCTGTATGGTGCCGTGGACCGTTTCCATCATGGCACGTTTGGCATTTCCTTCCTGTTTTAGGACAGTGTACTTCATTATCTTTCCTACCTGTGATATTTAAGTCCTTCTATATATTCCTCGAGAGTAAGTCCCTTTTTTGTTATGAACTCAGCCGCTTCTTCTCCCACATATCTGTAGTGCCACGGTTCAAAGGTTATGCCGGTTATATATTCCTTGCCCTCGGGATATCTTAAGATAAAGCCGAATTTATAAGCATTTTTCTTAAGCCATTTCCCTGCGGCGGTATCCGCAAAGCCGTCATCAAGCGACATATATCCCGGAGTTACGATATCAAGAGCCATACCAAGCTCATGCTCACTGGTCCCGGGAATGATAACCGAATATGAGCCTATCCTGAACGCATCAAGGTATGACATTCCCCGCTTTGTATATGTGCGTATCTTCTTATCAAACAGGCGTTCCTGATACTCGTGATCCCTGTACGCGGAACAAACCGTAAGCTTCACCCCGTCATCTGCAGCCGCCTCAAACATATCGGCTAAAGGCACTGCTATCTCACGCCTTATCATGGAACCGTTATAAATGTCGACAAGTTCGGCGTCGTAATCGTTAGGGATCGGATTCTGCTTATTTACGAGTATGAGCTTCCACTCATCTTCCCTGTCGGGGATATAGTAGTCCTGTTCCTCTTCCGTCTTGCCTGCACTGTTTTCCGATACGGTTTCAATTTCCGAATCTCCTTTATCCTCTTTGTTTCCCGAAACCGTCAGATAATCGCGCCAGTTCTTATCCTTTTCCTTTCGGTCACCCGATCTTTCAAGGAACCTGTTAAGCTCCTCGGCACTGAACCCCTGCTCATCCTCAGTAACCTGATTGTTTACGCTGATATCGGAAGATGAGGCAAGCACACAGGTGGCAGAAAGCATATATATGATCATGGAAATAATTACCGGGTATTTCTTCATTTGGCGACTCTGTTTAAAACCTATCATTAAGCAACAGGAAAAGGATATCATACATTTTAGTGTTTTACAATTATACTCTATTTTGATATAACTATATTGATTTTACGCATTTTAATACTGTATTAAGGAGAGCGGCATGGCGGGTTCATCATTCGGTACTGATTTTAAGATAACAACATGGGGAGAATCACACGGCAGCGCACTCGGTGTCGTTGTCGACGGATGTCCTGCGGGACTTTACCTTGACAAAGCCGATATACAGGCTTTCCTTGACCGCCGCAAGCCCGGGCAGTCAAAATACACTACGACAAGGGCCGAGGGCGATGAGGTAGAGATCATGTCCGGAGTATTTGAAGGAAAGACTACCGGCACCCCCATATCATTGATCGTATATAATAAGGACCAGCATTCATCCGACTATTCCGAAATAGCTTCATATTACAGGCCCGGACATGCCGATTACACCTTCGATGAAAAGTACGGTTTTCGTGACTTTCGCGGCGGCGGACGTTCTTCGGGGCGTGAAACGATAGGCCGGGTTGCCGCGGGTGCGATAGCATCTAAGATACTTAAAACACTTAATATAAGCCTTTTATGCTATACCGCTTCTATAGGCGATATAGATATAGACTATGACAGGTTCGATATGGCGCAGGCTTTACTTAATCCGCTGTGCATGCCCGATGCGGAAGCTGCCGTTAAAGCAGGCGAATATCTCGACAGCCTTAGATCAGACGGTAATTCCTCCGGCGGTATTATAGAGTGCCGGATAAGCGGACTGCCCGCAGGTATCGGAGAACCGGTATTTGATAAGCTTGATGCCGAACTTGCAAAGGCCGTTATGAGCATAGGTGCCGTAAAAGCAGTTGAAATAGGCGACGGAGTTAAGGCCTCCCGCTCAACGGGCCTTGATAACAATGATTCTTTTGAGATAAAAGACGGAAAGGCTGTAAAGAAAACCAATCACAGCGGCGGAACACTTGGCGGTATATCAGACGGCAGCGATGTACTCCTTCGTGCACATTTTAAGCCCACCCCTTCCGTAAGCGCTTCACAGACAACCGTCAATAAGGATAACGAGGAAATAACCGTAAACATAAAAGGCCGCCACGATCCCATCATCGTACCCCGTGCGGTGGTAGTCGTGGAATCAATGGCAGCCGTTACAGTTACGGATCTTCTTATAAGGAACTTAAGTTCCCGCATTGATAACCTTAAAAAGATTTATTTATGATCTACAGCCTGTCGTTGCCTTTTCCGGATTCGATCCTGCTTACGTAGGTTTCCGGATCCCTCTTCATATTTGACATTTCCATAAAGGCATTTAAGACGAGTGTTTCTTTGTTGCAGGCAGCAGGGTTCTTTCCGAGTTCCCGCACGATATTGTACCTGTCCATCTGCCATACATATAGATCGGACATGGAATATCCGCTTATCTTCATCTTGTCAAGGAAGGTATGATGATCAGCATAGTAAACAAATTCCTCATACAGTTCGCCATCTTTTAGGAATTCGTTCCAAAGTGATCCCGAAAATCCGTCATCCTTGCCCGCATATTCACACAACCCGTTTAAAAATTCAAGGGCCTTCAGTTTTCTTGCATCATACAAAATTCCCATATCAGATCACCGGGATCATCACTCATCCATTACCTTCATGATTACTATGCCGTTACCCTTGCTGACCTTTAGCTCGGGGCCGTTCATGATAAGTGTATTGTTTTCAAGATCAACATTAAAGAAGGTCATGGTGTCCGTTTCGTGATTAAGGGAAACCAGATGCTTCGAATCGGGGAAGATCGCAATATCCTTGGGATAATCTCCGCTTATCGGAAGGATGAATTTCTTTGTCAGAAGTCCCGTTTCATCATCGATCGCAAAAGCGCCCACGCTGTTATCACCCGCATTTGAGCAGAAAAGATACTTATTATCAAGCGAAAGCTTCATTGCACATGCAGCAGAATCACCCGCATGATAATTGTTTATCGTATCGATCTTCTGAAGCTTGTTAAATACCGGATTATTGTTCTCCTCGGCATATGAATAAACTTCGATCGTATTACTCAGTTCATGAATTATATATGCGAACTTCCCGTCGCGCCTGAACTTAATGTACCTCGGAGCCGACTCCTGCTCACACCTTACAATATCTGCAAGCTTGATCTTTCCAGTGTTGACATCGAACCTGTAGATCTTTACATGATCGAGCCCGAGATCGCATGCACAAAGATAATGATTGTCGCGCGTCATCTTGACACAGCTTACATGGGGCCTGAAATTGCGCTCTGCAATGCTTCCTATACCCTTATGGAAAACTTCGTCGGTGATCTCGCCTACCGATCCGTCATCATTAAGCTTAAGAACCGTGATCTTGCCGTCATGATATCCGGCTACAAACAGATATCCGTCCGTGTAGTCAGTAGACACATAACAGCCCCTCATACCGTTTATGGAGGCCTTGTTAAGAGGCTCAAGCTTCCCGCCCTTTTGTATCTTAAAGGACTCCACTCCCATATCCGTTATCGAATAGATGAAGCGTCCGTTATGCGATATCGTAAGATATGACGAGTTCGTTATGGATATATGCTCCCTTTCTGTAAGCCTGCCCTCTTTAACATCGGCGTCATATATCCTTATGCCCCAGTCATCTTCACCAGTATATGTTGACACATAAGCCACATATTTATCCATACTCATATTACCTTAACTCTCCCATTTCCATAGCCAGGTCTTCGTTGAATTCTTCCTCGTCCCTCTTCTTGTCGAAGTTGCCGTTATAGCTTCCGATGGTAACACCGTTCTTTACCGGAGCGATAAAAATCCCGAGAAGCATACCGAAAAACAACCCCACTAACAGGATAAGTATCTTCTCTCTTCTTTTGTATAGCGCATATACGATCCTTTTAAAATTCATCTTCCTTCTCCTTTTTTCTTACCGGTATATTTCTTTTTTGCTGCAATCTTTGTACTTACCATTACAACGATCGTCCTTGACGGAACCCTTACAAGCTTATTCCCGTTATCGTCAAGCTCGACCGGATAAGAATCACCTGCTGCACCCGCAGTATCCATACAGTACTTCCAGGCCATATCCTTAGGAAGCTTCGGCAGTGCAAAAGTGTGATCCTCCCAATGCATGTTCGTTGCTATATAGAAAAAATCATCCTCCCTGCCATTACCTGCATACATTCCGCAGAGCATTGTTCCTATGTACCTTATATGCGTATCCATCTGCGGGTACCATGCCATCTCCGAATGATATGAAACATCGGGATAACCGCATGACTTATGATCAAGCAGGGTGGCCTCCCTTTCCATATGAAGTATCGGATGCTCCTTCCTTAAGGCAATAAGGGCCTTTACGTATTCAAACAGTTCATCCGCTCTCCTGTTCCGTTTCCAGTTAAGCCATGTAATATCATTATCCTGGCAGTAGGGATTGTTGTTACCGCCCTGGCTGTTCATGAACTCATCGCCTGCCATAAACATCGGCGTTCCCTGGCTTAACAATAGCAGGCAGAATGCATTCTTTAACTGCTTCATTCGAAGCTTAAGTATCGCATTTTTCCTCGTAAATCCCTCGGTACCGCAGTTCCAGCTGTAATTATAACCCGTTCCGTCCTTGTTGTCCTCGCCGTTTGCTTCATTGTGCTTATAATCATAAGACACCATGTCATTTAAGGTGAATCCGTCAAACGATGTAAGATGGTTTATTACCTTTATCCGGTCGGGATTGCACCTTGACCTGAAAAGGTACTTATGGAGCATATCCTCATCACTTTTTAAGAAGCGGCGGACATCGACCGTATAATCCTGGTTGAACTCGGCCAGGAAACCGTTATTTCCGCAGCCTGCCGTCGAAAATATTGCGTCCGCATCATATCTCTCATAGTAAAGCTTTGTGTCCGTAAGCAGAGGGTCTGTCGCCAGGACATCAAGCGGAAGATGGCTTCCGAATATATGAAAACCGTCAATGTGATACTCACCCTGCCAGAACCTTAAGCAGTCGCTTATAAGATTACGATTGACTTCAAGGGGGAAATAGAACTGCATTACGACCTCTATTCCGGCCCTGTGAAGTGCCTTCACCATGTCCTTAAACTCAACTGTGGAATCATCTGAAAATGTATACTGGGGCTTGGGCACAAAATACGAACCCGCTTTGAATCCCCAGTAATTAAGGCGCAAAAGTGAACCGGTCGAATTTCCTTCCTCATCGGTCATGCTGGACCTGAAGCTTTGTATCGTTTCGCATTCTTCAAAATCATAAGCCGGCATAAGTTCAACCTGTGTTATGCCAAGCTCCTTAAGGTACGGCACTTTTTCGATTATACCCAAAAACGTGCCGCGGCCCTTAACCTGCGATGATATGTGTTTTGTAAAGCCCCTTACGTGGAGCATGTAACCTATTACTTCATTGTAAGGAAGCTTAAGCGGCTCATCACCCTCCCAGTTATAGGAATGATCGTATACAAGACAGCTTTCACCTTTTGCACTGCGCTTAAAGTCGCCCCATCTGTATTTTGATCTTAAACGTGTGACATACGGATCATGGACTGTTTCACCGTCGATCACAAAATTATATGAGATATCATCCGGCTTAAGTCCGTGAATGATAACCGAATGAACACTTCCAAGAACATGGTAGTCATTCATCGGAATACTGTATATGGTTTTTCCGGCCTTATCATAAACCTTTAATACGACCTTGCTGCTTTCCGAAAAAGGAATGGAAAACTGCACACCGTCTTCAATTGCCTCTGCTCCGTACGGAAACGGCCTTCCCGGTGTAACATTGTCATTCTTCATGTATATATTTCCTGCCCTGACGTATTATCAAACTTAACCAATGTATTATAGCACATTTAAGTAAACACTTCTACCGTTTCATGTGCAAACCCCGCCTCGGTTATGAAGCGCGACTGTCTTTTCCCGTAATTATCTTTATTAAGTCCTATTATATAGAGATTATGCCTGCATCTTGTCATGGCCACGTAAAACAGCCTTCGTTCTTCCTCGAGCTCGGCGGTGCTTTCACATCTTTTCCCCGGGAATAAACCTTCCTGAAGTCCTATCATGATGACATTATCAAACTCAAGACCTTTTGAGGCATGTATCGTCATAAGCTCAACGCAGTCATCCTCTGCCTGACTTTTGACATCCGGTTCCGATCTTTTAACTGCGGGGCCCTCAATACTTTCCGAAAACATTCTTAAAGAGTCATGATCCCGGGCTTTTCTTATGATACCTTCAACTTCATTTTCATATTCCCCTTCTTTACTCCCTTGAAAATACGTTTCCTTAATGTATCCGCCAAGCCCGATGACCTTTAGGATGTAGTTTACCGCTCCGAAACCGTTTAGCGTACTTATCCTGTCTATGTCCTTAAAAAGCCTCCTGCACTTAAGCTGCTCATCCGAACCTTCGGGATAATAACCTGAAATCAAATCCCTGTCCGGAAAACGCCCGTGCACGCACTCCCTTGTAAGGCCGCGGTCGGGCCTGTTAAGGATCCTTAACAGATCATCTTCACTTCCGTTTACGGCAAGCCTTAAGTAGGCCGCTATATCCGCAACCCATTCGCTTACATGCATATTCCCTGCCCCGTCCCTTCTCACATACGGGATCATAGCCTTATTAAGCAGGTTTTCCAGCATATCAGCACTTCCCTGGGTCCTGTAAAGCACTCCGGTAGACTTATGATCTCCTGATGCTTTTCCTGTAACTGATCTTATTATCTCAAGGCACAGCCTTGCTTCATCTTCAGAAGAATTTACACTCTTAAACTCTATGCATCCGGTCTTTATATCATTGCATTCCTGGCTTTTTGAAAGCCTCGAACCGTTGTGTCTTATAAGCCTGTCCGCATGTTCTATAACGTTTTTGGGACAACGGTAATTTACCTTTAAGGAACATACGTCGGTTTCAGGGAAATCTTCAAGCAGCCTTTTCATTATGTCCGGGCAGGCTCCTCTGAATGAATAGATGGACTGGTCATCATCTCCCACACAGAAAAGATTACGTCTTTTACCCGCAAGAAGCTTAAGGACTTCATACTGCCTGCTGTCGATGTCCTGGAATTCATCAACCAGAATATATCTGTATTTATCCTGCCATTTTTTAAGTATCTTGTCGTTACTTTTTAATTCCTTCAGACATTCGTTTATCATATCATCAAAATCGATACCGTTCTCTTTTCGGCAAATGCTTACATACGGCTCAAAAATAAGTTCAAGCTTTTCTTCTTCCTCTTTGGTCATCTCAACATAAGAATCAAGAAGCCCTGCTTTTTTGATCCCGATAAGTGTCAGCATCCTTTCGATCCAGCAGGGATCGCTGCATCTTAAAATATTCAGCCGCATTGCGGTTATCTTAAGCAGTTGTGATTTTCTTTTTCTTGTTAGGATAGTTCCTGTTTTATACAGGCCCTGACGTTTTAATATGTGATAGAAAATGGCATGAAATGTACCGAATGTTACTGGATAGGCTGTGCCGGCTTCATTTTGAAACCTTGAGCTCATGGTAAGTGCTGCTGCCTTTGAAAAGGTAAGTACGAGGATGCCTGAAGGATATGTTCCTTCTTCCCTGATAAGTCTTTGCACCCTGCCTGTAATGACCCGTGTCTTACCCGAGCCCGGACCGGCAAGTACCAGCATCGGACCGTCCCTGTGCTTTACGGCCCGTAGCTGTTCATTATTAAAAACTGTCATTCTTTATTCGTCGTCCTCCTCTTCCATGAATTCCTCATTGTCAAGAAATTCATCAAAAGCATCAACAACGGCCTCGTATTCGTCATCGTCTTCGATATAACCAAGCTCCGGCTCGATGTTAGGGTCATCCTTGTCTTCGTTATACCTGTAAAACCATACGTCGCCGTCCGCGCTGTCTCCGTCCTTGTTAAGAGGCAGAAGGACAATATAATCCTTCTTATCAACCTCCAGTATCGTTATTACAGCGCAGTTTACCACTGTACCGTCATCAAGCTCAAGCTCAACGGTCATTTCCTCCTCCGGAGTATTATCATCGATATCTTTGATCTCTTCTTTTTTCATTATTTAACCTCCTCAAGCCTTGAAATACCGTCTTTTATCCTCTTGATCGATTCTTCTTTTCCAAGTATCTCCATTATCTCGGTAGCTCCTCCGGGAGTCATTTGTTTCCCGGACAGCGCTGTCCTTACAGGCCACATAACATATCCGTTCTTTACGCCCTTCTTTTCAACATAACCGCTGAGCATTCCATACAGTGCATCGTTACTGTAATCCTCCTGCTCCTCAAGCAAGGGCAATACATCTTTAAGCACCTCAAGAGATGTTTCCCCGTTGGTCTTCATCTTCTTGTGAGTGTACATCGCGGTGTCATAATCGGGAAGAGCTTCGAAGAAATCGATGTGCTCCTCAATATCGGGGAATATCTCTATCCTTGTTTTTACAAGTGCGGCAATCTTTTTAAGATCAATATCCTTTTTGATCACCTTTCTTAAATATGGCTCGGCCATCTTAAAGAACTCATCAAAATCCATGGCCTTTATGTATTCGCCGTTCATCCATTTAAGCTTGGTATAGTCAAACACAGCCGGAGACTTGCTCATATGTCGGTAATCAAACTTCTTTATCAGTTCTTCAAGTGACATTATCTCCTGATTGTCTTCGGGACTCCAGCCAAGCAGAGCCACAAAGTTTACCACTGCTTCAGATACAAATCCCTGCTCGATAAGATCCTCATATGACGAATGTCCGCTCCTTTTGCTGAGCTTTTTATGTTCTTCGTCGGTAATAAGAGGACAGTGTACGTACACGGGTACATCCCATCCGAATGCTTCATATAACCTGTTATACTTAGGCGATGATGACAGGTATTCGTTACCCCTTACGACGTGCGTGATACCCATAAGGTGATCGTCTATAACATTGGCAAAATTATAAGTGGGATAACCATCTGACTTTATCAGTATCATGTCATCAAGTTCCGCATTGTCGACAGTAATATCACCGTATATCTCATCATGGAAGGTAGTCGTGCCTTCATTGGGATTATTCTGCCTTATTACGTAGGGCTTTCCTTCAGCCAGGTTCCTTTCTATCTCTTCCTTTGAAAGATGAAGGCAATGTTTATCGTAAACGCTTATCTCCTTGCCTTCCACTACCTGTGTGAGTCCTGCAAGCCTCTCCTTGTCACAGAAACAGTAATAGGCCTTTCCTTCATCTATTAATTGCTTTGCATACTTAAGATATATACCGGCTGCCTGTCTCTCACTCTGTACATAAGGACCTACTCCGCCATCCTTGTCCGGGCCCTCGTCATGAATGAGTCCGGTCTTTTCAAGCGTCCTGTATATGATTTCAACGGCACCTTCAACATATCTTTCCTGATCGGTATCTTCAATCCTTAGAAGAAAGTCACCGCCCTCGTGTTTTGCTATAAGATACGCATAAAGCGCAGTCCTTAAGTTACCCACATGCATCCGTCCCGTGGGGCTGGGTGCAAACCTTGTCCTTATCTTTGTCATTTTTCCACTTCCGTTAATTTATTACTGAAAACCAGCCATTTTATTGTAAATGTGCTCTATCACCGTGTCAAGGGAGTTTGATATATTGCAGTACCGTTAAAAGAGGCAGTCTTGACTATGAACGGCAACAATGATATAAAATAAAAGGATTTTATTAACGTACGGAGATAAAGCATGCATAATTCAGATCATTTGGAAGACGTAATGCAGGTTGCTCCGCTCAAGCTCGTGGTACATGACAGTATCGCTGATCTTGGGCGTCAGGTTAATGAATATCTTGTCGAATTCCGTAAGCAGGTCAATCAGGGTAACCTTGATTCGCCTGCCTTTTTGGGCTATAAGGCAGATGATTACATCGCAAAATGCGACTGCCCGCGTTTCGGTTCCGGTGAAGGCAAAGCGGAATTTCACGAATCCATAAGGGGCAAGGACTTATTTATCCTTGCCGATGTGGTCAATCACAGCCTTACTTATCCCATTAACGGATTTACCAATCATATGTCTCCGGATGATATATATCAGGATGTGAAGCGCGTGATCGCCGCTGCTGCAGGCAAGGCTCACAGGCTCACGGTCATCATGCCCTTCCTTTATGAAAGCCGTCAGCATAAGCGTTACGGACGTGAATCGCTCGACTGTGCATATGCTATCGAAGAACTGAGCGAGATGGGCGTTACCAACATAATCACTTTTGATGCCCATGATCCCCGGGTGCAGAACTCTGCTCCTTTATGCGGGTTCGACAATTTCCAGGCTCCGGACCAGTTTATCCAGTCTCTTCTTCATTATGAAAAGGATCTTGTTATTGATAAAAACAATCTTGTAGTCATATGCCCCGATGAAGGTGCTCTTCCGAGGGCCGTGTATTTTGCCGGCGTTCTCGGCGTTGATACCGGAATGTTTTATAAAAGAAGGGATTATTCAAAGGTCGTAGGAGGTAAAAACCCTATAGTTGCACATGAATTCTTAGGCGATGATGTGGACGGAAAGGATGTGATCGTCATAGACGATATCATTTCTTCCGGCGGCAGCATGCTCGATACCGCAAAACAGCTTAAGTCAATGAATGCGAAACGGGTGTTTATATGCTGTACTTTCGGATTGTTTACGGACGGTCTTGAAATGTTTGATGAAGCTTATGAGAAGTGTTACTTTGACAGGATAATATGTACCAACTTAAACTACCATACTCCCGATCTTTATAACCGTCCCTATTTCATTGAAGCAAACATGAGCAAATTCCTTGCTTCTGTCATCGACTTTATGAACCATGACGCTGCCATGTCAAACGTTCATACTCCGACGGAAAAGATAAACAATATACTCTCAAGATACAATAACCGTGAATTCGAAGAGGAATCCGTGGAATTCGATCATCTTGCGGGAATATAATAAAACGCGTTCTTATACCATTCTATTTCGCTTCCTCTGATCGCAATAACGTCAAACCTTACATTATCCGAATCCTTAAGTTTTTTATATATACGGAAATGATCTGCCACACGGGATATCCTGTACTGTTTTCTTTTATCAACCGCCTCTATTGGGTCTCCTGTCGCACCGTCCCTGCGGTATTTTACTTCGAAAAATATAAAGTACCCTTCGGCACGTCCTATAAGATCTATCTCACCGTACCGGTTCCTGTAATTTCTTTCAGTTATCTTTACTCCGTTTTTTTCAAGGTATCCGGCGGCAATATCCTCGTATTTACTCCCGACACTTCGCTTGTTCATAATCCTCCGTCATTATCATCTCATCACTTTACCCTTGATCTTTTCCATTTCGTCAACAAAAACAAGGATCTCGGCAACCACCTCATATAATTCCGGAGGTATATAGTCACCTATTTCAAGCTTTGAGAGCGTATTTGCAAGCTTGCTGTCCTGATGCAGCGGTACATCCGACTCTTTTGCCTTTTCGATTATCTTTTCCGCAAGTGCACCACGACCGCTCGCAATGACTTTGGGAGCGGTATCAAACGGATCGTACTCAAGTGCGATCGCCTGTTTTACCTTGGGTTTGCTATTCTTTTCATCCATGAAACAACACCTGTTACCCCTTTGTGTTACATAACACGTGCTATGCCCTTACATCAAATGACAGCTTTGATGCAATGGGGCCTCCCACAACTCCGTTGCTCTTTTCTTTAAGCATCTCTCCCACTACGGTCTTCATCGGTTCATCCGGATTTTTCATTGTGACCGTTGTATTCATATTGTAACCTTTTTTAAGCAGCCTTGCATCAAGAATGCTTATATTGCTTTCGATAAGATCAAGTACCGATTCATCGGCAAGATAAAAATTCGTGTTTACTTTATTCCTCTGCATTGCCACATACACATCCATCGGCCCTAAATTATCCATGTCAAGATGAAGGAAAGCACTTACGTTTCCGTCATTATTGGCCAGGTTCTTTTTCTTCGTGTATACATAAAGCTCGCCATGAGCGTTTTCCTGTGTCATCCTGACCGGAAGCTGCACATAAGCCATCATCTGGTTTAGCTGGTTCATGAAGTTCACATTGTCATTTATATTCTGTGCACTCTTCATGACCTCGCTGCCGGCCTGCCCCGCATCCTTAAGGATCTCGATCGCACGGGCCGACTGTTCAGCCAGTCTTTTATAAAGCTCTTCCACAGCTCCATCCTTGGATACGTCGGTGGGATTTAACAGCATCTGTTTCATCAGCTGATTTCCGACAAGCTGTTTAAAATCCTGGTTATTTAACAGCTTTGTAAGCGTCTCCATCTGGGAATCGTTTAACTTATGCCCCGATGTATTGTTATTTATAAGCGTTCTTACGAAATCAATAAGGTCATTAACGCTCATCGTTCCGTTTGCGATGTTATTAAGTTCATCCGCCGGCATGCCAAGCTTGCTCAAGTCATCCATAAGATTCTGCATAAGCTGGCTTGAACCGTCCGAAGCAGCACCGCCGGAAAGTGCGGCACCGCCCTCCTGGTTTACCGTACTTTCTCCCATATTAACGGAAGTATTCATTTCCGGTGCGGCCTCCGAATCAGGATTCAGAGTCACCGCCCAGACATCCTCAACCTCAACCGGAGTTACCTGTGGAACCTCCTGTACCACGACCTGCGGACCGTTGGCTGCCACTTCCACCGACTGAACAGCTATACCCGAAACCTGAGGATTGTTAAGGATGGCATTCCAGTCCTTATCTCCCGCCGAAACCAGACTAAGAATATCGTTTGAAAGCTGCAGCTGGCTTTCGTTAAGAACTGCCTGCGGGTTTTCGGATATTATAACTGTCCCGTCAGCGGTACTTATTCCCACCGTATTTTCAGCACCGGCCGATGAACCGAGCAGATCACTGATACCGCCCGCCAGACCTTCGGCATCATTTATGATCTGGTGCTCGAAATTCTTATAATTCTCATATTGCCTGATATTCAGCTCATCCACCTGTAATCCCAGCTTGGTAAGCTGCACAAGTGTTGCGGGATCCGTTACGGGATTTGCATCGACAACCCTTGCCATTGCCTGGAGCGCCTGTTTATTTACAGACATTCCCTCATCAAGCATATTTGTCACCATTGCAAGATTTGCCGCGGTCGGTTTAAGTCCCGCTTCGCTTAAAGCATCATTGGCCATTGTATTGTTTGTAAGGTTGGCATACAGAGGATGAAGTGTTGTCTGTTCCCCGTTGCTTGTGACCTGGAACATTAGCTTCTGACCTGCAGTCACTTCCATATTCTGATCAAGACTTGCCGTAAGTGTTGCGTTATTATCAAGCCGGAGTGTAACTTCTCCGTTCTTTACATCTAATACTTCTCCACCCAGAACCTGTCCTGGCGCAAGATTCAAGGCGGTGGTTGTCCCCTGGTTCGTCTGGGCACCCGGAAGCGAAGCGGCTTTGATCCCTGCCGCCTGATCGTTTACATTACCCGTCTGCCTGTATGCATTTAATGCATTGATATCAAGTGCCATAAGCCTGCCTTTATACGTCCCTTAAAGTCAGATAAAGTTTCCTATAAAACTCCTTCTGTGTATGGGCGTCGGTCCGTACTTCTTTATCGCTTCTATATGCTTTGCCGATCCGTAGCCCTTATTCTGTGCAAGATCATATTCGGGATACTTATCGGAAAGTTCCTTCATATATCTGTCCCTTGTAACCTTCGCAATTATTGAAGCCGCCGCTATCGAAATACTCTTTGCATCTCCCTTTATTATCGGAACCTGCTTTATATTTACTTCCGGTATCGTGACCGCATCATTAAGGAGAAGTTCCGGATTAACGGAAAGCTTTCCGATCGCCTGCTGCATTGCCTCGTAGGTGGCATTTAGGATGTTTATCTCATCTATCCTCTCATTATCAACAAAACCGAGTCCCACCGCGACTGCCTGTTCCATTATAATGTCATACAATTCCTCTCTCTTTGTTTCGGACAGTTTTTTGGAATCATTAACATAAAGGATGGTGCAATCCTTCGGAAGAATTACGGCGCCGGCCACAACGGGTCCTGCAAGCGGTCCCCTGCCCACCTCGTCAATACCGCATATATATTCATATTCACTGTACTTACGCTCGTATTCCTTCATCTTTTCGATGCGCGCAAGTTCCACATTATATTTATCGAGAGATTTCTGTGCTTTCTTAACCAGTGCCTGCACACTTGCGCGGGAATCCTGCGAATATTTTCGTATAAATTCCTCAAACCGTTCGTTATTTAAACTTGCAAGTTCGTCTTTTATATCTGAAATCTTAATTTCCATTTATCATGGCCTTTCAAGAGATATTTTTCCGAGTTTACCCGCGCGGAAATCATCCATGAGCATATTGGCGGCACGGTCAAGGTCAGGCTCGCCTCCCTTTATCAGGCAGTTTCTGGCCACGGCAATATCCGCAAGAACTTCATGCGGCTTCTTATCTTCGGAAACATTAAACCGTTCGCTTATCAAACCCTGATATGACTGACTCCCGCATATGAATGAAATAAATTCACATGCAAGTTCCCTCTTTTCAATTATCTCATCGTTTATCGAACCTAAGAATGCAAGCTTTTTCCCGATATCCTGATCTTCAAACTTAGGCCACAGAACACCGGGTGTATCCAGAAGCTCCACATTCTTATTAAGTCTTATCCACTGTTTGCCCTTTGTGACTCCGGGTTTGTTGCCCGTTTTGGCTGCCGCCTTGCCTGTAAGTGAATTTATAAAAGTAGACTTACCGACATTTGGTATACCGACTACCATCGCCCGTACGGGGCGGTTCATGATCCCCTTCTTTTTATCGCGTTCAAGTTTCTCCCGGCATGCTGCCTGAATGGATGGTTTTATTCGGTTAATGCCGGCACCTGTCCTGCTGTTTATCGTGACAACCGTATAACCTTTTTCAGAAAAGTACCGGTTCCATTCTTCATTTATCCCTTCATCGGCAAGATCGGACTTGTTAAGAATGATCATCCGTGACTTGCCCTGTCCCAGCCTGTCAATATCAGGATTTCTTGAAGACAGCGGTGCTCTTGCATCCAAAAGCTCAATGACCAGATCTATAAGCTTTATATCTTCCTGCATCATCCTGAAGGCCTTTGTCATGTGGCCGGGAAACCATTGATACGCCATTATTTCACCTTGCCCATCCTGGTATCACCGTATTTTAAATGATACCAAACCTTGCCCTCGATCATCGCACGGCTTACATTTCCGATATTGGCACTCCGGCTATCCTCGCTGTTCTCACGGTTATCACCCATTACGAAATACTCATCATCACCGAGTGTTATAGGTTCAACCGCAATACCCGGATCATTTGTCATAATATCCATTGCATACATTTCACCGTTTATATATACCGATCCCTGTTTTATCTGAAAGGTTTCACCGGGAAGGCCCACTATTCTTTTAACATAAAGGTGTGTGTTGGAATCACCGTTCGGATGGAAGGCAATAACGTCTCCCCTTGAAGGTGATGAGAACTGATATACAATACGGTTAAGGAGCACCTCCTCGCCGTTGAAAAGTGTAGGTTCCATGGAACTTCCGACAACACTGGTGCTGATACCTACAAAATTAACGGTCATGATACCAAGGAATATTGCGGCGGCAATTCCGAATATCCATGAGATCACATCATAAATGAGCGCCATGCTCAGTTTCTTTTCATCCCTGCTTTTATAATCCAGGTCGATGGTACCTAAGTTCCTGCGTTTCTTCATACTTTAGTCCGTTATCAATATATAAAAACAAAGGGCAAATACCTTAGTATTTGCCCCTTAAAGTAAACAATGATTATTTAACAACTTCTTTAACCTTAGCGGCCTTACCTACACGATCCCTTAAGTAGAACAGCTTAGCCCTTCTTACCTTACCGCGCCTTACTACTTCGATCTTTTCAACGAAAGGTGAATGAAGCGGCCAGGTCTTCTCTACGCCTACGCCGTTTGAATTCTTCCTGACGGTGAAAGTCTCGCGGTTGCTTCCGCCCTGTCTCTTAAGTACGGTGCCCTCGAAGATCTGGATCCTTTCCCTGTTTCCTTCCTTGATCTTGGCATACACCTTAACCGTGTCGCCCACAGCAAACTCGGGAACACTTTCCTTCATCTGCTCCGCTTCGATATTCTTGATGATATCGCTCATATGAAACCTCCTTAAACCACTGATGTTCTTGTATGACAGATCATACAGCGGACCATCTACTTAACATAATTACAACAACATGAGAGAATATAACACAATATGCCCCAAAATGCAAGCATTAGTTGTTTATAAGCTTATCCTCTTCATTATTCCAGCTGTAAAGCTTACGTATCTCTTCACCGACCTTTTCCGAAGGATGCTCGGATGCGAGCTTTCTCATGGCCTTGAAATGTACCTGACGTCCGGCCGGAGACATATCAAGAAGGAACTGCTTTGCAAACGATCCGTCCTGGATATCCGCAAGGATCTTCTTCATAGTCTTCTTGGTCTCCTCGGTGATAAGCTTGGGACCTGTAATATAATCACCGTACTCGGCTGTGTTTGAAATGGAATACCTCATTCCCGCAAAGCCCGACTGATAGATAAGATCCACTATAAGCTTCATCTCATGGATACATTCAAAGTATGCATTTCTCTCATCATATCCGGCTTCAACCAAAGTTTCGAATCCTGCCTGCATAAGTGCGCATACACCGCCGCACAATACTGCCTGCTCACCGAAGAGGTCAGTTTCCGTTTCGGTCCTGAACGTTGTCTCAAGAACGCCTGCCCTTGCTCCGCCTATTGCAAGTGCATAAGCCAGTGCCTTCTCAAGAGCCTTACCTGTAGCGTCCTGCTCAACAGCTACAAGACAGGGAACACCCTTGCCTGCCTGATACTCGGAACGAACTGTGTGGCCGGGACCCTTGGGTGCGATCATCGTAACATCCACATCCTTGGGAGGTACAATACAACCGAAATGGATATTAAAGCCATGTGCGAACATTAACATATTTCCCGCCTCAAGATTGGGCTCAATATCCGACTTATACATATCAGCCTGCTTCTCATCATTTATAAGTATCATGATGATGTCAGCCTTCTTTGCTGCCTCAGCCGCCGTATAAACCTCGAAGCCCTGCTTAACAGCCTTATCCCAAGACCTTGAACCCTCGTAGAGACCGATGATGACATTGCATCCCGACTCCTTGGCGTTAAGGGCATGTGCATGTCCCTGACTTCCGTAACCTATAACGGCAATGGTCTTTCCGTCAAGTGCCGATAAGTTACAATCCTCTTCGTAATAAATCTTAGCCATTAAAATATCCTCCTGAAATTAATATATAAATTTAATAAAGAATCATCCTGATACGGTTTAACCAAGACGAACAACACCGTCCGTGCCGCGTCTTAATCCCGCTATACCTGTCCTTGCGATCTCAAGGATCTCATAACCTCCCAAAAGATCTAGGAAAGCATCTATCTTGCTCTGGTTTCCGGTAAGCTCGATGATCATGGAGTCCTTGTCAACATCGATTATCTTGGCCCTGAAGATATCCGTCACGGCTACGATGGACTGACGTTCATTTTCACCCGCGCGTACCTTTATAAGTATAAGTTCCCTGTATACCGAAGAATCAGCCTCAAGTTCCCATATCGCACGCACATCGATAAGCTTGCCTACCTGCTTTTCGATCTGCTCGAGAATATCCTCATCTCCGCTTGCGACTATCGTTATCCTTGTATATTTGGGATTTGAAGTAGTACCTGCCGTAATGCTGTCGATATTGTACCCGCGGCGGCTGAACAGACCTGAAATGCGGCTCAAAACACCTGAATTATTATCGACAAGTAACTGAAATACTTTTTTCATTTAAGAAACCACCTAAACTGTATATTTGTATAAACGTGAATATTTATACATTGTAGCATAAGTTGATCATATGTCAATCACTGAGATTGCACTTCTGCAACGCCAGGACGCCGGTCCTTGCCACCTCTACGACACTTATCGATGCGAGCATCTGAATAAGAAGCGCCGTCCTCTCGGGAGTATCGCATAACTGGATAGTGAGCAGGCTCTTTGACATATCAACGATAGAAGCTCCGAGTATCTCACATATCTCCATTATTTCCCTGCGAGTGTTCTTATTATACTTAACCTTTACAAGTATAAGCTCCCTGCTGATGCTCTCCTGCTCGGAAAACGTCTTTATCTTAATGACATCTATCTTCTTATTGAGCTGTTTCTCGATCTGTTCAAGAGTCCCCTTCTCACCCGAGGATACTATCGTGATACAGCTGACATTTGGATCATCCGTTTCACCTACTGCCAGTGAATCGATATTGAACATACGGCGTGAGAACAACCCCGCAACCTTCATAAGTACACCGGATCTGTTCTCAACCAGTACCGAATATAATCTCTTCATGATTAACCACCTGATCTGTTACTTTACTGTGTCCATGGGATCTATCATTACCTCCATGAGTCCCGGCCTGTTATCCTTAAGGAAATCATCCAGAACACCGGAAGCATCCTTCATATCCGAAAGCCTGTAAAACGGTACATTATATGCCTCGGAAAGCTTTGAAAGATCCGGTGAACCGGTAAGATCCACAACCGAATAATGCGCTTTGTACGTATTATACTGATATTCCCTTACAAGCCCAAGATATCCGTTGTTAAAAACAATGATCTTAACCGGGAGCTTATGCTGCTGCATGGTTGCAAGCTCCATCATTGACATTTGGAACGAACCGTCACCGCATACCGCAACTATCTGCCTGTCTTTGTCGGCTGCCCTTGCTCCTATGGCGGCCGGGATCGAATATCCCATGGTTCCCATTCCGCCTGAAGTAAGGAAGCGTCCGTGTTTTACGATATGATAACTGCACGACCACATCTGATTCTGACCGACATCGGCAACATAGATCGCATCATCCTTAAGCTTATTTGAAAGCACTCCTATAAACAGCGCCGGATCCACATATCCGTCACGCGGTGCTTTCCTTACCGGAGCATCCGCCTTATATTCACTTAAAAGGTCTACCCAGTCACTGCAGTTGCACTCAAGATCATGACCGGCCATATCTTCAAATATCGCCTTTATATCTCCGACGAGCGGAATATGCGGGCCTACATTTTTACCAATCTCGGCCGGATCGACATCAATATGTATGAGCACCTTGTTTTCGGTAATAAGGTCAGGCTGCGATATGGCACGGTCAGCCACCCTTGCCCCTATCATGATTATGAGGTCGGCTTCGTTCATCGCCCTGTTCGCATAAACCTTACCGTTATTTCCCACCATTCCGAAATAAAGCGGATCGTTGGTTGACATCACACTGATGCCCATGAGCGTCGAAACAACCGGGATACCGTATTTATGCGCAAAGTCACACACCTCTTTTGATGCATTGCTAAGGTGAACACCTCCGCCTACGCAGATGATCGGACGTTCTGCCCTGGAAATAGCCTTTATCACCTTCTTAATCTGAACTGCATGTCCCTTTACGGTAGGCTTGTATGTCCTTAAGCTGACATCCGAAGGATAGCTGAATTTACCGATGGGCTTGTTCTGTACATCGATCGGCACATCAATAAGCACCGGACCCTTGCGTCCAGTTGATGCTATATGGAACGCCTCTTTCATTATCCTCGGTATGTCCTCGGCATTTTTTACAAGATAGCTGTATTTAACGAATGACTCGGCTGCTCCCGTAATATCGGCTTCCTGGAACACATCAGAACCAAGCTGTCTTGAATCCACCTGCCCCGTAATGCATACGAGGGGGATCGAATCGGCATAGGCCGTTGCTATTCCCGTTATAAGATTTGTGGCACCGGGACCGGATGTTGCAACACATACTCCGACTTTTCCCGAAATCCTTGCATATCCGCTGGCCATGTGAGCGGCATTCTGTTCGGTACGCACCAAAACCCTTTCTATATCGACCGACAGCATGCTGTTAAAGAACGGGCATATCGCAACTCCGGGATATCCGAACACCACCTTAACATTTTCTTCAAGCAGACATCTTGCTATTGCATCTGCACCTAACATAATGAGTAACCTTCCTGTCTTTACTTATCTTCTGAACATTCCCGCAAGCGGCGAAACAATCGCACTTAAGTCCTCAATCGCTTCGTTCAGTGATTTTATATCTATGGAAGTCACCGTCTGAAGGGCTTCGGCCATATTCTTCTCGCTTGAAACAACAAGCGCATCAACATCCTCGAGCATTCCTGTGATGTTAGCATTAGCAAGCTCGTTGGTAACGGCATTAAGGTTGTCGATAGTAGGCTGAACGTCTGCAAGTATATCATTTGCCTGGTTGATAACTTCGTTGGTCTGTGCTATCACCTGGTTGGTCTGTGCTATAACATTATTGATCTCGGGAAGAAGGCTTAATACAACGCCGGCTACGCAGATCACTATTGCGAGTGCAAGAATGGAAGTAAAGAGTGCAAGTCCTACCTGGAACTTGGTGTACTTTAACTTTCTCTCATCCTTATTCCTCATATCCATAAGGAGGGCGGCAAGTATCTTCATATCATCACTCTGCATTGAAGCGATTATCTCGGCATCGTTTTCCTTACGCTGCCTTGCGTTCATCTTCCTGTTATTCCTTTCGATCAGCGCATTTATCTTGCTGCCTTCGCTTGAATTGTTCACAATGACCTCCTTTACGGCTTCCTTAACGTCAACCGTACCTTCGTTATTTACTTCGTTCCTGATAGCTTCGTTTGTATCTGTCATAACAGTCTTCTCCTTTGCTTCACCGATAACCCCGGCAATATTATTGTAATTTGCGGCTGCGGATGTTGAGCCCGACGGTTTTCCTCTTGCAGCCCTGGCTCTTCTGGCCGCTGCTTCCATCAGTGCGGCTTCTCTTCTAAGTTTCTTATGCAGCTTCGGATCCCGCACTTTAAGCTTTCTGTACCTTCTTGCCATTGCCTCCTCCTTTATTGAATATTTTTTGTACACATCTCAATAAGATGTTTGGCGAGCTTAACCGCCTCCTGTGCATCCTTGGAATACCCCGAAGCATCGATCTCGTCGGCATATTCCTGTGTAATGACCGCTCCGCCGATCATTATCTGAGCACGAACCCCTTCATCCCTTGCATATTTAATTACTTCCCGCATTTCCTGCATTGTCGTGGTCATCAGCGCCGAAAGGGCTATAATGTCCGCGTCTACTTCAACCGCCTTACGTATTATTTCCTCCCTTGATACGTCCTTCCCCAGGTCGTATACCTTGAATCCGTAATTCTTAAGCATCAAAGAAACCAGATTCTTTCCTATGTCATGAATATCTCCCTTTACGGTCGCGATCACTATGGTAGCGGTAGGCGCTCCCGTATCGGAATCCTTTAAAAAAGGTTCCAGATATTCGATGGACATTCTCATTGTTTCGGCACTTGCAATAAGCTGCGGCAGAAAATACCTGCCGGATTCAAAAAGCTTTCCCACTTCATTTATCGCGGGTAAAAGACTTAAATCAAGTATATCCTTTGCCTTTCGTCCTGATTCAAGCGCCTGCTTGGTAAGCTGTGTAATATTCTTTTTGTTACCCGTAAGTACCGCTTTCTTAAGGCTATCCTCATGTTCTTTCTTATCGGAAGCCTCCACAGGGGGCGAATCTTTTACCGGACCACCCTTATCGGTTGACTGTTCGGCTCCTTTAATGCTTATTGTTCCCATAGGAGCCATGTCGGGATACTTGTCCTTCAGAAAGCTTATATAATCGATATATCTTACATCGGCGCCTTCCTTATCAAGCAGCATATCGACCGCAAGCGCACCGGCAACGAGCTGATGCTGGGAAGGATTCAGTATTGCCATCGTAAGTCCGTTTTGTATGGCCAGGTTCAAAAATGCCGAATTAACATTTGCCCTTTCGGGCAGTCCGAACGAAATATTCGAAAGGCCTACTATCGTCGGAAGCTTAAGGTCCTCCCTGCAGTACCTTATGGTCTCAAGTGTTTCGAGTGCGGCTTTCTTATTTGCCCCAACCGTAGCCACAAGTCCGTCCACTATAATATCGTTACGCGATATTCCAAGTTCATCGGCACGTTTTAAGATCTTTCCGATGATTTCCTTCTTCTCATCAAGCGATCCCGGCAGTCCATCATCGGACAGCGGAAGCAGAATGAACATCGCTCCGTACTTTTTGGCAATGGGAAGAAGGTTTTCAAACTTCACTTTCTCATATGAGATCGAATTTATGAGCGCCCTTCCGGGATAGCGCCGCAGCGACTGCTCCATAACATCGATATGGCTTGAATCGATCACCAAAGGAAGGGAAACGTGTGTCGTTACCTCCTCAATGGCGCTTAACATTGTTTCCTTCTCGTCAATGCCGCTCATACCGACATTTATATCAAGAAATGATGCTCCGTTTTCGTCCTGTGAAACAGCAAAGTCATGCACCATTTCGTACGAACCGTTCCTTAATTCCTCCTGGAGCTTCTTTTTTCCGGTCGGATTTATCCTTTCACCTACTATCATGAAGCCGGAATCAAGGTTAAAGCATACCGTACTCTTTTCGGAAGACAGGTACCTTAAACCTTCTTCCCTTATAAGCTTTGTTCTTTTAAGTCCTTTTGCCGCTTCTTTAAGCTTCCTTATATGTTCGGGTGTTGTCCCGCAGCATCCTCCGACTATCGAGGCACCGGCTTTAATAAGCGGAAGCATCTGTTTTGCGAAATCATCGGGCCCGACATCATATACGGCATTATTGTTTTCATCAAGAACAGGCATACCCGCATTGGGTTTTGCGATTATCGGTATACCTGCTATCTGGGCCATCGAAGAGATCACTTCGATCATCTTATCGGGACCTACAGAGCAATTTGTTCCGACTGCCGAAGCACCCAGGCTCTCAAGTACCGAGACGGCCGTCCTTCCGTCCGTACCGAACAGCGTCCTTCCGTTCTCTTCAAATGTAAGAGAGCACAAAACCGGAAGCTTACAGGTTTCCCTTGATGCTATAAGCGCAGCCCTTGTCTCCTGAAGGGATGTCATTGTTTCGATCACTATGACATCAACTCCTGCCTCTACCAGGTAGTTAAGCTGTTCCTTGTAAATGTCGACAAGTTCCTCGAAATCCAGGGTGCCCATCGGCTTAAGCTGCTTTCCCGTCATTGTCAGGTCGGCCGCAATATATGCATCCGCTCCCGGATTGTCAGATAAAAACCGGTCCCTTGCTTCCTTTGAAACCCTGACAAGTTCCCTGTTTATCTCACCGATCCTGTCCTTAAGGCCGTATTCCGATAACTTTATCCTGTTTGCGGTAAAAGTGGGGACAAGGACAATATTACTGCCCGCATTGAAATACTCAAGCTGCAGGCCGATCATTACTTCCCTGTTTTCAAGTATCCATTTTTCGGGACATACACCTCTTGGCATCCCCCTTTTCATCAGGTTTGATCCGGTAGCTCCGTCCAGAAAAACAATATTTTCACATAATTGTCTGAATTCTTTTTCTGTCATACACTTTTTAAAGTTCAGTCACATATTATTGTATCATAAATTGCGGATAATGTATTATGATTTTCTGATTTTTTATATCCTTTCGATCCCCAGCCCCGTTATCCTGTCGGAATCGTCCCTGTTAAGCTTAAGCTTTGCATCAAATCGTACATTATTCTTAGCAATGAAGCCCTTTATCGTACCGGTTATTCCGTTATTCACAAGTTCCTTCAGTTCCCTGTCGTTTACCTTATGACCAAAAACCGTGTCTATATTAAATGTACATCTGTCTTCGCCTTTGCTGTTATAAGCCTCACATTCATACCCGCCAGATTTAGTCCTTAATATCTTCCTACCGCACATGGGACACTTAAGGTTAAGCGGCTTAGCTGCAGAACCGTCAGTGCTTCCCTTTTCGTTCATATGCAAAAGCCTGCGCCTTAGATCACCGGCCGTGTTATTGTTAATCATCCTTCCGGTTTCCCGACGGATGTACTCCTCGAATTTGCTTCTGTAATCGGCCGCATCTACGGTGCCGTTTATTATCCCCTCAAGACCTTTTTCCCAGCTTGCTGTCATCTCAGGGTTAAGAAGCGTGGGAATTGACATATCCACTACTTCAAAGATCATTTCGCCCAGTTTGCTCGGGGTTAGTATGAGTGTCTTCTTATGTTCGCTCAAATATCCTATATCAACCAGCTTTTTTATTATCTGGCCTCTGGTTGCCGAGGTTCCGATACCCGTTTTCTTTATCTGCTCCCTCAGTTCCTCATCTTCTATAAGGTTTCCCGCATTTTCCATGGCAAGCATCATGGTGCCCGCAGTATAGCGTTTCGGCGGTGATGTTTTACCTTCCTTTATCTCGAAAGAATCAACATTTAACTTATCGCCTTTTTTCATCGAATCTATGTATTTAAGGAGTTTTTCTTTATCACTTACGCTGTCTTCGCTTTCATCCTCGTCTTCCTTTGCCTTTGTAACGCCCGCGATTTCCATGTAGCCCTTCTTTTTGAGCACTTTGGCTGATGAAAACAGCTTTTCGTTATCTATGGCAACCGTAAGCTTAACGGTAAGGAATTCGGCCGGCGGATAGAAAATGCTCAAGAAACGCCTGACGATCACATCATATACCTTCTTATGAAGGTCGGACATTCCTTCTAAGTCCTTTACCTGGCCCGTCGGGATGATCGCGTAATGATCGGTCACATCGGCATCCTTGACATACTGTGTTTTTGCCAGTCCCGCATACAGCTTATTATCTATTATGTTGTTGACAAAATCCCTGCACGGTGCGTAATATCTTAACCCGTTTAAGTTTTTGTGGATCTCACCCGCAACTGCAGTCGTTAATACCCTTGCATCGGTTCTGGGATATGTAGTCAGTTTTCTTTCATACAGATCCTGTGCGATATTAAGTGTCTTGGAAGGATTTATCTTAAACCTCTTCGCACATTCGGCCGATAACTCCGTAATATTGAACAAAAGGGGCGGTTTCTTTTTTGAAGTGCTCTTTTCAACAGCCTCAACTATGCATTCCTTTCCCTTAAGTTCATCGATGAGCGCCGAGGCGTCTTCGCTCTTTTTAAAACCGTTCTCCTTATATAAAAGAGGACTGTTATAATACTTTGATCCCTCAACAGCCTTCCATTCGGCCTTTATCAGCGCATCCGTAAGGTTGCCTATAACCCTGTAAAACGGAGTTTCCGTGAAATTACGTATCTCCCGCTCGCGGTATACTACCATCCCGAGCACGCAGGTCATCACCCTGCCCACCGCGATCGCGGAATACTTCTTGGTGGCCGCGGCTTCATTTACAAGCTTGCCGTACTTAACAGACAGGACCCTTGAAAAATTAATACCCAGGGCATAGTCTTCGATCGTACGCATTATGCCCGATTTCCCAAGGTTCTCATATTCGCTCATGTCCTTTGCTTCGCGAATACCCTTTTTTATCTCGTCATCGGTCTGCGAGTCTATCCAAACCCTCAGCTCCTTCATGCCCTCACGCACGCCGCCGAAATTTCGGATATTCTCTTCGATGGTCTGTCCTTCCTTTCCGGAATCGCCGGCCCAGTATACAGTATCCACATCCTCCCTGTGCAGCAGTCCGTTAACAATGTTATACTGCTTCGCAACAGGCTTTAATACACCGTACTTGTATACCTCAGGCAGAAAAGGAAGGTCCTCAAGTTTCCATGTTTTGTACTTGATATCGTATTCCTCGGGGTACAGCATGCCCACCAGATGTCCGACACACCACGAGATCACATATTCATCATTTTCAATATATCCGTCACGATTGCCCTTTACGTTTAATACCCGTGCAAAATCACGTGCCACGGAGGGTTTCTCGGTTATAATAAGCTTCTTCCCCAAATGACACCCCTTAAAGCTGCGTACCGTCTATAAGCCTGATGTGCTCATTTATCATTGCCTCCTGCTGAAGTTCAAGATCAAAATCACCGGCAGAAAACAGGTAGATATCGTTAACATCGAGCTTGGCCTGCTTGACACAGAACATGAGCCATTCGTAATCCTCATAGTTCATGACAGGGTTTTCCCAGTTGCACAGCGCAACAAGGGTCCTTCCGTTATCATCGGTTGCGACGGTATCGATGGTTCCGACCTTTCCTACCCATACACCCCGTTGGTTATAACGGAAGCTTAACTTATCCATGTGGTTTAAAATGTCAAGATACTCCGCGCATACATCGGTAAAACAGTAGGCCGTGTAGGATTTAAATGTCGGAGCTATGTACTTTGAATAGAATTTATCAGGCGGTGTCAGTAATAGCTTTGAATAATTCCTGAAGATATACTTAAACCAGAACCTTACAAAAGGATCTGTTATCCTGTATATACCTTTTTGTACGTTCTCGTGCCCAGCCGTATTCACGGAATCGATCTTTTCCACAATCTCAAGCTCGATCAAGTTTTTTATGTAAACCGAAATCTTTGCCCTGCTGTATCCTGTGTACTTGTATATATCATTTAGCTTGTTCTTCCCCTGTGCAAGGGTCGCAAGGATAGTGTTGTATACCGGAGGTTCCCTTAATTCGGATGGAAGTATATGCTTTCCGTATTCGTTAAGAGGTGCACCGTCCTTAAGTACGAGCCTGCATACGTTCTCAGCCACCGTGTGTCTGTCGTCCCACATCTCCCAGAGCATCGGGCTTCCTCCGATTATAGAGTAGGCCTCAACACTGCTTTCAAGCTCGTAGTTTTTGAAATTCCTTGTAAAATCAAGGAACTTAAGATCGTTAAGGCGTATCAGCCCCGATATCTCAAAAGCAAGCTCCTTGAGCTTTTCCACCATCAGGTTCTCGATCCAGTATACCGATGATGAACAAAGCAGAAACATAACCGGCTGATCTCCGAGTTTGTTATGAGCGCCCCTTACAACGACCTCCATGAACTCGTTTCCGGACTTTATTATATTCTGGAATTCATCCACCACTATGACTCTTTTTCCTTCTTCCGAAGGCCTCGATATTATAGTGGACATTATTCCCGAAAATCCTTCTCCCGGTTCGGTGCCCTTTGGCAGATCATCCTTTAACTCATCGGCCCACAGTTTAAGCTGTTCATCCTCGGAGCAGGAACGGGCATGGTAATAGAAATGGTCCTTTCCCTTTAAGAAATCCCTTAACAGGGATTCCCTTCCGCTGTATCTGTCTCCGTAAAGAACAACGATCTGGTTATCCTCGCGATTATAATAATTCTGTAAAGTCTTAAGCTCCAAATTACGCTTAAATGCCATCTTAACCCCCAAATGTTTTTATTTTGCCTGAATGTAACCCTTGGCCTTTAAGAGCTCCGCGCAAAGTACGGCACCGCCCGCAGCGCCCCTTACTGTGTTGTGGGACAGGCCCACAAACTTATAGTCAAACAGTGTATCTTCCCTTAATCTTCCGATAGACACGCCCATTCCGCGTTCATAGTCAACATCCATCGTAACCTGCGGACGGTTATCATCCTCAAGATACTGAATGAACTGTTTTGGAGCACTCGGAAGCTTGAGAGCCTGAGGCTCGCCGGAGTAACTTACCATCTTTTCAATAAGCTGCTCCTTTGTCGGCTTCTTATTGAAACGGATGAACACGGCAGCCGTATGTCCGTTAAGCACGGGCACCCTTATGCACTGGGTTGTGATCAGGGGAGCGTCTGCCTTTTTGATCTCACCGTCTACTACCTTTCCGAGTATCCTTAAGGGCTCCTGCTCGCTCTTTTCCTCCTCGCCTCCGATATAGGGTATGATGTTCCCTTCCATCTCGGGCCAGTCCTTAAATGTCTTGCCGGCACCCGATATTGCCTGATAAGTCGTTGCTACAACCTCCGTCGGCTCAAACTCCTTCCATGCAGCAAGAAGCGGCGCATAACTCTGTATAGAACAGTTGGGTTTTACGGCAATAAAGCCCCTCTTTGTTCCGAGACGTTTTTTCTGTGACTCTATAACTTCAATATGCTCGGGATTTATCTCGGGTATTATCATGGGCACATCGGGAGTCCAGCGGTGTGCGCTGTTGTTTGAAACTACCGGAGTCTCGGTTTTTGCATATTCTTCCTCTATTGCACGTATTTCATCTTTTGTCATATCCACGGCACTGAAAACAAAGTCAACCGTTGATGCAACCTTTTCAACGTCACTTACGTTCATTACCACGATATCCTTAACCGCCTTTGGCATGGGAGTGGTCATCTTCCACCTTCCGCCGACAGCATCCTCATATCTCTTTCCGGCACTCCTTGCGCTTGCGGCAATGGTAACCACCTCAAACCAGGGGTGATCCTCAAGCAGTGAAATGAACCTCTGTCCCACCATTCCAGTTCCGCCAAGAATTCCTACCTTTAATTTTTCACTCATCTTCTTTTCCTCCTCTTCTTTTAAGTGTTTCCTTTTGTTCCTTAAGAAACCCTCTGTTTATCTTAAGCACCTCTTCCATCGCCGCTCCTGACGGAGCACCTTTCGTGAGACGCTTTTCCACGCATGTCTCAAGGCTTATCGCATCGTATATATCCTCGTCAAATTCGGGACATATGCCTTTAAGCTCTTCAATTGACAATTCATCTATGGACTTGTTCTTTTCAATACAGTATAGTACCAGGGATCCGATGATCCCGTGTGCATCCCTGAACGGCACACCCTTTAACACAAGATAGTCTGCAGCATCGGTTGCATTTGTAAATCCGTTCATGGCACTCTTTGCCATTGTCTCCTTATTGAAGCTTATCGTTTTTAGCATGCCCGTAAACAGGGCAAGGCATCCGTTAACCGTATCGATCGCATCAAATACCGGTTCCTTGTCCTCCTGCATATCTTTATTGTATGCAAGCGGCAGCCCCTTCATTGTCGTAAGCAGTGCCATTAACGCCCCGTATACCCTTCCTGTCTTTCCGCGTATGAGCTCTGCGATATCCGGATTCTTTTTCTGTGGCATTATGCTGCTACCCGTCGAATATGAATCATCTATCTCTATATAACGGTATTCGTTGCTGTTCCAGATTATGATCTCTTCGCTGAACCGACTTAAATGCATCATCATTGTGGATGCCGCCGCAAGGTATTCAATAAGATAATCCCTGTCAGATACCGAATCCATGCTGTTTAACGTCGGTCCGTAAAAGTCAAGCAGCTTTGCCGTATAATCCCTGTCGAGCGGATAAGTCGTTCCTGCCAGTGCACCCGCTCCGAGCGGACAGTAGTTCATACGCTCATATATGTCACCAAGTCTTAAAAGATCACGCTTAAACATCTCAAAATAAGCTCCCAGATGATGTGCAAGTGTGACCGGCTGCGCCTTCTGCAGGTGTGTAAAGCCCGGCATATAGGTTTTGATATGCTCAGCCATCATATCGATCAATGTTTCAAGAAGATCATATACAAGCCCGGATGTCTGTACAACCTGATCCCTTGTATACATCCTCATATCAAGTGCGACCTGATCGTTACGGCTCCTCCCCGTATGAAGCTTCTTTCCGGCATCACCTGTTCGCTTTATAAGCTGTGCCTCCACGAAGCTGTGTATATCTTCATACTCATCGGTAATGTCAACACTCCCGTTTTCTATATCATTAAGGATTGAATTGAGCCCGTTTATTATCTGCTCCTCATCCTTAGAAGTTATAACTCCCTGCTTCTTAAGCATACGGGCATGTGCGATACTTCCCTTTATGTCATGTGCATAAAGCTTTTTGTCGAATGAAACCGATGCATTGAACGCATATACAAGCTTGTCTGTCTCCTTTGTAAAGCGTCCTCCCCATAACTGAGCCATATCATCCTCCGTACAAAACATGATTGGTTGGTTAAAACATCTTTTAATTTTAGCACAGTGGTAATGATAAGTAAAGAAATAAAAAGGACAACGCCATGTTAAACATCGTGTTGTCCCAATACATATTTCACAGCTCCCGGCCGGACTCGAACCGGCGACCTACGCATTACGAATGCGTTGCTCTACCAACTGAGCCACGGAAGCCTGTAAATGACTTACCAAAGAATTATATTAGATTATCTTGATATTTGCAACATCAAATTTCTATCACATAATCTCCGCCGGAACCGTCATCCTGGCTGCTTGATGTACCATGAGCTTCATCAAATGCGGCACCTAAGTCTATCTCATCAAGCTTGATCCCCGGAAGCGGAGAAACGGGCTTTTTTACCACTTTTCTTACTATCTTTTTCTTTACTACCTTTTTCTTCTTTGCGAGTCCGTCACCCTGTTGCTGTAAAGCGGCCGCCTGATCGAGTGATGAAAGGTCGGGCATGCCCTCACCAAAGCTGAATTCATCTAAGCCTTCATTAAACTGGCCTCCAAAACCGCCTTCGTCACCACCGAACATGGCGCTCCCGAAGCTGAAGCCGAGTGCATGGGCTGCCGCCCCGTAACTTGACTTTGTATCGGGATCGGGATTGCTCGTGTTCTTTGCATAATAAGGCGCAGGTTCACTGTATGTCCGGGCCGGCGCTTCATTTACCGGAGCGTTATATGTCTGTGCGGGAGCCTGATTTACCGGTTGTGTATATGCCTGTACCGGCGCTACGCTAACAGGTTCCTCATATGACTGCATAGGTGCTTCGTATACGGGAGCAGGCGCTTCCGGTTCGGGTTGCGAAGGTATGGGGGCCGGTTCCGCTGTCGTAAAGAACTGTGCCATATCATCCGGCAGTCCCTCATCAAATACCATTTCACCCTCACCCGCTTTAAGCTCTTCATAAACAGGGGCCGGTTCCTCATACTGAGGCTGCTCTTTAACAGGTTCCGGTTTTTCATCCATGAGCCTTCCGAATATGTGCGAAGGCGGAAGAGGCTCATCATCCTCGGCATCGGGTTCTCCGAAGATATTTGACTCTTCAGGATCCATATATGTCATCTCAGGCATTACATATTCCTGTTCGGAATCATCTTTGGCCTGTGCGGGCTTACTGTATGTATCGGCTCCGCCAAGCTCCTCTTCTTCTTCAAACTCCTGTATCGGACCTTCATAAAGATCCTGAAATCCATCATATCCCTGCGCTTCTCCTGCAGGCTCCTGTGCAGCCGCACCATATGAAGGTTCCTCATATACGGGCTCTTCATATACCGGCTCTTCATATATCGGCTCTTCGTATGTCGGTTCTTCGTATACCGGCTCTTCATAAGCCGTTGCTTCGCCGGCTGTATCTGATACAGCCGTTTCATTTACATTTTCATAAACGGGGGCCTCTTCTACAGCTTCTTCAAATGTCTGTACAGGTTCCGGTTCGGGCTCTTCATAAACAGGCTGCACCGGCTCGGGTTCTTCTGTAAAAAAACTGAAAAAACCTTCGGGCGATATCGTTGCCTGGGTGTATGGATTGCTGTCCATCATACTCGGTGCCGGTTTGGGAGCCGGCTTTGCAGGTGCCGCCGGTTTTACGGGCGCAACAGGTGCAGCAGGTGCAATAGGTGCAGCACTCGGTGTCGCAGGTGAAGAGGGAGCCCTGCCTGACAGAAGCGACATCAGTGATCCGCCGGAAGGCTGAGGTGCTGGTTCCGATGAAACAGGGGCAGGTTCCGCCGGCTGAGCCGCAGGTGCTGCCGGAGCTGACGGTGTCGTGTTCTTGGAAGACGGGCCCGAGAAAATAAGTGCCCTTGCCCTTGAAATAGCCTTCCAGTCAGCCTGATTTTCATTTTCCACGGGAACTTCAACAGGCCCCGCATCTGTAACAACCGCAACCTTTTCAAATTCCGGGTGATGGTTTCTGTACATGTGATTAAGTCCGCATCCAGCGATCACTATCAGAACCTCGAACATGAAATACGTGCTCTGTTCATTAGTGGATCGGAAAAACAGCATTATGAAGCACCCAAACATGAACAGCATGCATGGGATCGCCTCCCTGAATTTATTTCTGAATATGTAAAAAGCACAGGATATTGACATTACTATAACGAACATATAACTCATCTGCGTACCCAGCGAGAACCATGCATTATGCGTCTGCGTGTATGATTCTCCTTCCTTATTC
>JAILJC010000114.1 GCA_024694965.1 Lachnospiraceae bacterium
ATTCGGTCAGACCCTGAACGATCCCCATTATTATCGCTTGAAAAGAAGACATAACAAAACCTCCCACTTAAACTCCGTTTATCAGTAAAACCCACTTCTCAGGCCTGCTAATGATACCACAGTTCGCCGTTTTACGCAAACCGGAGGGCTTACTTATCCCCTAAGACAGCGGCCCCGTCAAGATGTACATCAAGCTGGTTAAAGGGTATTTCTATACCGTTTTCGTCAAATGTTTTCTTTATATTTTCAAGGCATTGCCACCTTGAGGTCCAGTATTCCGATTTTTTCACAAAAAACCGCATTCCAATTTCGATACCGCTGCTTGAGAGTGAATTGACGAATATCTGCATCTCTTTGGAACGGATAACATAATTTTCCGATTCGAGAAGTTCTTTTAATATCTGCTTTACCTTATCGATATCACTCTCATATGAAACGGAAACTATTATCTCAAGCTTCCTTACATCGTAGTATGTAAGGTTTGTAACCGTACTATTTGAAAGCACGCTCTTAAGCATAACAAAGGAACGGTTGCCGACCGTCTCAAGCCTCGTGTAAAACATGCCTATCTCATCGACCGATCCTTCCGCATCAATACCGGTAACCTTAATATAATCTCCGATCCTGAAGGGCTTTGTCAGCAGTATCAGCATACCGCCGGCAAAATTGGAAAGAGATCCCTGAAATGCCAGACCGATGGTAAGGCCTGCAGAACCGAGCAGGGCTACTATGGATGCCGTTTCTATCCCGAAATATCCCGCCAGCAGTCCGATCATAAGCATATAAAGCAGAACCTTGACCGTGGCATCTATAAAACCTATATTTCCGTTATCGATCTTAGAACGCTCCAGGGACTTACGTACTATCTTTCTGATGCCGTTTATGATAAGGCGCCCTATAAAGAACAGTACAATGACTATCAATACCTTGGTGGCGGTATTAAAGGCATTATCCAAAAGCGCACCCGTATATCGCTGGAACCTTGTCAGTTCCTGTGTTACGTCCTGGGCTACGTCATTCTGCATTAATCAGTAAGACCTCTCTCTTCCCTGTTATATTTATCTTCAAGTTCATGTCTAAGATCCTTACGCGCAACTGCGGCCTTTGACTTTCCCTTTTTACCGCCTTTTGAAGCTGAAGGTTTCTTAGGCTCGGCCGGTCCGTCATACCTGAAAACGGAAACCGAAAGCGGAGCGACTTTGATCCTTAAGGAATCATCGCGTCCGTCGCATTCATCATACTTAGAAACCTTTACCCTTGGGTTCACATATCCGGTGCCACCGTATTTGACATCATCGGAATTGAATATCTCCTTATATTTTCCTGCAAATGGAACCCCTATCTTATACTGGTCCCTTGAGATGTTCGCAAAATTGCATACGACAAGCAGTGTCTGTGTCGGGCATTTGCGCAGAAATACGATTATGCATTCGTTGCCCGATATGTTGTTGATCCACTCGAAGCCTTCTATCTCGTTGTCAAGCTCGTAAAGTGCGGGATTTGCCTTATAGAACTTTAGCATATCACTTACATAGGCATTCAGATATTTATGCTCATCATACTGAAGAAGATCCCACTGTACGCTCCTGTCCTCATTCCATTCATCCCACTCGCCTATATCCTGTCCCATAAAGCTTAAGATCTTGCCCGGATGAGTCATCATATATCCGTACGCGGCACGCAGGTTGGCAAATTTATCGCGCCTCTCTCCGGGCATCTTTGCAAGCATCGAAGCCTTTCCGTGAACAACCTCGTCATGCGAGAATACAAGAATGAAATGTTCCGAATATGCATATATCATACTGAAAGTAAGCTCGGAATAATGTCCTGACCTGAAAAGAGGATCATATCTCATGAATTCCGTAAAATCATTCATCCAGCCCATGTTCCACTTATAATCAAATCCGAGTCCGTCATCAAGAAGACTTCCTGAAACCTTGGGCCATGCCGTTGATTCTTCTGCTATCACTATGGAACCGTCGTCAAGCTTACTGTGGATCGAATTGAAATGCTTGAGAAACTCCACGGCATCAAGGTTCTCGTTTCCGCCGTATATATTGGCCACCCACTGACCGTCCTGTTTGCCGTAATCAAGATACAGCATTGATGCGACCGCATCCATCCTTATGCCGTCCGCATGATATTCCTTTATCCAGTAGAGCGCATTTGCGAGAAGATAATTGCTGACCTGGGGACGCCCGTAATTATATATGGAAGTCCTCCAATGCGGGTGATATCCCTGCCTGGGATCAAGATGCTCGTAAAGACAGGTGCCGTCAAACTCGGAAAGCCCGTGATCATCCTTCGGAAAGTGAGCCGGTACCCAGTCAAGGATGACGCCGATCCCCATCTTATGCATATAATCCATAAAGTACATAAGGTCGTAAGGTGTCCCGTACCTGCTTGTCGGCGCATAATAGCCCACGACCTGATATCCCCACGAAGCATCCAGCGGATGTTCCATGACCGGCATTACCTCTATATGCGTATATCCCATCTTTAAAACATAATCAGCGATAAGAGGGGCAAGTTCCCTGTAATTGTAAAATTCGCGCCCGTCTTCAGGCTTTTTAAACGATCCGAGATGAACCTCGTAAATGCTTAGCGGTTTATCCTTGCCCTGCCTTTCTTTACGCTCCTCAAGCCACTCATCATCGGTCCATTCATAACCTTCTATATCCCTTACTATGGAAGCCGTGGCGGGACGAAGCTCCGCCCCGAAACCGTAGGGATCGGCCTTGAATTTAATGATATCGCCCTTTAACTTCAATTCATATTTATATACGGCGCCTTCATCAACTCCGGGTATGAAGAGTTCGAAAATGCCGCCTTCTTCAAGCCTGCGCATCTGATGCCTGCGGCCGTCCCAGTTATTAAAGTCACCCACAACGCTGACCCTGACGGCATTGGGGGCCCAAACGGCAAAACCTGTACCCTTAACACCGTTTACGGTTCTTATATGGGCGCCCATTACCTTATATGATTCATAATGAATGCCCGCATTAAGTTTTGCTATGTCTTTATCACTTATCGTACTCTCAAACCGGTACGGATCGTCCAATGCAGTGTCCGTTCCGTCTTCAAAGGTTATCTTAAAGTGATAATCATACTTTACTTTTTTAAGGCAGCGTATGAACACAGCATAAAAGCCCGTCTCATCCATCAGTTCCATCTGATGTTCCTTTACGGCTTCGCTGCCCATCTTAACTACGGCATGAACCTTTTTTACATTTTCGATACCGGGTAAATATGCCTGTATAAGCAGACCGCCCGTTACATAATGCGCGCCCAGAATATCATGCGGCTTATCTTCCTCAGAATAAACCAGGCCTTCAATCCTCGCCCAATCCATTAATTTGTAGAGTTTTTTGTCCATGTCGGCTCTCCCTTGTTTTATCTCTCTATCTCATGTATAAATAAACCGCT
>JAILJC010000115.1 GCA_024694965.1 Lachnospiraceae bacterium
ATTCGGTCAGACCCTGAACGATCCCCATTATTATCGCTTGAAAAGAAGACATAACAAAACCTCCCACTTAAACTCCGTTTATCAGTAAAACCCACTTCTCAGGCCTGCTAATGATACCACAGTTCGCCGTTTTACGCAAACAGCCGGGCTTACTTTTTCCCTAAGGCAGCGGCCCCGTCAAGGTGCACATCAAGCTGATTAAAGGGTATTTCTATACCGTTTTCGTCAAATGTTTTCTTTATATTTTCAAGGCATTGCCACCTTGAGGTCCAGTATTCCGATTTTTTCACAAAGAACCGCATTCCTATTTCGACACCGCTGCTTGAGAGTGAGTTGACGAATATCTGCATCTCTTTGGAACGGATAACGTAATTTTCAGATTCCAGAAGCTCTTTTAATATCTGTTTTACCTTGTCGATATCACTTTCATAGGAAACTGAAACTATGATCTCAAGCTTCCTAACATCGTAGTATGTAAGGTTTGTAACCGTAGTATTCGATAGCACACTGTTAGGGATGACAAAGGAACGGTTGTCGACGGTCTTAAGCCTCGTATAGAACATGCCTATCTCATCGACCGAACCTTCTGCATCAATACCCGTAACCTTAATATAGTCTCCGATCCTGAAGGGCTTTGTGAGCAGTATGAGCATACCGCCGGCAAAATTTGAAAGAGATCCCTGAAACGCAAGGCCTATCGTAAGGCCTGCCGAACCGAGCAGCGCTACTATGGATGCCGTTTCTATCCCGAAATATCCCGCCAGCAGTCCGATCATCAGTATATAAAGCAGCACCTTGACCGTGGCATCTATAAAACCTATATTTCCGTTATCGATCTTAGAACGCTCCAGGGACTTACGTACTATCTTCCTGATGCCGTTTATGATGAGGCGCCCTATAAGGAAAAGTACAATGACTATCAATACCTTGGTAGCGGTATTAAAGGCATTATCCAAAAGCGAACCCGTATATCGCTGGAACCTTGTCAGTTCCTTTGTTACGTCCTGGGCTACATCATTCTGCATTAATCAGTAAGACCTCTCTCTTCCCTGTTGTATTTATCTTCGAGTTCATGTCTAAGATCCTTACGCGCACCTGCGGCTTTTGACTTTCCCTTTTTACCGCCTTTTGCAGCTGAAGGCTTCTTGGGCTCAGCCGGGCCGTCATACCTGAATACGGAAACCGAAAGCGGAGCAACCTTGATCCTTAATGAATCATCGCGTCCGTCGCATTCATCGTATTTCGAAACCTTTACCCTGGGGTTCACATATCCTGTGCCGCCGTATTTAACATCATCGGAATTGAATATCTCCTTATACTTGCCTGCGAAGGGAACCCCGATCTTATACTGGTCCCTTGAAATGTTCGCAAAATTGCAGACCACAAGCAATGTCTGCGACGGACATTTACGAAGGAATACGATGATGCATTCATTGCCCGATATATTGTTTATCCACTCGAAGCCTTCTATTTCGTTGTCAAGCTCGTAAAGTGCGGGATTTGACTTATAGAACTTAAGCATATCACTGACATAAGCATTAAGATATTTGTGCTCGTCATACTGAAGAAGTTCCCACTGCACACTCCTTTGTTCATTCCATTCATCCCATTCACCTATATCCTGGCCCATGAAGCTTAAAATCTTGCCCGGATGAGTCATCATATATCCGTATGCGGCACGCAGGTTTGCAAATTTATCCCGGCGTTCCCCCGGCATCTTGGCAAGCATCGACGCTTTGCCGTGGACCACTTCGTCGTGTGAAAATACCAGTATGAACCGTTCGGAATATGCATAGATCATACTGAAGGTAAGCTCCGAATAATGACCCGACCTGAAAAGAGGATCATAACGCATAAATTCAGTAAAATCATTCATCCAGCCCATGTTCCACTTATAATCAAATCCCAGTCCGTCATCAAGAAGGCTTCCGGAAACCTTTGGCCATGCCGTTGATTCTTCCGCTATGACTATAGAACCGTCGTCAAGCTTTCCGTGGATGGAATTGAAATGTTTAAGAAACTCGACCGCATCAAGGTTTTCATTTCCGCCGTAGATATTTGCAACCCACTGTCCGTCCTGTTTTCCGTAGTCAAGATACAGCATTGAAGCGACCGCATCCATCCTTATACCGTCCGCATGATATTCTTTTATCCAGTAGAGTGCATTTGCAAGAAGGTAATTGCTGACCTGAGGCCGCCCGTAATTATATATGGAAGTCCTCCAGTGCGGATGATAACCCTGTCTCGGGTCAAGATGCTCGTAAAGACATGTTCCGTCAAACTCCGAAAGGCCGTGATCATCCTTCGGGAAATGGGCAGGTACCCAATCGAGGATGACTCCGATACCCATCTTATGCATATGATCGATGAAATACATAAGATCATGAGGCGTACCGTACCTGCTGGTCGGAGCATAATATCCCACAACCTGATAACCCCATGATTCATCGAGGGGGTGCTCCATAACCGGCATCACTTCTATATGTGTATATCCCATCTTAAGGACATAATCCGAGATAAGAGGGGCAAGCTCCCTGTAATTATAGAATTCGCGACCGTCATCGGGCTTTTTAAAGGAGCCTAAATGAACTTCATATATACTAAGGGGCTTATCCTTGCCCTGTATTTCCTTACGCCTTTCAAGCCATTCCTCATCCGTCCACTCAAATCCCGTAATATCCCTTACGACGGATGCAGTTGCCGGGCGCAGTTCGGCACCGAAGCCGTATGGATCTGCCTTGAACTTTATGATATCGCCTTTAAGCTTTAATTCGTATTTATATACACATCCCTCATCGACTCCGGGGATGAATATCTCAAAAATACCGCCTTCTTCAAGCCTTCTCATCTGATGCCTGCGGCCGTCCCAGTTATTAAAATCACCGACTACGCTTACCCTTACCGCATTAGGTGCCCATACGGCAAAGCTTACTCCCTTTATACCGTTAACGGTACGGATATGAGCCCCCATCACCGAATAGGAATCATAATGAATACCTGCATTCAACTTGGCTATATCCTTATCGCTTACGGTACTTTCAAACCTGTAGGGATCATCTATAAGGTTTACCGTACCGTCATTTAAGGTGACCTTGTAATGATAATCGTATTTCACCTTTTTCAGTGTTCGGATAAAAGCGGCATAGAATCCGGTTTCGTCCATGAGCTCCATCGCCTGTTCCTTAGGCGCTTCGCTGCCCATTTTCACAACGGCACTAACTTTCTTTACATCTTCAATGCCGGGCAGATACGCCTGTATAAGTAAGCCTCCGGGAACATAATGCGCACCCAGAAAATCATGCGGCCTGTCCTCCTCGGAATATACAAGGCCTTCAATCCTCGCCCAATCCATTAATTTGTAGAGTTTTTTGTCCATGTCGGCTCTCCCTTGTTTTATCTCTCTATCTCATGTATAAATAAACCGCTTCTTAACTTCGGTTCAAACCATGTGGATTTGGGAGGCATCAAAAGTCCCGCATCCGCCACTGCAAAGAGCTCGCCTATCGATGTCGGGAACATTGCAAAGGCCATCCTGCAGTCGGTATTGCAGCGCCTTACAAGCTCATCAAGCCCCCTTATGCCTCCGACAAAATCAATTCTTTTATCGGTTTTCGGATCTTCAATGCCAAACAACGGCTTTAACACATTATCCTGCAGTATCGAAACATCAAGTCCGGCAACAGGATCATTGACTATAAGACGTTTGTCAAAGTAAAGTGAATACCATCTTCCGTCCGCAAATAGCGATACTTCTCCCTTATGGGAAGGCTTATAAGGCTTTTCACCCCTGTCACTAAGCTCACCCAGTTCCTCAAGCTTTTTAAGGACTTCGCTTGCAGAAAGGCCGTTTAAATCCTTAATGACCCTGTTGTAGTCCATTATCATCAGCTGCTCGTCAGGGAATAATACCGAAAGGAAATAATTAAAATCCTCATTACCCGTATAATCCGGATGCTCTTCCCTTCGTTTTAAACCTACCTTCACCGCACTTGCACACCTGTGATGTCCATCGGCAATATATATGGAATCCATCCTTGCAAAAGCATCAGTGATCGCATTTATATCGGCATCTTCATTTATTACCCATACCCTGTGCCTTATACCGTCATCCGAAACAAAATCGTTAACGGCATTTGTTCCTTTTATCCTTTCAATTACCGTATTGATATCATTATCGGCACGGTAAGCTAAGAAAATGGGACCGGTTTGTGCACTTAGGGAATCCACATGCCTTATCCTGTCTACTTCTTTATCGGCCCTTGTATTTTCGTGCTTTTTGATCACACTGTTTAGGTAATCGTCTATTGAAGCGCATGCCACTATCCCTGTCTGGGCACGGCCGTTCATCGTCAGCTCATAAATATAATAGCAGGCACCGTCGTCCCTTACAAAGTCCCCATCATCAAGCATTTTACGGAAAATCTCATCTGCCTTTTTATAAACACGGTCATCATAGGTATCTACAGAGTCATCAAAGCTTGTTTCGGCCCTGTCTATCCTTAAAAACGACTTGTCATTATCCTTAACGGCTTCCTTTGCTTCAGCCCTGTTGTAAACATCATAAGGAAGCGCTGCTATCCTGTCTTCAAGACCCTTTGCAGGCCTTATTGCCTTAAATGGAATCACTCTGGCCATGGTATCCTCCTGTTTTTTCGCATACACTAGATATTGTATCAGAAAATGTTATACTTAACAATATAAAGTAATTATGTTATTATATTTAAGAATATTAATGATATTTGGGAGGATTAATATGACTGAGCAGGACAGGTTGTTTCTTGACAGGATAAACAAATATGCCGAAGATGTTCTTAAGGACATAGATCCGCAGAATACCCATGTATCGGAGCAGCTTGAAAAGCTGCGTCCCGTAATGCTCGAACTTTCAAAGGAAACCGGGATGCCGCTTGAGGACATTTTTATAAAATATATGGATCTTGCTTCCGAACAGGGTGTGGAGGTTGAGAAAAAATATCGTGAGAATCTTGGCCCCGATTTTGATTTTCCGGATATGAAAATATAAAAAACAGGCCCGGGAACTTTCCCCGGCCTGTTTTTTACCTTAACGTTTTACTTTACGACTCTGACTCTTATAACTCCGTCTACCGCTTCAAGCTTCTTTACTATCTCATCGGAAGCGGGATCATCAAGGTCAAGCATTGTATATGCGTATTCACCTTTTGATTTATTTGTCATATCCGAAATGTTATATCCGCTCTCACCGAAGATTCCGGTAAACTTAGAGATCATGTTTGCCACATTCTTATGCATTATAGCGATACGTCCGGCATTGGAGCATATTCCCATATCACAGTTCGGGAAATTGACAGAATTGATGATATTACCGTTTTCAAGATAGTTCATAAGCTCCTTGACTGCCATCTTGGCACAGTTATCCTCGGATTCCTCGGTTGAAGCGCCGAGATGAGGTATAACTATACACCCTTCCTTTCCTGCTGTGGTGGGATTCGGGAAATCAGATACATACTTTCTTACCTTGCCCGCCTTGATCGCGTCTATCACTGCAGCTTCATCAACAAGAAGATCCCTTGCAAAGTTAAGGATGATGACGCCATCCTTCATCTTTGCGATCGCCTCGGAGTTTATAGTGTTCTTGGTGCTGTCCATAAGCGGAACATGTATTGTTATTATGTCACACTGTTCAAATATCTCGTTTATATCAAGGACATGCTTTATATCCCTTGATAAGTTCCAGGCTGCGTCCACGGAGATGTAAGGATCGTAACCCAAAACCTCCATACCGAGATGCTTGGCTACATTGGCGACCCTTACTCCGATAGCACCAAGACCTATAATACCAAGTTTTTTATCCTGGATCTCGGTACCTGCAAATTTCTTTTTCTCTTTTTCGGCCATCTTGGCTATGTCTGCCTCGTCCTTTGCGCTTTCAACCCAGTTGATACCGCCCACAACATCACGTGAAGCAAGAAGCATACCTGCGATAACAAGCTCCTTAACGCCGTTTGCGTTTGCGCCAGGTGTATTGAATACTACAATTCCCTTTTTAGCGCAGTCATCAAGGGGTATATTGTTAACGCCCGCTCCCGCTCTTGCGACCGCGAGAAGGCTGTCAGGCAGCTCCATCTCATGCATTGATGCACTCCTTACGAGCACGCCCTGCGCATCCTTTATATCTTCTGTCTTTTCAAAGTTACCTGTAAATTTTTCAAGTCCCACAGCAGCTATGGGATTTAAGCATGTATATTTGAACATAATAACGATCCTCCTGAAAAAAGATTGCCTTTAAGCGTTTTCTTCTTCGAACTTCTTCATGAAATCAACAAGCGCCTGAACGCCCTCAACAGGCATTGCGTTATAAATGGAAGCCCTCATTCCGCCAACCGTCCTGTGGCCCTTAAGGTTCTCAAACCCGGCTTCCTTTGCTTCCTTTACGAATTTGGCATCAAGCTCTTCGTTGCCGGTTACAAAAGGAACGTTCATGAGCGAACGGCTTTCCTTTTCAACGGTACCCTTAAAGAGCTTGCTCTGATCAAGGTAGTCGTAAAGGATCTTTGCCTTCTTTTCGTTAAGTGCCTTCATTGCTTCAAGGCCGCCCATCTTCTTAAGCCACTTGAATACCTTTCCGCAGATATAGATAGTGTAGCAGGGAGGCGTATTGTAAAGTGAATCCGCATCTGCCTGTGTCTTCCACTTAAGCATTGTGGGTGTTTGGGGAAGGACATCATCGGTAATGAGGTCATCCCTTATTATTGCGATCACACAGCCTGCGGGGCCGACGTTTTTCTGTACGCCTCCGTATATAACGGCATACTTTGAAACATCAACGGGTTCCGATAAGAAGCACGATGATACATCGGCAACAAGATCCTTGCCCTTTGTGTCAGGGAGGGATTTAAATTTCGTACCGTAGATCGTATTGTTCTCGCAGATATATACGTAGTCCATATCATCCGTTATCGGAAGATCGGAACAATCGGGGATATATGAGAATGTCTTGTCGGCAGACGAAGCAAGCTCTACGGCCTCACCGTAAATCTTAGCCTCCTGGAAGGCTTTCTTGGCCCACTGACCTGTAATGATATAGCCCGCCTTCTTGTTTTTCATCATGTTCATCGGAACTTCCGCAAAGAACTGACTGGCACCGCCCTGAAGGAACAGTACCTTGTAATTGTCCGGGATGTTCATGAGCTCGCGAAGGTCGGCTTCCGCTTCTTTGATGATGTTGTCATATACCTTGGAGCGGTGGCTCATTTCCATGACCGACATTCCGCTTCCCTTATAATCAAGCATCTCATCTGCAGCTTCTTTTAATACTTCCTCAGGTAAAACTGCGGGACCTGCCGAAAAGTTGTAAACTCTCTTCATAATATCCTCCTTAAAAATAGATTGTTAATAATATAACACACAGGGTGTGCCAACTTCAACTATATCATACAACTGGGCAGCCATATTTTTCGGAAT
>JAILJC010000151.1 GCA_024694965.1 Lachnospiraceae bacterium
CCGTTTGATTTACATTGCCTGAACAACCTGGATTATCTTTCCGAAGTTGTCTATTTTTTCTGTTTTGCCGTCTTCCTTTGTCAGGAACATAACCGGAACGCTCATGATATGATTGTTAATGGCAAAGCTATGATTGTTAGGGTCATCGGCTGTTATAGTGTCAAATTCTATACCTTTTGCGTTGAGCTGGTTTTCTACCATTCTGCATTTGGAACAAGTGGTTCCTACTGCGAGGAGAATATGCGAACCTGTTGGTCTGTTTTCACAAGGAAATTCTTTGTTGAGATCTATGCCCTCGGATTCGTCCTTCTCTGTAAGTGTTTCCGCCATATCAGCCACAAAAGCATATTCTGAAGCCGATGCAGACTTTGCCACTATTTTTGTCATATCGTAGGTCATGCGGTCTTCGAACTCCTGACTCTTGCCGGCATTCCAATTGCTTACGGGTCTGTAATAGCCTGTTATCCTGGAGTAAACTTCAGTCGGCTTTCCACAGTGCGGACATGCTTTTGCTTCACCTAATATATATCCATGATCTTCACAGATCGAATATGTAGGACTGAGTGTGAAATATGGCAGCTTATAGTTAGTTGCTATGGTCTTTACGAGCTTCGCTGCGGCTTTCCAATCCGGAAGTCTTTCACCAAGGAATGCGTGGAATACTGTCCCGGATGTATACTTGGTCTGCAGATCGTCTTCCATGTCGAGAGCATCAAAGATATCTCCGACCTTTCCTACGGGAAGGTGTGAACTGTTGGTATAGTAAGGTGTCTCCCCAGTTTTCCCTGCTGTCTTTATGCCGGGGTATTTCTTTTTGTCTTTACGTGCAAGTGTATAGCAGGTACTCTCTGCGGGTGTTGCTTCAAGATTGAAAAGGCATCCGTACTGTTCCTGGAAATCTGAAAGTTTGTTCCTCATAAAATCAAGGACTTTGCCGGCCCATGCAAGCGACTTCTCGCTTGTAAGGTCTTCTCCTATCCAGTTTGCATTGAGGCAGGCCTCATTCATTCCAACAAGCCCGATGGTCGAAAAATGATTCTTATAACCGGCTGAAAGATAGACCTTTGTGTAAGGGTATGCCCCTCTTTCAAGGTATGTGTTGACCACACGTCTCTTTATATCAAGGCTTCTTGCGGCTACGATCATGGCTTTTTCGAGAGATCTGAAGAAATCATTTTCTGTTTCGGATAAGTAAGCAATCTGAGGAAGATCTATGGTTACTACGCCGATCGAGCCTGTATTTTCTCCTGCTCCGAAGTTGCCACCATTCTGCTTGCGCAGTTCGCGGAGATCGAGTCTGAGTCTGCAGCACATGCTTCTGACGTCGCTTGGTTTCATATCCGAATTGATATAATTGCTGAAGTAAGGACCGCCATACTTTGCTGCGAATTCAAAAAGAAGGCGGTTATTCTCAGAATCAGACCAATTAAACTCCTTTGTTATCGAATATGTAGGGATAGGATACTGAAATCCCCTTCCATTTGCGTCGCCGGCGATCATGATCTCAAGGAATGCCTTGTTTATCATGTCCGCTTCTTTCTGGCATTCTCCGTAGGTGAAAGGCTGCTCTTTTCCTCCCACTATTGCGGGAAGATTTGCCATATCATCAGGCACGGTCCAGTCGAGAGTAATGTTACTGAAAGGACACTGTGATCCCCATCTGCTGGATACGTTCAGGCCAAACACGAATATCTGTATGGCCTGCTTGACCTCTTTGTAGGAAAGGTTGTCGACCTTCACATATGGCGCCAGGTATGTATCAAAACTGCTGATCGCCTGTGCTCCTGCCCATTCGTTCTGCATTATTCCTAAGAAATTCACGATCTGGGCACATGTGGATACAAGATGCTTGGGAGGTGCAGATGCGATCTTGTTCTTTACCCCGCCAAGACCTTTCGTAAGAATGTCTTTGAGTGACCATCCGGCGCAATAGCCTGCGAGCATACCCATATCATGGATATAGATCACATTCTCTTCGCCGATCTGGGACATTTTGATGATCTCGGGATCGTAGAGCGATTCCCAAAAGATTTTTGTAACCGCTTCAGATATCTGCAGGATCGAAGCACCTATTGTGCCACCGGCTGTGCTGGCATTCTGGTTATGGATCACATCCAGTTCCGCACAGGGATCTTTTGCTTCGGTTATGTTGTCAGATGCAACGCCAAGAGAACCATTGATAAGGTTTATAGCAAAACCTTCAACAGATTCTTTCTGTTCGCGGAGCCTCTTTCTTGACTCTCGATACAGAATAAAAGATCTTGCAGCTTCAAATTCTCCATGCTTTGCGAGAGTTTTCTCACATACGTCCTGCACGTCTTCTATGTCGACCGTGCCATCCTCGTCTGTGTACTGCCTGTCGAGCAGAGTGTACGCGTCTGATGCGAGCGACTTAATATCGTTTGCGGTATAATCGGACTTGACTGAGTCAAGAGCTTTCTGCATCGCCTGAGAAACTTTATTCAGGTCAAATATTTCGACGTTTTCGTCTCTTTTTCTTATGTTTTTAACCATTTTTCTTCTCCTTTTTTTGTTATACCCCATGGGGTGTATGTTAGATGTATGAAGAAATATGCAGTTTTATCCACGGGTAGAAAAAATCATCCGAGGGATTCCCGCGTCCCCTGGTCTTTTTGCTCGGGAAACGGTTACGATAAAATATGGAATATTCATACTCATGAAAAAAAGAGTATGTAAATTACATGTTTTTAACTAGTAAAAAACATAATATTTATTATTTTGTCATCGATTTATTAAGGGTTGTGAAATCTTAAAGTGATAAAAACACAAAAGAGATTCTAAAGGCCGAGAACTGAAGAAAAATGAAAATAATAAGCCGAAACCCCTGAAATAGGAGCTTCGGCTTTAAATTTTTTTAGGCGTTTAGCCTTTCCTTAAACTTTGGGAGTCAGGTTCATCATGTGGTCGCTATACTCAAGTCAAGGAGGAGGGGTAGTTTTCAGGTGTTGTTGTCTTTTAATTTGGAATTCAGCTTGCGCTGTTCCTTTGCGGCAATTCTACCTAAAACCATACTGATTATTATGGCGGCTCCGATTTCGACCAGAGCACATATAATCCTAAGCTCTATACCCATCTCCATTCTCCCTTCTATCCATTTT
>JAILJC010000189.1 GCA_024694965.1 Lachnospiraceae bacterium
TACTTATCAACAAAAGTGCGAAAAGGAGGCGACTTTTTTTATGGCAACTCAGGTAATGAGAATCACACTTAAGGCTTATGATCATCAGCTTGTTGATGCATCAGCCAAGAAGATCATCGAGACTGTCAAGAAGAACGGATCTGAGGTCAGCGGCCCGGTTCCGCTTCCCACCAAGAAGGAGGTCATCACCATCCTTCGTGCTGTTCATAAGTATAAGGACAGCAGGGAACAGTTCGAGCAGAGGACTCATAAGAGGCTCATCGATATCATTACACCTACCCAGAAGACGGTTGATTCACTGTCAAGGCTCGAGATGCCCGCGGGTGTGTACATCGATATCAAAATGAAGAACAAATAACTCCTACTTAGTATGAACACCGTAAAGGTGGTCCTCTGTAGGAAGAAGCAAGTGTTCGGTAGTCCGAAGCATTTACTGCTGAGGGCGTAAGGAAATGATACAGGAGTTCATAAATCCCATCTGCGACGCGCAGCTAGTCCTTTAGGGCGCAGCAGATTCAGGATGGATTTATGAAGCTGCTGTGAGGGAACCGAACAGGAGCGGAAAAAAGGAGGAAGAAATGAAGAAAGCGATTTTGGCAACAAAGGTCGGAATGACACAGATCTTCAACGAAGACGGCGTGCTCGTTCCCGTAACCGTGCTTTCCGCAGGTCCCTGTGTGGTTACACAGATAAAGACCGAAGAGAACGACGGCTACAATGCAGTCCAGGTAGGTTTCATGGACAAGAAGGACAGGATCATCAATAAGGATAAGTCCGGTAAGAAGGAAATAATACACAGGCATGGCGTTAACAAGCCTTTAAAGGGCCACTTTGACAAGGCCGGCGTTTCAAGCAAGAGGTTTGTAAGGGAATTCAGGTTTGAGAATTCAAGCGAGTATACGGTAGCACAGGAGATCAAGGCTGATATCTTCGAGGTTGGCGACAAGGTCGATGCAACGGCGATATCAAAAGGTAAGGGCTTCCAGGGTACTATCAAGAGGCTCGGCCAGCACAGGGGTCCCATGGCTCACGGTTCCAAGTTCCATCGTCATCAGGGTTCAAACGGTGCATGCTCAAGTCCCAGCCGTGTATATAAAGGAAAGGGAATGCCCGGTCAGATGGGTAACAAGAGGATCACGATCCAGAACCTTGAGATAGTAAGGGTAGATGCAGAGAACAACCTGCTGCTTGTAAAGGGTGCCGTTCCCGGTCCCAAGAAAGCACTGGTTACTATAAAGGAGACCGTAAAGGCTGCAGTCTAGTCTTTATGAGGAAGGAGGAACGCACAGATGGCTAACGTATCTGTTTACAATATGAAAGGCGAAGAAGTCGGCAAGATGGACTTAAACGATGCGGTATTCGGTGTTGAAGTTAATGAGCACCTTGTACATTTGGCAGTAGTTCAGCAGCTTGCCAACAGGCGTCAGGGAACCCAGAAGGCAAAGACCAGGTCCGAGGTATCCGGCGGCGGAAGGAAGCCCTGGAGACAGAAGGGAACCGGTCATGCAAGGCAGGGTTCGACAAGATCACCCCAGTGGAAGGGCGGCGGAGTTGTATTTGCTCCCGTACCGAGGGATTACTCATTTAAGTTAAATAAGAAGGAGAAGAGGCTGGCACTTAAGTCGGCGCTCACTTCAAGGGTACAGGATGAGAAGTTCATCGTACTCGACGAGCTTAAGCTTGACGAAGTAAAGACAAAGAACTTCAAGGAAGTACTCAATAACCTTAAGGTGGATAAGGCAATGGTAGTTACCGCCGAGGATGACAAAAATGTGATTCTTTCCGCAAGGAACATCCCCAGCGTTATCACAGCTGCCGCAGGCAACATCAACACCTATGACATCATGAAGTACAATACGGTGATCGCCACCAAGGATGCCGTAGCAAAGATCGAGGAGGTGTATGCATAATGGCTAACATTCAGTATTACGACGTTATACTTAAGCCGGTCATCACCGAGAAGAGCATGGCAGGCATGGCTGATAAGAAGTACACGTTCTATGTACACACCGAAGCAAACAAGTCACAGATAAAGGAAGCTGTGGAAAAGATGTTTGACGGGGTCAGGGTTGCAAGCGTTAACACGATAAACCTTGACGGAAAGAACAGAAGGCGCGGAGTTGTTACCGGAAAGACAGCCAAGAGTAAGAAGGCTATCGTTCAGTTGACGGAAGACAGCAAGGAGATTGAGATCTTCTCAGGATTATAAGAAGCGCGATTGATCATAAGGGGTACTGCTTTAGCGGTGGATTCCTTATGATGCCTTAGCGGCGAGCGTGTTCAAGAGAAATCCGGAAGGATTTCTTACCGCATACAGTAAATATAGGTTGAAAACGACCTGATAAAAGAAGCAAAGGAGAAAGACAATGGGAATCAAAACATATAACCCATACACACCTTCGAGAAGGCAGATGACGGGTTCGGATTTTTCCGAGATCACAAAGACAACACCCGAGAAGTCACTGACCTGCTCACTTAAGAAGAACGCCGGACGTAACAATCAGGGTAAGATAACCGTAAGGCATCACGGCGGCGGAAACAGAAGGAAGTACAGGATAATCGATTTTAAGAGAAATAAGGACGGAATACCTGCAAACGTAGTAGCGATCGAGTACGATCCCAACAGGACCGCGAACATCGCACTTATCTGCTACGCAGACGGACAGAAGTCATACATCCTTGCACCCGAAGGCCTCAAGGTTGGCATGAAGGTTATGAACGGCCCCGAGGCCGAAGTAAGGACAGGTAACTGCTTACCTCTGTCTGAGATACCGGTAGGTACCCTGGTACATAACATTGAGCTGTATCCCGGAAAGGGCGGCCAGATGGTACGTTCAGCCGGCAACAGCGCACAGCTGATGGCTAAGGAAGGCAAGTACGCAACACTGCGTCTCCCTTCAGGCGAAATGAGGATGGTTCCTCTTAACGCACGCGCAACCATCGGTGTTATCGGAAACGGTGATCACAACCTTATCAACATAGGTAAGGCAGGACGTAAGCGCCACATGGGCATCAGGCCTACGGTCCGCGGTTCGGTCATGAACCCCAACGACCATCCGCACGGCGGTGGTGAGGGAAGGTCCCCTATCGGACGTCCCGGTCCCTGCACTCCCTGGGGTAAGCCTGCACTGGGTCTTAAGACCAGGAAGAAGAACAAGAAATCCAATAAGCTGATCGTAAGACGCCGTGACGGCAGGACGATCAAGTAAGGTTCAGTTGATTAGGAGGAAATAAAATGGCAAGATCACTTAAGAAAGGTCCGTTCGCAGACGAGAGCTTACTGAAGAAGATAGATGCGTTAAACGCAGCCAATGACAAGCAGGTTATCAAGACCTGGTCACGCCGCTCAACGATCTTCCCTTCATTCGTAGGACATACGATCGCGGTACACGATGGCAGGAAGCATGTTCCGGTATATGTTACCGAGGATATGGTAGGACATAAGCTTGGCGAGTTCGTAGCAACAAGGACATATCGCGGACACGGCAAGGACGAGAAGAAGAGTAAGGTTAAGTAATCATAAGATAGTTTGAAAGGAGGTTTCATCCATGGCAAAAGGACATAGATCCCAGATCAAGAGAGAAAGAAATGCGCAAAAGGATACAAGACCCTCAGCTAAGCTGTCTTATGCAAGAGTATCTGTTCAGAAGGCGTGTTTCGTTTTGGATGCTATCAGGGGAAAGGACGTTAATACCGCACTCGGTATCCTTACCTACAATCCCAGGTATGCATCAAGTATTATAAAGAAGCTGCTTGAATCGGCAATCGCTAATGCCGAGAACAATAACGGCATGAATGCCGACAATCTTTATGTGGCTGAGTGCTACGCAAATAAGGGTCCCACAATGAAGCGTATCAGACCCCGTGCGCAGGGCAGGGCTTTCAGGATCGAGAAGAGAATGAGCCACATCACTGTAGTTTTGGACGAAAGGTAAGGAGGACGTAAATGGGACAGAAAGTTAATCCTCACGGCTTAAGGGTCGGTGTTATTAAGGATTGGGATTCCAAATGGTATGCTGACAAGGAGTTCGCAGATTATCTGGTTGAGGACTACAAGATCAGGGAATACCTTAAGAAGAAGTTAAACAATGCAGGAATAAGCAAGATTGAGATCGAGAGAGCATCAGACAGGGTTAAGGTAGTCATCTTCACGGCTAAGCCCGGTGTTATCATCGGTAAGGGCGGTCAGGAGATCGAGGTTACCAAGAAGGAACTCCAGAAGTTCACCGACAAGAAGATGGTCGTTGACATCAAGGAGATCAAGAGGCCCGATAAGGATGCACAGCTCGTTGCGGAGAACATCGCACAGCAGCTCGAGAATCGTGTGACTTTCCGTAAGGCTATGAAGTCGGCTATGTCAAGGTCAATGAAGGCCGGAACACTTGGTATCAAGACAATGGTTTCGGGTCGTCTCGGCGGTGCTGATATCGCAAGGAGCGAGAGTTACAGCGAGGGTACGATCCCCCTTCAGACAATGAGAGCAGATGTTGATTACGGATTTGCCGAGGCAGACACCACATACGGTAAGCTTGGTGTCAAGGTATGGATCTACAAGGGTGAAATACTTCCCACTAAGGCAAAGGAAGGGAGCGATAAATAATGTTAATGCCAAAGAGAGTTAAACGTCGTAAGCAGTTCCGCGGTACTATGAGAGGTAAGGCGCTTCGCGGTAATACAATATCCTACGGTGAGTATGGCATTATTGCAACGGAACCGTGCTGGATCAAGTCAAACCAGATCGAGGCAGCCCGTATCGCGATGACACGTTATATAAAGCGTGGTGGTAAGGTTTGGATCAAGATCTTCCCCGATAAGCCTGTAACGGCTAAGCCGGCTGAGACCCGAATGGGTTCAGGTAAGGGCGCGCTTGAATATTGGGTAGCAGTAGTTAAGCCCGGACGCGTAATGTTTGAGATCGCAGGTGTTCCCGAGGAGACGGCAAAGGAAGCGTTACGTCTGGCAACACACAAGCTTCCCTGCAAGTGTAAGATAGTTTCTAAGGCGGACTTGGAAGGCGGTGTAGCTAATGAAAAATAGTAAATACGTTGAAGAACTTAAGAGTAAGTCAAATACGGAGCTTCAGGAAGATCTTGTAGCTGCCAAGAAGGAACTTTTCAATCTCAGATTCCAGAACGCAACCAATCAGCTTGATAACACAGGCAGGATCAAGGAAGTAAGAAGGAACATAGCAAGGATCAAGACAGTCATAACCGAGAAGGCTAAGGCTGAGGCGTAGAAGGGAGCGGAAGATGGAAAGAAATTTAAGAAAGACACGTACCGGCAAGGTAGTCAGTGATAAGATGGACAAGACCATTGTTGTGGCTGTTGAGGATCATGTAAAGCATCCCCTTTACAAGAAGATCGTTAAGAAGACCTATAAGCTTAAGGCTCATGACGAGAACAACGACTGCAAGATGGGTGATACGGTTAAGGTTATGGAGACAAGGCGCCTTTCAAAGGATAAAAGGTGGAGGCTTGTCGAGATAGTTGAAAAGGCTAAGTAGTCACTACATTGAGTAAAGGAGAAAAACCATGATACAGCAGGAAACCAGACTTAGGGTCGCTGATAACACAGGTGCCAAGGAACTTCTGTGCATCAGGGTTATGGGCGGTTCCGTAAGAAGATATGCAAACATCGGCGATATCATCGTTGCCACTGTTAAAGATGCAACGCCAGGCGGCGTTGTCAAGAAGGGTGACGTTGTAAAGGCGGTAGTTGTCCGTACTGTTAAGGGTGCTCGTCGTAAGGACGGCTCCTACATCAGGTTCGACGAGAACGCTGCAGTCATCATCAAGGATGACAAGACCCCCAGGGGCACACGTATTTTCGGGCCGGTAGCCAGGGAACTTCGTGACAAACAGTTTATGAAGATCGTTTCACTGGCTCCCGAAGTATTATAGGAGGTAGCAGGATGGCGACTATGAAGATAAAGAACGGCGATAACGTCAAAGTCATCGCAGGTAAGGATGTCGGTGTCGAAGGCAAGGTAATTGCGGTCGACAGGAAAAACGGCAGGGTTAAAGTTGAAGGTGTTAACGTTGTTAAGAAGCATACCAAGCCTTCAGTAGCTAATCAGAATGGCGGTATTGTTGAGCAGGAAGCATTCATCGATGCATCAAACGTAATGTATGTTCACAATGGTAAGCCTGTAAGGATCGGTTTCAAGTTCGAGAATGACAAGAAGGTCAGGATCGACAAGAAGACCGGCGAAGTAATTGATTAATCTGTGAGAGGAGGCTTAAGACATTGAGCAGATACAAGGATTTGTATAACGAAAAGATCGTTGACGGAATGATCAAAAAGTTCGGATATAAGAATGTAATGCAGGTTCCCAGGCTCGACAAGATCGTAGTTAACATGGGTGTCGGCGAAGCCAAGGACAATGCCAAGGTGCTTGAGTCGGCTGTTAAGGATCTTGAGACGATCACCGGTCAGAAGGCAGTGATCACCCGTGCTAAGCACGCTATCGCCAACTTCAAGATAAGGGAAGGTATGGCAATAGGCTGTAAGGTAACCTTAAGGGGCGAGAAGATGTATGAGTTCCTTGATCGTCTTGTAAACCTTGCATTACCCCGAGTTCGTGACTTCAGGGGAGTAAATCCCAACGCATTCGACGGACGCGGCAACTACGCACTGGGTATTAAGGAGCAGCTGATCTTCCCCGAGATCGAGTACGATAAGATCGACAAGGTCAGGGGTATGGATGTCATTTGTGTAACTACGGCCAGGACCGATGAGGAAGCAAGGGAATTGCTCGCACAGTTCGGAATGCCGTTCGCTAAGGTAGTATAAGGAGGATTCGTTCATGGCTAAGACAGCAATGAAGGTAAAACAGCAGCGTAAGCAGAAATTCTCTACAAGGGAATACAATCGTTGCAGGATATGCGGACGTCCGCACGCTTATTTAAGGAAGTACGGAATATGCAGGATTTGCTTCCGCGAACTGGCTTACAAGGGTCAGATCCCGGGTGTAAAGAAAGCAAGCTGGTAGGAGGAATCATTCTGCGGAAGCAGAATTCAGGATGGTTCCGACGATTGGCCGCCGACTTTGGTCATGAGGGGTACCACGAAGTGGTGGAGTCCTTATGACAAAAAAGGAGGGGGCATTACCTTGGAGGAGGAGCCATAAATTAAATATGTATTATCCTAAACAGCTTGGGATCGGGCTCATCACGCTGCGCAAGCAGCAGGGGCCTTGTCCCGAGCTTGTTCATTATATAGTCAAGCATCAGGGTTCTTTCTTCATCCGTCATGCCTCTGAAGGGTTCATCCAAAACCACAAAGTCGGCGGGTATGAGCATGGCTCTTACTATCCCGACGATCCGGCGTTCATTATCATTAAGTTCATTTACGGGACAGTTTATCTTATCTTCTTTGAAAAACCGGCTAAGCTCGGCTGAAGCGCTTCCCTTTGATATGGTGCGATGGGCTTTCTTTACATTCCATATCGCATTTT
>JAILJC010000029.1 GCA_024694965.1 Lachnospiraceae bacterium
CGTTACCGACGATATCATAAAGAGGGCGAAGAAGGCCGGCTTTGATGAGCGCCTGTCGCTTCTTTCCATGCTTATGGACAGGGTTATAGCGGACGTAAGGGGAAGCCTTAACAATGCCGATTATCTGGTTGCCTTAAACCCACTGCTTAAGCAGCTTAAGGAAGGGGAGGGCGACATGCTTCAGGGCATCCTCAATGCAAACGATAAGTTAAGGAAGGACTTAAAGGCACTTAAGAAAGCGTCCGCCCTTTCAAAAGAGGATGAGCGCATAAAGAGATCGTGCATAAGGTTCCTTGAAGAGTCATACAAGGAGGCGCTTAAATCGGATGAGCCGTTCGAAGTTTTAAGGGCCGGTTATAATGCCCGGATAGCGGCTGTAAAGGAGAAGAGCAAGGATATCGGGAACGAGCTTGATAACCTGTTTGATTTTGCATCCCGTGCGTTTGAGGGCGGAAACGAGATGCTGATCCTCGTGACGGAAATGACCGTTAATTCGTACACATCAAAATTTATCGCACGCTACGGCTGCGACGCATATATGAAGTATAAGGATGAGATGATGATAGAGGAGCGGAGTGAGTCCATGAAGGATGAGATCCGCGAGCTGCTTGATATTTAGGAAGGGCACAAAAGGAAAGAGAAGCAGAATGCAGCAGTACGATGAAGCATTGCATTTATATTACGAGATAAAAGATAAGGACGGCGAATCGTATGCCGTTATAACCGACGCGGACAAAAAGCTTGCAGAGGTTGATATTCCCGGTGAGATCGGCGGATCAAAAGTACGTAAGGTCGCAAGGAAGGCCTTCTTAAGCTGCAAGGGTTTAAGGAGGGTGAGCATCCCGGAAAGTGTTACGGAAATAGGGGAGTGGGCGTTTGCTTTCTGCGATGATCTGTTAAGCGTCGGATTTATAAGGGGTGATATTTCACTCGGTAAAGGCGTATTTAAGAACGACGGGAAGCTGCGTGAGATCACGGTACGAAATCAGGGTGTGCAGGAGGATGATTCGGAAGGAGATATAAAGACTGCACGTCTCCTTGCTGCAACGCCTGAACTTATGGATGCGGAATACCTGCTTGATATCAAGCATGCGGGAAGTAAGGAGTGGCTTAAAAAATGGGATACGAGGCTTGAACATATTTTGAGCCTTAGGGATGATGAAGGGTATCACCTGTATGTGTTGTGCGGTGAAGAGGACCTGCATTTTGATTACGAGGAATATCTTGAGTACAACCGCGAGAAGAAATCCGAGCTGTGCATGTTAAGGCTTGTAAACGATATAGCACTTAATGATAAGGACCGTGATATACTGGTGCACTACATTAAAGACCATATGAGCGGATGTGAGTCTGAAGCTGCCTTAAGGGTTTTGCTTGAAAGGCACGGTGATGAAAAGGATTATTACAGCCTGATGCTTGACACGGGGGCGATAAACGATGAAAACCTGGAGGCTGTCCTTAATGCGATGGGTAACCGTCATGCGCAGATGAAGGCTTATCTTATGGAGAAGTGCAATGCATCAAAGGATGATTATTTTGACGATCTGATGCTGTGACTTTTATGTCCTTATAAATGTTTTGTATCCTGCATAAAATGAAACAAGCCGCGATACGATCAAAGTATCACGGCTTGTTTTCATTTTTTGGCTTTCTCTCTGGCAATGCTTCTGTTGATGTAATCACTTACTTCGCCCTTGTCAATCCCCAGGGCAAATGCCAGTTCCTCATACAATTGATTCTCAGCCTGTTTGAAGTACCGTTCGTCCACTACGGTTACTTTTTTGCCGGCATCGATCCGCGACTTTTTCCGCCTGAAAAGTGTTTTGATGATCTTGATGAGTTCCTCACAGTCGCAGGTCCGCAGTGCGCTTTTATACTGTGTTTCGCGCTCCTGCTCGTTTACTATCCATGCATAATCGATATCCGGGATTTTTTTGATGAGCTTTTCAGCTTCATTCTTTGATATGACCGGACGCATCACTGCGCTGACATTGTCTACCGGTACATATACGGCGGCATCCTTATGATAGAAAGGACGCAGAGTGTAATACATCTTTTTCTTATCGACCATCGACATGGATAATGTGCCGATGTTGACCACCTCACATACTCCCTGGTTGCCGTAAACAACCATGTCATTCACATTGTACATAGCTCACACTCCTAAAACAAAAAAACGAAGGTTAACAAATGTACTTACACTCCCGATATCTATATATTAACACCTTTCGGTGCGATTTTTCCAATGTTTTTTAAAAAAAATTTAACGGTTTTTAAGCAGTCCCACCGCACGGGATGTGCCTATCCTGTCACACCCTTCCTCAAGGTATTGTTCCATGTCTTCAAGAGTGGTGATCCCGCCTGCGGCTTTTATCTTAACGTCCGGTCCGATGTTTTCCTTAAAAAGCTTTACATCATCATGCGTGGCACCTGCTGTTCCGAAGCCCGTTGATGTTTTGATATAGTCGGCCTTTGCATCGGTGACTGCCCGGCATAAGCGGACCTTTTCATCATCGGTAAGATAGCAGGTTTCGATGATGACCTTAAGTACCTTGCCGCTGCATGCTTCCCTTACTGCCTTTATCTCATCGGTAACCTTGTCAAAGTCACCGTTTTTTACATCGCAGATATTTATGACCATGTCAATCTCGCCCGCGCCGTCTGCAACAGCCTGTTTCGTTTCGCATACCTTGGCTGCCGTCTCACAGTAGCCTAAGGGGAAACCGATAACGGTGCAGATGTTTATCTTATCGCCGAACGTATCATGGATCCTTTTAATGTAGCACGGAGGAATGCACACGGATGCGGTTTCGTATTTTATCGCATCCCTGCAAAGCTCATCGATCTGAGCCCATGTACAGTCGGGCTTTAACAAAGTGTGGTCAACGTGCGAGAGTAATTCTTTATCGTTCATATATGATCCCTTTCGAATGGATGGATTGTGAGCCTAACAAGTAAGATGATTATAGCACATTTCGTGGCCGGATGTACACAAAATATGTGGCGTGGCAGCGGCATTTGGTGTATAATTCACATATGTGTTCAATGAGATATCTTATTCTCGTACTAAAGGATTATTCCTACCCGTTCCTTGACCGTATGCTTGCGGATGTAAAGCTTTCGGGGATCAGAGTCATATCTTTTCTTTCTGCAGGCGGCAGGCTCATTGCGGATGAAGGGCCGGGAGGCGCGGATGCACTTGAAGCGGCAGTGGAGGATGACTTAAATAAACATGCGTTTATCTTAACCGACTGCAGTGCGGGTATCGACATGGCACACCGTTATGATACGGGATATGTTTTCTACGAAGCTGATCCTTCCGGGATTTCCGGGTCGGCCGGGGATGAAAATGATGAACGGCCTGATGCTTCGGATGCATGCTGTATCATTCAGGGCTTTGACGAAACGGGAGCCGGTTTTTACATCAAAATGTTTGAACGCTTCCATCATCTCCCCTGGACGATCCTTAAAACGGAGAGGCTTATACTTCGTGAGATGACGGTCGATGATGTCGACAGGCTGTATGAGATATATTCGGGGCCCGGCATCACCGATTTTACCGAACCGCTGTATGAAGACAGGCAGCGGGAGGTTGAATACACCAAGGACTACATACGGAATATGTATGAGTTCTGTGGATACGGGCTGTGGATCGTGGCCGAGAGGGACGGCGATAAAGAAGGAAGGATCGTCGGACGTGCGGGGATCACGGGACGCGAAGGTTATGATGAGGCCGAGCTCGGTTACGTGATCGAGGCATCGCGCCAGCGCCGGGGTTATGCAACGGAAGCCTGCAGTGCGATCGTTGAATATGCAAGGGATGTGCTTTACATGAAAGGCCTTAACTGTTTTGTATATCCCGGGAACGAAGCCTCGGTTAAGTTATGTAAACTACTTGGATTTGAATATATTGAGGATGTCCTAATATCGGGCAGTGATATGTTAAGGTATCACCTCAGTCTTTAAGGAGAAAGCAATATATGAATGCAGCATTTGCCGCATTGAAAAAGTGCCGTGACATATGTTCCATGTACGGCGGGGAAACAAACAGGGACGATAAGGAATCGCTGTATAATATGTTCAGGGATGAGGCATTAAACCTGGCGTTCTTTTTAGCCCGCAGTGACGGCCAGATGTCCGAACCAGAGATCATGACGATAAACGTCATCTTCCAGATACTGGTTGATGAGGATATCCTTAAAAAAAATTTCGGCGACAATATCATAGGCGAGGGCAGTGTCCTTCGTCATGTGCCGAAGAGCCTCCAGATAATAGCCCACGGCGAGAAGGATGCCAACATGGGCGGCAAATGTTATCTGGTAAGTGCAAGGGAGATAGTGGATACTTTTGAACTCATCGGAAACCTAGTCATAAACTGTGACTGCATGAGGCTTCAGTATCCAGTTATGCTGCTTAAGCATTTTACGAACCTGTGCAACCAGTTCATAGGGCATATCGAAGAGAACGACGAACTGATAGACGGTGAAACACAGTATAAGGATAAGACGGCGGCTGTTCCGATAAAGGCAGGACCTGTAAGGGCACCGGGCGGGGCGGAAAAGAACCCCGGACTTATGACTCTGCGCGAGCAGGTTGAACTCGAAAACGAAACACTGTTTTCGAGAGAGAGCAATGAAGCGAAGAAGGATGTGCGGGAGATACTCGCTGAGGTTGATTCGCTTATAGGGCTACGTTCCGTAAAGAAAGAGGTTCACGATATGGTGAACCTTATGATGGTGCAGAAGCTCCGTGAACAGCGCGGGCTTAAGGCGACCGAGATCTCGTGGCACATGGTGTTCACCGGAAATCCCGGTACGGGTAAAACGACGATAGCACGGGAGATCGCGCAGGCATACTGCTCACTCGGGATACTTAAGAGGGGCCATCTTGTCGAGACGGACAGGTCGGGCCTTGTTGCCGGATACATGGGGCAGACGGCGCAGAAGGTGCACGATGTTGTCGAGTCGGCTCTTGACGGCGTGCTGTTCATTGATGAGGCGTATACCCTTGTAAGCGAGCGGGAGGGCGATTACGGACAGGAAGCCATCGATACGCTCCTTAAGCTGATGGAGGATAACCGGGACCGCCTTGTGGTGGTTGTTGCAGGATACCCCGAGCTTATGGAAAGGTTCATAAGTTCAAATCCTGGACTCAAATCCCGCTTCAACAAATATGTATATTTTGAGGATTACAGTGACGAGGAGCTTACCGAGATATTCTTAAGAAGGTGCAGGGAGCAGGATTATACCGTGAACGAACAGCTTCGTCCTTATATAATGAACCGTATTTCCCAGCTTCGTTATTACGAGGGAGAAAACTTCGGCAATGCGCGTTCGGTGCGCAATTACTTTGAACAGGTAATATCCAATCAGGCAAACAGGCTCGTATATGAGATAAATGAGGAAAACGAGAGCGCCAGCAGCGTGCTCATGGAGATAACGGCGGAAGATTTATAAATAGAAAGAGTAATTATTAGCACTCATTGTTGACGAGTGCTAACAGATGTGGTATAACATGATCAGGAGGTCTTATGACTTCCTGATCTTCGTTTTTCTGAGGGAGGTGAATATTATGGATATCAACTTATTTACGCAGAAAAGCCGTGAGGCATTAAATGACATTGAACAGATAGCGATGGAGAACGGCAACCAGGAAATGGTCGAGGCGCATCTCCTTTATGCCCTGCTGACGCAGGAAGACGGGCTTATCCCGAAGATGATCGAAAAGATGGAGATAAACCTTCCGTACTTTATAAAGGCAGTGCAGAAGATCATAGACGGACGTCCGAAGGTACAGGGAGGCAAGAGATACTGGAGCCAGGCGCTTAATGACGCCGTTCTGTCGGCGGAAAAAGAGCTTAAGCTTTTCGGGGACGAATATGTATCCGTCGAGCATATCATGCTGTCCCTTATCGCTCATCCCGATCGGGAGTTAAAGGATCTTTTCAAGGAGTTTGGCATAACAAGGGAGCGTTTCCTTCAGGCCCTGCAGGCAGTGCGCGGCAACCAGCGCGTCAGCAGCGATAATCCGGAAGCGACTTACGATACGCTTGAAAAATACGGCGTCGAGCTTGTCGCAAGGGCACGCGAACAGAAGATGGATCCCGTTATCGGAAGGGATGACGAGATAAGGAACGTGATAAGGATACTGTCAAGGAAGACGAAAAACAATCCGGTGCTTATCGGTGAGCCAGGCGTCGGCAAGACGGCTGTCGTGGAAGGGCTCGCCCAGCGTATTGCGGATGAAGATGTACCCGAGAACCTTAAGGACAAAAAGATATTCTCGCTTGATATGGGAGCTCTTGTTGCGGGTGCAAAATACAGGGGTGAGTTCGAGGAGCGTTTAAAGGCCGTACTTGAGGATGTAAGGCAGTCGGACGGTTCCATCATCCTGTTCATAGATGAGCTTCACTTAATAGTCGGTGCAGGCAAGACGGACGGTGCGATGGACGCGGGCAATATGTTAAAGCCCATGCTCGCACGCGGTGAGCTTCATTGTATCGGAGCGACGACTCTTGATGAGTACCGCCAGTATATCGAGAAGGACGCGGCCCTTGAGAGGCGTTTCCAGCCCGTTACGGTGGATGAGCCTTCGGTTGAGGAGACCATATCCATCTTAAGGGGACTTAAGGAAAGGTATGAGAATTTCCATCATGTAAAGATAACGGATTCGGCCCTGGTGTCTGCAGCCAATCTTTCGCACAGGTATATTTCGGACAGGTTCCTGCCCGATAAGGCGATAGACCTTGTGGACGAGGCGTGTGCACTTATAAAGACCGAGCTTAATTCGATGCCGACAGAGCTTGATGAATTAAACCGTAAGGTCACACAGCTTAAGATCGAGGCGGAAGCCCTTAAAAAAGAAAATGACCGGATGAGTCAAGAACGTCTCGAGGTCCTTAACAAGGAGCTCGCGGAAAAAACCGAAGAGCTTACAAACCGTATGGCACAGTGGGAGAATGAAAAACAGTCCGTGGGTAAGCTGCAGGAGCTGCGCCAGCAGATAGAGGATGCGGGCAACGAACTTGCGATAGCTCAGAGGGATACGGATTATGCCAGGGCCAGCGAGCTTCAGTACGATATCATCCCGAGGCTGCGCGCCACACTGGAGGCAGAGGAGAGCAAGGTTAAAGCCGGTGAAGGTTCCCTGCTGCATGAAGTCGTTTCTGATGAGGAGATCGCAAACATAATCTCCCGCTGGACGGGCATTCCGGTTGCAAAGCTTACGGAATCCGAGCGCAGCAAGACCCTGCATCTTGACGAGGAGCTCCACAAGAGGGTGATAGGCCAGGATGAGGCGGTTACGAGGGTATCGGAAGCGATCATTAGGAGCAGGGCCGGTATCAAGGATCCCGGCAAGCCGATAGGTTCGTTTTTATTCTTAGGGCCTACGGGTGTGGGTAAGACAGAACTTGCAAAAACTCTTGCACGCAGCCTGTTTGATGATGAGAACAACATGGTAAGGATCGATATGTCCGAATACATGGAGAAGTATTCGGTATCGCGCCTTATCGGAGCGCCTCCCGGATATGTGGGATATGAGGAGGGCGGCCAGCTTACCGAAGCAGTAAGACGTAAGCCTTATTCCGTAGTACTGTTCGATGAGGTTGAAAAGGCCCATCCGGATGTATTCAACGTGCTGCTCCAGGTGCTCGATGACGGGCGCATTACCGATTCTCAGGGAAGGACCGTAGATTTTAAGAATACGATACTTATAATGACCAGCAACATCGGGTCCGAGTACCTGCTTGACGGGATAGATGAGGACGGCAATATAAAAGCACAGGCGGAGGAAATGGTGCTTAATGATCTGAGGGATCATTTCAGGCCCGAATTCTTAAACAGGCTTGATGAAACGATAATGTTCAAACCGCTTACAAAGGACGATATCGGAAGCATAGTGGGATTGCTCACGGATGACCTTAACAGGCGGCTTGCCGATAAAAACCTTACCGTCAAGTTAAGCGATGAGGCAAAGGCATATATAATAGACGGCGGTTATGATCCCGTATACGGTGCAAGGCCGCTTAAGAGATATCTGCAAAAGACCGTCGAGACGTTAAGTGCCAAGCTTATATTAAGCGGTAATGTGGGCGAAGGAGACAATATACTTATAGATGTGGAAGGCGGAGAACTTACCGCGAAAGCACTCTGATGATAAAAGGGATCATTTGCTGCGCGTTATAAGACGGGCAAGAAGCGGTGTCATGACAATGGTGATCATGATGCCTGCGGCAGCCTGAAGAAGATCATAAGGAAGTTCTTTTGCCGAAGATAAGGCGGCTGATTGGATCACTGTACGGTTCAACCGGCCGCTTTCGTATATGAGCATAAATATCCTGTACACCGCATATCCGATGATCATGAATGCTTCGCCGGCAGCTGCGGCAATGGATACATTGATATAGGAGTAGCGCTCGGAGATATGATGCCTGGTAATGAGCCTGTAGCATATGGCCGCAATGGTGGCCGTAATGGCTTTTATTATGAAAGTGGCGGGTGCCATATGGGAATAGCCGTTAATGAGATCGGCAAGCGATGAACCGGTCCCTGCGGCCAGTGCTCCGTATACGGGCCCGAACAATATGCCGGATGCGAGCACGAATCCGTCACCGAGATTGACGTATCCGCCGCCCGGAGTCGGAAGCTTTATTAACATTGTGGCTATGCATGTGAGCGTAGCCAGTAAAAGGATGCTGACCTTTTTTTCCGAACTTGTTAACCTGTCCATCTGCCCTGTCTTTGAAGTGAATCATCAATACAGCTTTTATAGTATAGCCTTCTTTGTCGTTTTTAGTCAATAATCTGACATTTTTAGCACGATAAATCTGTAAAAAACGGCCTGTATATGGTATACTCTTTGATGAGGTGCTTATATGAAACTTGTTCATATCAAACAGATCAAAGGCTCAAGGAGTTTATACGGAACATTCCTGTATATCACACTGCTGCCGCTTTCTTTATTCGGTATTGTCCTGATGATATACAGTTCGATCACGCTTACCCGGAATATACAGACGGAAGTCAGCGATAACTTAAGGAATGTCGGAGTCACGGTGCTTGCGGCTTATGACGTTTCCTATGACGGTGACTATAACGTTATGATAGTTGACGGAAATGTGGAGTTCTACAAGGGCGATACGTTCCTCAGCAACGACAGTACACTTCTTGACAACATAAAGGCGGATACGGATGTAGAGATCTCGATGTTCTTTTACGATACCCGTGTCCTTACGACGATCTCTGACAAGGACGGCAACAGGTTCGTAAACACCGGTGCCAATGCCACGATATTAAATACAGTGGTAGGCAGCAGGACCAGCAGGTTTTACAACAATGTTTACATAGGGAACGGTAAGTATTTTGCTTATTATATGCCGATAATGAGCAAGGACGGGCTGACATGCCTCGGTATGATAGGTACCGCAACTCCCGCACAGGGAGTTGCGGCTATGGTAAGGAGTTCGGTAATAAGGAACATCCTTATAATGCTTATTGCTCTTCTTATAACGGCATGGGCCATCATGCATTTTTCGTCAGGGATAATCTCCATAATCAAAAAGATCATGAAATTCCTTTCGGAGATCGCAAGCGGCGATCTGAGTACGGAGCTCGATCCTGTCGTTATATCAAGGTCAGACGAGCTTGGAGAGATGGGCAGGCTTACAAACAAGCTGCGCAGTTCCCTGCGTAAGCTTATTGAGAGGGATGCACTTACCGGCATATACAACCGAAGGTACGGAGGCAAAAAGCTTGAGGATCTTATCAATAAGGGTATTCCTTATTCCGTTGCGATCGGTGATATCGATTTCTTCAAAAAGTTTAACGACAAGTACGGACATGACTGCGGTGATGCGGTACTTATTGAAGTCGCAAAAACTCTCAGCGAGCATATGAGGAGTTACGGATTTGCCGCAAGGTGGGGCGGCGAGGAATTCCTGATGGTTTTTGAGAACATAAGCGGAATGTCTGCAACGGTTGCATGTGAAAAGATACTTGATGCCGTAAGGGAGAGGCTTGTCGAACACGACGGACAGTTCCATTCGGTCACGATGTCTTTCGGTGTCGCACAGGGACGCCCCGAGCTTACTCTCGATGAGAATGTAAACAATGCCGATGCAAGGCTTTATGAGGCTAAAGAAGGCGGAAGGAACCAGGTAATAGGAGAGTAGACATGATCCATCAGCAGAGAGCGGTAGTACAACGTTGGGAACCCATAGATACAATAGCCGGCTTTAAGGTAAGGCCGGGTCTTTTTGACAAGGTGGGAGCCAATTATATGTCGGGCGGGGTCAGCTTTACGGTTTATTCCGTAAATGCGACAGGCTGCACGCTGTGTCTTTTCAAACACCGTTCGGATAAGCCTTTCGCAAGGCTTAAATATCCCGATAATTACCGGATAGGCAAGGTGTTTTCGATGTTTATCTTTGACCTTGACATATCCGATATCGAGTATGCCTATTGTTTTGACGGCCCTTATGATCCTGAAAAGGGACTTTTGTTTGACAATGAGCAGTATATTCTGGATCCCTATGCGCGCGCTGTCGCAGGACAGAGTGTCTGGGGCGCGAAGTTTTCAGATGCCAAGTTTTTCAAGGCAAGGGTTGTAAGGAATGATTTTGACTGGGGTGCCGAGGCTTCGCCCCATATAAAGATGCAGGATCTTATCATCTATGAACTCCATGTAAGGAACTTTACGATAGATCCTTCTTCGGGTGTTGAACATCCCGGAACATTTGACGGTATAAGGGAAAAGATACCGTACCTTAAGGACTTAGGGATCAACTGCGTTGAGCTCATGCCCGTGTTTGAGTTTAACGAGATGCACAATATGCGTGAAGTTGACGGAAAGAAGCTGCTCGAATGCTGGGGCTACAATACCACCTGCTTTTTCGCGCCCAACACGGTTTATGCCCACAGTGACGAATACAATCACGAGGGCAACGAACTTAAGCAGCTCATTAAGGAACTGCATGACAACGGAATAGAAGTCATTTTGGATGTAGTGTTCAATCATACAGGAGAAGGAAACGAGAACGGCCCGTTTTTCTCATTCAAGGGCCTTGATAACAATATTTACTACATGCTTACCCCCAACGGTAAGTATTACAATTTCAGCGGCTGCGGAAATACACTTAACTGCAACCATCCGATAGTACAGCATCTGGTGCGTGAGTGCTTAAGGCACTGGACGATAAACTACAGGGTCGACGGCTTCAGGTTCGATCTTGCGGCCATACTCGGACGCAACGAAGACGGGACTCCGATGAGCAGGCCTCCTCTTATCCAAAGCCTTGCATTCGATCCGGTCCTGGGCGACATGAAACTCATAGCCGAGGCGTGGGATGCCGGCGGCCTGTATCAGGTAGGAAAGTTCCCGTCATGGAACCGTTTTTCCGAATGGAACGGGATGTACCGTGATGATATGAGGCGGTTCCTGCGCGGTGATGACAACATGGCGGAGCTTGCGGCAACAAGGCTTACCGGATCGAACGATCTCTATCCCGATGATATCGGCGGAAGAAATGCCTCGGTCAATTTCATGTCATGCCATGACGGATTTACCCTGTATGATCTTTATTCATATAATGAGAAGCACAACGAGGCAAACGGCTGGAATAATACCGACGGCGCTAATGACAATAACAGTTGGAACTGCGGTGCGGAAGGACCGACGGATGATCCGGAGATAAGGAAGCTTCGGCACAGGATGGTGATGAATGCGGTCGTAGCTTTGATGATGAGCCGTGGAACGCCGATGTTCTTTGCCGGTGATGAGTTCGGCAATACCCAGTACGGCAACAACAATGCTTACTGTCAGGATAATGAGGTGTCCTGGCTTAACTGGAACAATCTGTCCAATAACAAGGACATATATGAAGTATTTAAATATATGATAGGGTTCAGGAACAAGCATGTCGTCATAAGGAGGAACCAGCCAAAGGCATCACTTAATGTACCAAAGGTCAGCACTCACGGATACAGGGCCTGGATGGAGGGATATTCGTGGGAGAGCAAGCAGGTCGGCGTCATGTATGCGGGCAAGGTATCGGGAAAGGACGATATCGTATATGCCTGTTTTAATACATACTGGGAACCTATAGAGATCACGATCCCCGACATACCCGGAAGGGACAGGTGGGACCTTGTGGTTGATACCTATGCCTATCCGGTCATCAAACGGCGAAGGCTTGAGTCGCGTCATTATACGATGGGTCCCAGGAGTGCGATAGTATTGGAGTTTAAAGCATGAGCAGAAAAACCGAGTCCGGCAATTTACTTATGAGCTTTGCCATCTTTTTAAGCGTGGTGTGTGTTGCAATCGGTTTTATGCTGGTGCGTGAAACGCTTAATATTTCGGCATATAACAGGCAGCTTATCGATCTTCAGGATGATCATATAGTTTATGTCCAGGTTGCGAGGTACTTAAGGGCCGGTTCGGATATCCTTACCGAAAGCTGCCGTAATTTTGTCATCACGGGCGACCGTGAAAGCATGGATGCGTATTTTAAGGAGACCGAACAGGACAGGCACCGCGAAAAGGCCATGATGATGCTTGCGGAGATAGATACGACAGCCGATGCAAATACCAAGCTTGCAAAGGCAAAGGTCGTTTCGGATGAGCTGATGCAGGTAGAGTATCACGCGATGGCGTTAACGGCGCTTGCGAACGGTTACTTTTCGGACGACCTTCCCGATGAGATACTGTATTATGAGTTCGATCCTTATGAGGAAAGCGTCACTGCGCAGGAACAGCTTGAGATGGCGCGCACCCTCGTTTTCAGCAATTCATACGAAAATTCCAAAACAAGAATATATGATAATTCGGATGCCTTTGTTGATGAGGAGATAGCAGATATCAATCAAAGATACAATGCGATATCCGGTTCGCTTGCGATGTCTGTCAGGTATCAGCGTATTCTGACCTACAGCTTCGGCACGCTTCTTCTTGCAACGATCCTTCTGCTTATGAAGCTTAACAGCAGGAGCGTTGCCAGGGGAAAACAGCTTGAAAGGCTCAACGAAAAGCTTACCGAGCAGAAGGATGAGCTTATGCAGGCTAACAGGGAGATACAGGAAGCAAACAATGCCAAGAACGTATTCCTTGCCCGCATGTCGAACGCCATAAGGACTCCCATCAATAAGATAATAAGGCTTACGGAGCAGGGAAACAGGAATATAGACAAAGGAAGGGCTGATTATTACGATCAGATAGACCAGACGGCCCAGATCCTTCTCGAACTTGTCAACGACGTGCTGACACTCGGACGCGGCGAGAACGGCATGGTGAGGATCCAGAATGCACCGGTAAACATGGCCAATTTCGCCCATAACTGTGCGGGGCTTATCGAAGGCCCCATAGGTGATGCCGGAATTACGTTTGTTAACGATACGGGTCTTATGCTCCATCCGAATGTTATTGCAGACGAACTTCACCTGCGTCAGGCGATCCTTAATATCGTGGACAATGCGATTAAGTTCACCCATCCCGGCGGTACCGTTACTTTCAGGGTATATGAGGATATAGCTCCCGAAGATGAAAATGAAAGGGCGGTATACTACTTTGAGGTCGAGGATACCGGCGTGGGAATGAGCGAACAGTATGTTTCCCATATTTTTGAAAGCTTTACAAGGGAGAGCGATACCGACATAGCAGAAGGCGGGCTCGGCATAGGAATGAGCATCACCAAACGTTATGTTGAACTTATGGGCGGAACCATAACTGTTGAGAGTGAACTTAAAAAGGGAACGAAATTTACGATCAGGCTTCCGCTTGACGTTTACAGGACCGCAACAGTGGAGGAGGATATCGAGGGCAACTTCAGGCTGGCGGGTTCGCGTATACTCATTGCCGAAGATAATGAGCTTAATATGGAGATCGCAAGGACCATGCTGGTTGCTGAAGGCGCAGAGGTCATCCCTGCCGAAAACGGCATGGTGGCCTTGAGCCTGTTCAAGTCCTCGGAAGAAAACAGCATAGATGCGATCCTTATGGATGTTGCGATGCCCATGCTTGACGGTGTCGCTGCCGTTAAGGAGATAAGGGCGCTGCAGCGCGGTGATGCCCAGACCGTACCGATAATCGCCATGATCGCAGGAAGCAACGAAGATGATATAAAGGTGCTGCTTGATGCGGGAATGAACGATCATATATCCAAGCCCGTTAATGTTACGCAGCTTGTAAAGACACTGATAACCTCAATGAGGAAACAGAGCAACAACCTGGCTATCCAGCTTGAAAAGGCTCTGCGCGAAGCTAATACTGACGGACTTACCGGCGTTAAGAACAGGAATGCGTTTGAACTTGCTTCCGACAGGCTGGACGTTGAG